>JBHLNR010000009.1:0-43686 GCA_048941385.1 Promethearchaeota archaeon
AAGACTAATTCAACTATTTCTATATCATTTTCCTCTGCAAATTTGAGACAATCCTCAGAAGCCATAAGGACTAAATCTAATAAATTGTCAAATTTATTGGAAAGTCCATATTCAATAATATGACCTAAAGAGCTAATTCCTAATTCCATCGAGTTGACACCTTATCCTCAAAATTTTACTCTATTTTTTTCCCCATTTTTCTGGGATAATTTGCAAATAAACTTTCATAGAGTTTTTCAAATTTCCCAAGATTTTCTAAGGAAAATGTTTTTGGATCACCTATTTGTAAAGCACCCCAATAGATTTTGGCTAGTTTTTCTACTAATTCTGCAAATTTCACCGCATGATCAACAGACTTACCACAAACAATAACTCCGTGGTTAGCTAACAATGCAGCATTTTTCGTACCAAGTGCATTAAGTGCCTCTTGTCCAATTTCTTCTGTATGAGCTTCTCCAAACTCAGATATATCAATAGCTCCGCCCAAAAAAATATACATTTCTTCCATTATAATGGGAATACCTTTTCGAATCGTTGAAAACATTGATGCGAAGGTTGAATGTGTGTGTATTACTGATTGAACTTTCGGGCGGGATTGATAAATAGCGATATGCATTTTTGCCTCTGTAGATGGTAATTTTCCAGCGCTTAATGATGTTCCATCAAAATTTAAATGAACGATTTCATTTGCTTTAAGCGTTGAGTATTGATTAAATGAAGGTGTGATAAAGAGTTCTTCTTTCCTACCATTCCTTATACTGACATTACCTTCACCTGTTTCTACTAAACCTTTAGCGAATATTGCTTTTGCTCCCTCGACTACCTCCATTCGGAGTTTTTCTTCTTTAGTTAATGACATAATTTAAATAATTAAGATTATGTAAAAAATTTATTCTGAAATGAGAATACACATTTATGGTTTGTTTAAAAATTCAAAATACTCTATTCAAATATATTATATCCAAAAATATCATATATGATGGTTTAAAATAAGAACTGCAGTTAATTTTTCATAAAAATGAACCGACTTATAGTGCATTGTGATTTAGATTGTTTTTTTGCAGCAGTAGAGATTAGAGATAATCCCCAATATAGGAAAAAGCCAGTGATAATAGGGGCGGATCCAAAGGAGGGAAAAGGGCGCGGAGTTGTATCAACCTGTTCCTATGAAGCAAGAAAATTTGGTCTTCATTCTGGAATGCCTATATCTCAAGCATATCTTAGATGTCCTCATGGTATTTATCTTAGACCAAATTCTGAAAAATATTATGCTGCTTCGAAACAAGTAATGACGATATTACGTAGATATTCGAAAGATTTCCAACAGTTAGGAGGTGATGAGGCATACTTGGATCTTACAGAAACATGTTTAGATTATGAAGAAGCTAAAGAAAACGCCCTCAAAATACAGAGAGAAGTAAGTGAAAATGTAGGGATTACAATATCTATTGGGATCGCTCCTACCAAATCTCTAGCTAAAATTGCATCAGACTGCAATAAACCTAATGGAATCACTATTTTTGAACCAGAGAATTTTAAAGAGATTTTAGAAGACATGGATATCACTCGAATTCCAGGCATTGGGAAAAAAACTAAGGTATTTTATTATAAGAAAGGAATTAAAAAGGTCGGTGACATCCTGAATACTTCTTTGCCTAAGATGATCTCTTTATTTGGAGAGCATGGCAAATGGATTTGGAAAGTTGTAAATGGCTTTGACAATCGAAGGGTAAAAGAATTCCAAGAAGAGAGAAAATCTATAAGTGCGGAGAGAACTTTTTTTGAAGATACTGATGATTTTAATGTTATCTTATCAAAATTAGGGGATATTAATGAAAAAATCCATAAAACAATTTTTAAGAATCAAATTACATATAAAACCATTTCATTAAAAATTAGATTTGAAGGTTATCAAACTTATACACGTGCAAAAACTCTACCTTTTCATATTCAAGATAAGGAAAGAGTTTTAGAAGTTATTTTAGAATTATTTCAAGAATTTTTTAGTAATATGAAGAAAGTAAGACTCGTTGGGATTAAATTATCAAGCTTAGAACGAAATAATAAAATTCGTCAGACTAATCTTTTAAATTACTCTTATATTACTTAAAAAAATCAGATAAATTTTCTTTGATTTTATTTAAAATTTTCCTATGGAGCAGATTATTTGAAGAAACTATTCCAGGTTTAGTCCAGATACATTTTTCATTTCTAAATTCTAGAGGTATACCATCTAAATCTGATACTATCCCTCCTGCTTCCCTTACAATCAAATCTCCTGGTAAAAAATCCCAAGAAAACGAATGTTCTGGATCTAATGGCTTAATATACAAGTCAGCACTTCCATCAGCTATCATAGCAAATTTAGCCATGCTATCAATTTGTACAAAATTAGTTATACCAATACTTCTTGCGAATTGTAGAACCCATGGCTGATCATAATGTAAGGAATGACATAATCGAATATCTTTTAAGTTGTTCTTGTTATTTACCTTAATTTGTATGTTTTCGTTATTCTTGTATGAAACATAGGCACCTTGGCCCTGTTCAGCTGAAAAGATTGCTAATGGTTTTCCTGCATAGTTTGGGACTGCAATTGCACTTACTCTAGGAATGGAATTCTCCATAAAACCGACTCCTACAGCATATGATAATCCTTTTTGAAAACCTATTGTTCCATCAATCGGATCCACTGTCCATTGACGTTGGGATGGATTTCCACGATATTTAATGTAATTTTTTATATTTTTTATATTACTGATATCGAGTTCAAGTAAACATTGTCTTACGAAATTTAATGAGTTTTTATCAATAAATCGAACGTCTTCTTCTTCTGCAATTATCTCATCATTGGGGAAATGATTCTTTATCATAGCTATGATAAAAATTTGAGACGTAAAATCAGCTAAGGTAACTGGAGAATCATCATCTTTAGAGTAAGATTTAAATCCTTTATTCCTAAACCATTCTGTAATTTTAGTAGCTTTTTTTACTAAATGAATGGCCAATTTTAATTCTTTATTATATTTCGACATAGGTAGATTGAATAATAAGTTTTGAATATGTGATATTATTAAATTTATGGAAATGTAATGATTTAGTTTATTATTGCTTGTATTTCAAACAGATAATTATTTATAGACGTCGACATCTTGCTTATTAGATCCATTTGATTAGCCTTTCTTTTTAATTCTGATTCGAAATTATATTCGCTTAAAAGCCATAAAAGTTTATGTACTTCAATTTTTTTCTTAAAATTAGAGTCAACTTTAGAATATCTGGAATAAGCATTATAAAACGCATCTGAAAAAGAAGGAATATTTAGAGGTTTTAGAATATAGTAGTCAATTTTTATAAAATCTTGGGCTCTACTTCCTATATACCAATCATCAAAATCTACTAATCCGTTTAAGTGAATAACTCCTTGTTCTTCTTTTACAATTACGTTTTGACTATGAAAATCGTTATGTAATAGAACAAACTCATCTTCCTCTTCGATTAATGCTTGGTTATCTCTATAATAATCCTTTATTTCATTCCCAAAATCAATGTTATTCTTTTTTGCTTCATGTAATTCAAGATCTAATTGATTATTGAAATATTCTGAATATAATTCCTTTTTCTTATTCCCTATATTAGCAATATTTTTATTGAAGGATTCAAATTTAACATTATGTAGATTTCCTAGATGTTCTCCTAATTTATCAAATATAGTTATCATTTTTTTTGTATTCAAGTTTTTTCCTTCATTGATATAGGTATTTATAAGTTGAAATAATGGTTTTCCTCGTATATAATCTTGTACTGAGAAAGTATAGGGAATAATTGATTTTCTCTCATCGTAGTAGACTAAATTACTTACTGGTATAATAGGAGGCTTTTCTTTCTGGAAGATATATGATCCTGTTTTAGCTGCTATTATCACCTTTACTTTTTCCCTTAAATGCTGATCTTGAGGAGTTAAAGTTTTATCTAAGAGCGGAAAGAGTAGTTTTTCTTTAACTAAATCTTCAAATTGAAAGATTTTACTAGTTCGAAATCTGAATACTAATTTGCTGTTTTCAAACTTGACTTTATAAATTGTGTTAATATCTGCCACATAAGGTCCTGTTATTTTTATTACTTTTCCTTGTTGAACTAAAACATCAATTTTTGAGAAAGTATCAATAATATCCCGAAATTGATAAAGATCTTTTGTCCCTATATAATATAATTGATAAATTTGTTTATTATTGATTAAGGAATTAACAGTGGCTTCTATTCTTTCTTTACTTATAGGTTCAATTTCATTTTGTAAAGTAGAAATGAAAGAATTAACTTCTTCGTTTGTTGACGATATTAAATCTCTATATAAATACAGAAAAGCATATGATAAACCAAGCTTTTCTTGGTCCAGTTCAATCTTATTATTATATATTTTTGTTCGAATATCATTAATTTGCTCCTGTAATTGTAGAAGTTCGAGGAGATTATCTTCTAAGGCATAATAGTATAATTTTGAAGACATATTAACCAAATTGCTGATAGTGGATACAATTCCACTATATTTTCTCATGTTTAAAGGGATTAATTGAAAAAAGTTCTGGGAGTTTTCTTCAAGACCACAAAATACAGAGAAATCCTCATTTAATAACTCAATGTAAGATTTACATAATTTTATGTTATAAAAAGAATCATTAATTCCCTTTAGATTGGGAAATTTAATTATATCTTTTAGGAATGATGGTTCGATCTCATTCCTAGCACATTGGAGAGGATTGTTATATAAGTAAATGTTAGTTCTTGGATTAATTGAACCTAAAATATTTTCAAAATAAGAATATATTGCGTCTGATGGAAGTTTTTCTGAAGACGGGGGAGATATCATATAATTCAGATCTTCATACCTTTTTCCTAAAGCTTCAATATGATTTATTATATCATTTGCATTATTATCATGAATTCTGACAAGAATGGGATTTTTTTTCTGAGTAATTTCCAATACTAAATCAATAAGTTTAGATCTTTGTTCAGTATTATCTAAAATTCCCCTATTATCCCCCATGCTCCCGAAAAGTAAAATGGCGTTAGCGTCATTTGTAAGTATATGGCGTAGTAGAAGTGAATTTAAATTTTTTATAATTTCACCATTCTTATTGAAAAAGGTTAGAGCATCACAAATTACTCCATTAATTTGCGACAATTTAAATTTCACTTCCACATGTATGAGAGGAGATTGAATTTCTATATTATATGATTATTAATATTTATAGTTTGTACACAATAATTTTTTTGGAAATTATACCTAAAATTTTGTAGCTCTTTTAATAATAATTACCTATTTAATTTAAATAAATAGGATAAAATTTTACAAGGAGCATTCTATTTGAGATACTTTCTAACGATTTCTCCCCTTGGTGATTCTTCTTCAAACAAAATTGCTTGAAAAGAATAGATCTTAGTATCCAAATCTTTCCAAGAGTCTGCTGGGAGCATAGCTTTTTGACACGTATGGTTGAGAAAAGTTTCAACGTCCCAATTCCGATCATGATCAACTGGAACTTGAGGTAATAATAGTCCTCTTTGCCACCCCCTTTCCGCAATGAGTCCATCTCTTCCTATTACGATTTTCTCGCTATATTCTTTGGGATTGTTTACTTTGAGTAACTCGGGGGGAGTTAGTATAGATAATTCAATAACAATATTATCCATTTCTTCAATTGTGACAGAAGGGAATCTTGGATCTTCTAATGCAGAACTAATTGAGACTTTGTGGATAACATCATAAAGAGTAAATTTAGGTTCAATATAACCGATGCAACCTCGTAATGGATTGCCAGATACATTATACCTATTTAATGTAACGAATGCTCCATATTTATCACTAAATTTTTCTTTAATATACTCAGAAATGGGAATTACTCTATTGTTTCTAAGAAAAAATTCAATATTTTCCCTTGCGAATTTAACTAAGACTTCACCATCTTCAAGACTAATTTTTTCTTTATAAGTCATTTTCAGGTTCCATAATCGAGTTGAGTTATATATTAATATACTGTTCAGACATTTATATTTTATAACTTGCTTTTATGATGTTTCCAACAGGATTGATATTCTCATTATTAATTTCATTGCCCATTAAGAATACCTTCCAAATCTGAACAACGCTATAATGATTTTCAAAAGGGGAAAATTTTGCTTTTGTTTTAAAATTTTTAGAATTAATAGAAAATTGGGGTCTTTTATCAACAATTAATAAATCCGCATCATAACCTTCCTTTATAAATCCCTTATTTTTTAAATTAAACATTCTTGCTGGATTTTCAGAAGAACACTTCACAAAGTTTTCTAGGGATAGCTTAAAATTAAACACGCTATGTAATAAAATTAATGGATAAGTCTCAAAACCAGGAAATCCTGATGGTGCATTAAAATAATCTTGATTTTTTTCTTTTATTGTGTGAGGCGCATGATCAGTGCCAATCAATGGTACATTACCTTCTGTAAGCTGATTAAACAAAAATGTTCTGTTATCAGAGCTTCTTAAAGGAGGCAAAACTTTTCCATAGGTATCTCTTTTTATTTTTATTTCATAAGATAAGATTAAGTGATGAGGGGTTATTTCAAAGGTAATCTTTAGATTTTTATCTGATATTAATGCATCCTGAATAGTTTTATACCCCTCAATACAACTTACGTGGCAAAAATGAACATGTGGATAGTTCAGTGGGTTTAGTTTATTTTTAATTATATGTTCTTGATAAATTTCAATTATAAATTCTATATATTTTCGCTCCATTTTTATAGGATTCAATTGGTCGTGAAGTTCTAAGATTGGATATTTTTGAGCTTCAAATCGATTAAGTATCTCAGCTTTTTCACTTTCAGAAATTGGAAAGGCTGCATGGAAGAAAATTGGAATTTGGTATTTTGAAGAGATTTTTAGAATTTTGTGGATATTATCTGGATTGTTCCAATCAATATCGTTTAAGGGATTTAAGGGGTATATTTTAAATCCAATAACACCCAAACTTAAAATTTTCTTTATCTCATCTTCATTTATTTCGTCAGGTACTCCTGCTATAAATCCAACATTCACGTAAATATGAGTTGAGGCTTTTTCCATCCATTTCTGAACGTTCTCGCCAGTAATCGCAGGGGGCTTTGTATTAGGCATGTTAAAAACAGTTGTAATTCCAGAATAGGCTGCTGCTTTAGATCCTGTCAAAAATGTTTCCTTCTCACTTTGTCCCATATCTCGCAAATGAGAATGAATATCAATTATCCCTGGTAAAATTAGCTTATTTTTACAGTCAATTTCCTTATCATCTTTATTTTTTTTTGCCAATATTCTATAATCTTTATGATCAGGATCAAATTTTATTTCCTTAATACAACCATTAGTGATAAGAATAGCTCCATTATGTACTAAACCTTCAGAATAAATTTTAGCGTTTTTAAGAAGCATAACAAAAACTCTAATTAAATCTCTTGTTGATCTTTTCGAAAATTAATATATAAAATTTTATTTTCTATTGATTTAATTTTAGAAAGAGATAAAAAATTTATTTTTTTTATATCTCTAAATCCGAGATTAAATTCTGATTTTTCAGGTAAAATTGTAAAAGTTGGGATAATATAGAGATTATTTTCTCCTTTTATTTCGAGTTCTGTTTCATTTTTAATTAGTTTTGTATTGTTTATAAGAAAGTAAAATTTTCCATCAATTTTAGTATTAAGATAATTATAAAGCGACCTTTCTTCTAAAAATTTTATACAGTAAATTCCCGGTGTCGACTTTATCATCCTAGCTTCTGCTAGAGGAATGATGTTTATCCCCTTTTCTAAAGCTTTTAAAAGTAATAAAGCTTGAGAACGCTCATCAGGGCCAACATATCTTAATTCTTTACCTATAAAACTTAAAAGAAGATTTTCCTCTTTGAAATATAAGTATAAATTATTGTCTTTTCTAATAGAATAAGACAAACAAAAAGTTTCTCTTATACATGAGCATAACTCGTAGATTATTTGAGGAGTTTTTCCTTTATCAATCTGTTTTTTTGAATATTTAACAATTTTTTCCAGAAGTAATAAGAAATTTACCAACCTAATCAAACTTTATTTTAATACTATAAAGACTTTAAAATTTGCCTAGCTTCTTCATGAAATCAGTGGCTGCTTTTCCTCCAGATAATCCAGGCATACCAGGCATGCCTTTACCTTTTTTCTGCATTTGAAGAAATCTTCTCATAAATTTTTTCATTTGGTTATACTGATCTAGCATTTTGTTTATTACAGAATATTCAGTGCCTGATCCAATCGCAATCCTTCTTTTCCTTGTCTTTTTAATTATTTTTGGCTCCATTTTTTCTTCATGAGTCATCGAATCTAACACAATTCTCCATCTTTCAAGGTTTCTCTCTGCATCCCCTTTTAACGCATCGGGTATGTTTCCTCCACCCATCATTGACAGAATTTGTTGAAATTTTCCTACTTTTTTAATTTGAGTTAATTGGATATACAAATCTTCAAGAGTGAATTTACCATGCATCATACGTCTAATGGTCTCATCATCAGGTATGATCTCGGCTTCCTCAACCTTTTGAACTAATGATTCAATGTCTGGTATCCCAAGTAAAGTTCCTACAAATTTTGAAGGTTCGAATTCTTCGAGATCATCTATTTTTTCTCCGACACCGATGAATCGAATTCCTGCATTTGTAGCAGCACAGGCAGATAAGGCACCACCTCCTTTAGCGGTTCCATCTAATTTCGTTACAATTATACTTCCAATATTGGTTGTTTTATCAAATTCTTCTGCTTGAGCAAAAGCTTGTTGGCCAAGAGTTCCATCAATTACTAAGCAAACTTCATTTGGTTTTAACTTTTGTTCGAGAATTGCCATTTCTTTCATTAATTCCTTTTCTTCTTTATGTCTTCCTGCTGTATCGGCAATAATTAAGTCATTTCCGTCATTTATCGCTTTTTTAGTCTCTTGAATCGCAATTTTAACAGCATTTTTTTCATATGGATTTCCATAACATTTTACCCCAATCTGATTTGTCAACTGGACTAATTGTTCATAAGCACCGGGTCTCCATGTATCTGTCGTTAAAGCTGCTACTTTGTAACCTTTACTTTTATAATATTTAGCTAACTTACCGATGGTAGTAGTTTTACCAGATCCTTGGATTCCAACGAGCAAAATTACATTCTTTTTTCCTGTTTTTATTCTGATAGGGGCTGGTTTTCCTCCCAATAGGTTAATAAGCTCATCATGCACCAATTTAATAATGAAATCTTTTCGTTTTGCCTTTTGAAGTTTGGTATTCATTGCTTCTTTTTTAATATTTTCAGTCATCTGAAAAACTAGATCGACTTTTACATCCGCAGTAAGAAGACTTCGTTGAAGATCTTGAATGAGGGCATTTATCGCATCTTTGTCCACTAATGGGAGTCGTCTAATTCTACGTATTGCATTATCTAATTGTCTACCAAGTTGTTCCAAAACCATTAAAACTGAGCTCTATATTTTTTTATTGTACTTGTATTAATTCTCAAAAACTAATATTTTTTTTTGAAAAAATATAATATATCTTAAGTTAAAAGAAATTTCTAAAATAAAAATATAACTAAGGTGTTAAAGTAATTGTCTATTAGAAGAACAGAGATACAAAAGTTAAAATCAGGACAATTTATTATGGTTGAGGAGGAGCCTTGTGTTATAAAAAGCACGGAACGCTCTAAGAGTGGAAAACATGGTCACGCAAAAGTTAGAGTTGTATGTGTAGGACTTTTTGATAACAACAAACGCTCTTTAACGATTCCGAGCGGACACATGGTGGACATACCAGAAATCCTCAAGGGTAATGCCCAAATTAATTTTATAGAAGACACATCAATCAACATAATGGATTTAGAATCTTTTGAATCTTTCGATGTTGAATGGCCTAAAGATGAGGATTTAATAAATAAATTAAAAGAACTCCAGGCAACCCCTAATAAGATAACAACTGCTCAAGTGGATTATTGGCAATTAGCTGGAAAAACTCTCATAAATCGAGTTTTTACTAATTAGACAACCAATAAATAGTTAATTGAGTGGAAGGATTAATGGTAATTTCAAATTAATCTTTTATTTTTTAACAGAGATCTAAATAGATAAGATTTCATTATAAAAAGGAGTGTAACCATGGAAAAAAAGCCTATAGCCATGGCGTGTCGGTTAGATTCAGAAAAAGCAATTAAATTAGCGAAAAGAATTTTTGAATTTTTAGTTCAAAAAGGGGAAGTAGTATATTTGGAAACCAGAATTGCTCCTAAGATTTTTCCACATAATGGCATGGATTTAGCCGAAATGACAGCTGATAATATAAAGTTCATAATTACTATAGGTGGAGATGGTTCCATTTTACGTGTTGCTAGTGGATTATCACAGATAGACCCACCTCCTATCTTGGGTGTAAATGTAGGATCTATAGGTTTTTTAGATGAATCTAATGAAAGAACGATATTTAAAGACTTAATTCAAGCCTTAAATGGGCAATATGAATATGAAAAATGTTCAAAAATTACTCCTTACATTGTTAAAAATTCTGAAGAAATTAGATTAAACAATGCGTTGAATGAAATTCTAATTGTGTCTTCAAAGAGCTCTAAAGTATTACAAGTATCGATTAAAGTTGATGATATCTTTTTAAATCGTAGTTACTTAGATGGTGTTATAATTTCTACAGCAACAGGATCAACAGCATATAATTTAAGTGCAGGGGGGGCAATAGTTAATCCAAATATGGAAATAATGCAGATAACACCTTTAAATAGTTTTGCCGGGTCAGGATTAAAGCCAATAGTAATACCCATTGATTCTGTAGTTGAAATTCAGCTTCTTAGACCTCGATTAGATGCAAAGATTGTCATAGATGGACAGCGTACAATTAAAAAGATAGCACCTAATACTAAAATCAGGATTCGTAAAGCTGATTCTCATAATACATTTATTCGATTTAGCAAAAGTTATTTTAAACGTTTAAGGAAGAAAATTCTTTCTACGGTAAGAACACCTATTGATGATTCACCAGAAGAATAAGCGTATGAAGGAAAAACCTCTAATATATATTTTTGATGCTAATATTTTCCTCACTGGTATTGATTTTAATATTATTGAGAGTACAATTTTTACAACACCTTCAATAATAGAGGAAATAAAAGTCAAGAAATATGAAGAAAAAAACAGAAACATTTTAAATAGAATTTTGGTGGCAATTGAGGCTAAAAAGTTAGAATTGGTAACCCCAAATGAAGAATATCTGGAAAAAGTAATTTTTTTATCTAAAAAAACAGGAGATTTTAGAGCTTTATCCGATGCAGATAAAGATTTAATTGCAATTTCATTAGAATTGTTAGATAATCAAGATAGGAATATAATTGTATTTTCTAATGATTACTCAATTGAGAATTTATGTTCTGAGTTAAATATACCTTATTTTCCTTTGTTCAAAGAAGGTATAGCAAAGAAAATAATATGGGAAGTCTACTGCCCCTCATGTTTTAAAATTTACAACTCTGAAGATTTATATAAGAATTGTGAAAAATGTGGATCTACACTAAAAAGAAGACCTAAGAGATAACATATTATATTAGTGGTAGTTATATAAATTGCATCATATATTATTATCGAAGGTAGAAAAAAAGGATTAAGTCATAACATGGGCGTTAAAATAAACGAATTAGTAAAAGAAGTCAAAAGAACCATAACATTTGAAAATTTATTCAAAAAAGAAATAGCAATCGATGCATTTAATACCATCTATCAGTTTTTAGCCATAATCCGTCAACGAGATGGAACTCCTTTAAAAGATTTTCAAGGCAATATAACATCCCATCTTTCTGGATTATTCTATAGGAGTATAAACTTTTTAGAACATAATATTAAACCTATTTACGTTTTTGATGGTAAACCTTCTGAATTAAAGCTTGATACAATAGAAGAGCGTAAAAAAATCAAAGAAGAAGCTCAAAAGAAGATGATTGCCGCCCAGGACGCGGAAGATTTCAGAGAAGCCAAAAAATTTGCTCAATTTACTTCCAAACTTGATGAAGGGATGATTGAGGAAAGTAAGAAACTGATTGAATCTATGGGTATTCCTTTAGTTCAAGCTAGTTCTGAAGGTGAAGCTCAATCTGCATATATGGTTGAAAAAGGAGATGCTTGGGCATGCGCTTCTCAAGATTATGATACTTTATTATTTGGGGGAGAGCGTTTAATCCGCAATTTTGCAGTTAGCCGAAGCAGGAAAGTAAAGGATACTACAGTTACATTAGATATAGAGTATGTTTCACTATCTAAATTTTTAAAAAATTTAGGGATAAATCGTGAACAATTAGTAGATATGGGAATTCTCATAGGAACCGACTTTTTTCCAGGGATAAAAGGTATTGGTCAGAAAACCGCATTGGATTTAATAAAAAAATTTGAATCCATAGAAAATATCTTACAACATGAAGTAAAAGTTGGGGGAAAAGATATTTATTTAGATATGGAATCAGTAGAGCGAACAAGAGCTATATTTTTAAAACCTGATGTACAAAAAGACTATCTTGTACCAAAAGCTAAAAAGATTAACTTTGAAAGAATAGAAGAATTATTAATTGAACAACACAATTTTTCAAAACAGCGAGTTGAAAGTGCATTAGAGAGGTTAAGAAAATTAGATTCCAAGAAAACACAAGTCTCATTGGATGATTTTCTTAAGGTTTAAATATATTACGAAAAGGAAAAAACTTTTACAAAATTATTATTTATAAATATTAAACATATAAAATTTTCTTAGAAATGGAATATTATGTCATCTAAGGACGATGGTAAAGAAGAAGACACTGAGAAAAGTAAGAATAACACACCAAGCGTAGTCTTACGAGTTCAAAAAGCAAAAAAACGAGATATTGGGCGCAATATCATAAGAATTGATCAAAAAACAATGGAAAAGTTAAATATTCAAACAGGTGATGTTATAGAGGTCATTGGGAAAAAGCAAAGCGCGGGAATTGCCTGGCCAAGTTATCCTCAAGACAATGGTCTGGGAATAGTTCGCGTTGATTCTAGGTTACAAAAGAATACAGGAACTCGAATTGATGATACATTAGAAATTCGCAAAGTAAAAGCAGAACCTGCTCAGAATATAGTTTTAGCACCCTCTAGTGTTAAAATAAGGAATAATCCCAGATTTGAGAGTTTTGTGAAAAGAAAGCTAAACAATTATCCTGTAACTGTTGATGATTTTATTTTCATATCTATTGGGATCAGTAGAGAAATTACATTTAAAGTTATCAGTATGAGGCCTAATGAAGTTTGCGTAATCAAACAAGATACTATCCTAAATATCAGTGAGAAAATTACAGAAGATGTCGAAACTGGTGTCGGATATATAACTTATGAGGATGTTGGTGGATTGGATAGGGAAATCCAAAGAGTTAGAGAAATGGTTGAGCTTCCTTTACGACATCCCTCTCTATTTAAACGATTAGGCATAGATCCACCAAAAGGAGTTTTATTAAGAGGACCACCTGGTTGTGGGAAAACATTACTAGCTAAAGCTGTAGCGAATGAAAGTGAAGCCCATTTTATATCTATTAATGGCCCGGAAATTATGAGTAAGTTTTATGGAGAATCTGAGAAGAAGTTACGAAAGATCTTTATTGAAGCAGAAGAAAAAAGCCCTTCGATTATCTTTATCGATGAAATAGATGCAATTGCCCCAAAAAGAGAGACTGTTACGGGAGAAGTAGAACGACGAGTAGTTGCTCAACTTTTAGCATTAATGGATGGTTTGCATGGTAGAGGAAAAGTAATTGTTATTGGTGCGACTAACAGACCAAACAGTTTGGATCCTGCTTTGAGAAGACCTGGTAGATTTGATCGTGAGATTGAAATCAAAGTACCTAATGAAAAAGGACGGATAGAAATTTTCCAAATACACACACGTAATATGCCCCTGGATAAGAAAATTTCTTTAAAGGAATTTGCCCAAATAACTCATGGATTTGTTGGAGCAGATATTTCTGCTGTGTCTAGAGAAGCTGCTATGTCCGCTTTAAGAAGGTATCTACCTAAAATAGATTTAGAATCAGAAATAATAGATCCAGAATTATTAGAGCAAATTGAAGTAACTAAAAATGATTTTGAAGAAGCGTTAAAAGAAGTGTTACCTTCAGGAATAAGAGAAGTGTTTGTAGAAGTACCAAATGTAACCTGGGAGCAAGTAGGTGGTTTAGAAAACTTGAAACAAAGATTGGTTGAGGCAGTCGATTGGCCCTTATCAAATCCAACAATTTTCAGTAGAATGGGAATAAGACCCCCTAAAGGAATTTTGCTTTATGGACCACCAGGTTGCGGTAAAACCTTATTAGCAAGAGCTGTTGCAACCGAAAGTAAAGCTAATTTTATTTCAATAAAAGGACCAGAACTTCTATCGAAATGGGTCGGGGAAAGCGAAAAAGCTATAAGAGAGGTGTTCAGAAAGGCGAAGATGGCTGCACCCTGCATTATCTTTTTTGATGAATTTGATTCAATAGCTCCTAGTCGGGGTAGACATACCTCTGATTCTGGTGTATCAGAAAAAGTTTTGTCACAATTCCTAACTGAATTAGATGGATTAGAAGTTATGAAAGATATCGTTGTAATTGCTGCAACAAACCGTCCTGATATTTTAGACCCTGCACTTATTAGACCAGGAAGAATTGATCGCATTTTATTAGTTCCTGCTCCTGATCAAAAAGCGATACTAGAGATACTTTCGATTTTTACTAAAGATATGCCCCTTGCTGCAAATATGGAATTGGACGAGTTAATTGAAATGACTGACGGTTTTTCTGGCGCTGATATCGAGACGTGGTGCCGCGAGGCAGCAATGATTGCTCTTAGAGAAAATATTAGAGCAAGAAAAGTTACTAAGGAACATTTTAAAGAAGCTAGAAAAGATATTCATCCCACCATTACCAAAGAAGTTGTTGAATGGTATGAGAAATTTGGTGAGAAATTGAAAAGTAGAAGAATTGAGGAATCTAAGGAAGATAGGTTGTTTGTATAAATTCCTAAAATTAATTAGAAAGCAATAATTATCAATATTACAACTCTATTTTTTATAATATTTTCAGGTGTTTTAAAATCGAACGTTGGAATCAAAAACCCATAATTAATTCATTATTGGACATACTCATTAAAAATAAAGGAGAAATCTTAGATAAACGTCTTGAAGAACTTCTTAAAAAAGAATTTCCTTACATAAATTCTTTGTACCTAGAAGAAATATTTATGAAGCTAGAAAGCATGAATATTATTAGTGTTTTTCGCGTTTCAAAGAATAAAAAAATGATTGTTTTTAATAAGCATAACACTGCAATAAGAGAAGATATAAGCACAGATCTACTTTAATTGTTTGCTTTCCCAATTCAAACAGACTTGGGCTAAAGTAATTTCTTCTGAAGCAGATCTATATATTCTTTCCCTAATGTCAATAAAAACAGGATAGTTTACAGCAGTTCCCATCAATAGCATTTCTCCTACACCCAAAGACGATATCATACTTGCATACTCTTTGGTAATTGCTTCTGAACTATCCATAAGATGTTTTAAATCATATGGATTTTTTATATTTAGTACCATTTTGGAATTACATTGAGAAAGGGCTGTAGTACTTAATCTCTTTGGTCTCTGACTAATTAAACATAAACAAGACATAAATTTCCTTCCTTCTCTGGCAATCATCTCAATAATTGATTTTGAAATTGCTTTAGAATGGGCTGCTTCAGGACAGAACTGATGTGCTTCTTCAATTATCAATAAAAAGGGGGGAATTCTATTCAACCTTCGCATATCAAATAAGCGTGTACAGATGTAATCGACAATTATTTGTTTTTTTCTTATGCTAACTTCCTTTTGAAGATTAAAAATTATCAATTTTTGCATTTCAATAATGTTATCTAAAGTTGGATTCTCTTGAGAGCCAAATAGAGTTAAGCGTTCTAAATCAGACAACCATCCTATTAGTGCTTGCCTAGTGTTTTTATTTCCCTCTAATTCGTTTTCAAGAAGTTCTATAATATCTCCTATTGTATAATGGTTCTTCTTTTCTTTATTCTTTTTAAGCTTTTTAACAAATTTTGCTAGCTCTCTTAATTGAACGTTCGATATATTTTCCTGATATTTTTTAAATGAGAATATAGGCATTTTAGGGACAGAAATTTGAAAATATGAGATATCTTGAACACTTACTTTATCTTTTAATTCAGGGATTTCTTTTAGATACGAATATTCTCCATGAACATCAAACAGTACTATTGCAGGAGAACCCCAATTTTGTTCCCTTTTTAATAATTCTTCTAGGAGTATTGAAGTAAGATAACTTTTCCCTCCACCAGAAATTGAGAGAATCGCAAAATGTTTATTTAACAATCGATTCATATTGATTTTTGCAGTAGTGTTAGTAACTTTTACAGTACCTATCTCTAAACCATTAACTCTGTCAAATCCTATAAATTCATTAAGAAGATCTTCCTCAACGATATAAACATCTCTTCCCGGGCTTGCGGGATATGTCATTCTTAGAATTTTTTCAATTTTGGTTGTCGATTTATCTTTGAATTGTATTATTCCCAAGCATTTTACAAGTGCTATAGCAAATTCAAAATCTTCACTCGGGAAAAGCCCTTTTAATATATTTGGGTTATTGTTGGCATTATAAGCTTTAATTGTTAAAGCATCAGTGAAATATTCATTTAGTAATACAATCCGTTCAATAATTCCGATTAAAAACCCTTCATTGGATTCCGTATAAACAAACAATCCCTTCTGAATGAAGAAGTTGTCTAATCTTTTACTAATGACAAAAGGGAACTGAGATACATCTGGTAATTGTAAATAGTTAAAAACGGTCCCAGCTTTTATTGCCATTTTCTAAAATGAAGGTGTATTATCTATAAAAGAAAATAATTTAATGTTATAAAAGAGCAAAAGCAAATAAAAAAAAGATAAGAGCAAGAATTTTCTGATTTAAAAAAAGAATAGAAAATGGAGATTTTAAATGATTTCAATTTTTACCTTTCTTCTTTTTCTAGACCACCTAAAAGTCTCAAAATTAGATAGTAACCATTTTTCCAAAAATATATCATAAAGAGAGCTGCGCCTATGATTAGGAAAGTGCCAACTCCCACTAAAAGTACCCACGGCCCTGTACTTCCTAGAAATGTAAAGATTGAGTCTGAATCTTCTGTAGATCCCACTATTAAATCCCAAATAGGACCTAATACAAATCCTACTATAATGACTATTAAACTTATTAATAGCCCTCCTACAACTATTTTTACACCAGTTCGATTTTTGTATCTTTCCTCAAGCTCTCTTTTCCTATAAATGAAAACCATTAATGAGTGTGATGTTTTTTTGAAGAGTCCATAGAAGAAAACTAATAAGAAGAATAAGCCCGCTAAAAGACCTCCGATTATAGCCACTTGATAACCTAAATTGAGATCTAAGAACTGATCAAATTTCCCAGTAGGCCCAATGAAAATGTCAGCAAAAGTCCATACTACACCTCCAATTGTAATCAGACTAGCTATAACAATAAGTGCATAAAAAATTCCTGAGACAATTTTTTGGTTTTTATTATACTCCTTAACCGGGGTTGAAGAAACATTTTCCATATATTTCACATCCTTTTTGTTGAATATTTTGTAAGAGAAGAAAATCTTGTCCAAACAACACTAGGTATTTATGATTAAAAAAAGAATAACAATTAAAATATATAAAATTGATGATTATGAAGTAGATTTAATTATGAATTAAGGTTAGAGTTTTATTTCGTTTCTAATCCATTAGAAATATCATTTAACTCTTTATACAGATTGTTATTTTCCATGATTTTATATAATTCCGATGAGAATCTATATAACTTTTCGTAGGTTTTTTGACGTTCTACATTAGGATTCCATTTCTTGTCTACTTTACATAGGTTTTCAGCAGCTTTTGCAATATCTGGAAATATTCCTGCCCCCGAAGCAGCAAGTATAGCCGCTCCAAGCGAAGTAGCTTCTTCAATAACATTTCTTACACAAGTTATTCCCAAGACGTCAGCATAGATTTGATTCCATAAATCTGAACGAGATCCACCTCCAGTTAACTTCAATTCTTTTGGTTCAATTCCAATTTCTTTAAAAACTTCAATATTTTTTCTAAGTTCAAAAGCAACACCTTCCAGTACAGCTCTATATAAATCCTTACGCTGATGTCCTAAAGCTAATCCAAATAATACACCTCTTGCATGAGGATTCCAGTGGGGTGCCCCTGCACCTACTAAGTGTGGGATTAGCATTAAACCATTTGCACCTATAGGAGATTCTTCTGCCTGAGCTATCATAATATCATATGGATCTTGCCCTTTTTCATTTGCTATATCACACTCAGCTAATCCAACTTGATCTCTAAACCATCGAAGAGTTGCACCAGATGTAAAAATACTAGCTTCTTGAACCCAAGTTCCGGGAACTGCATGACAACTGCATAAAACTCGCTTTTGGGGATCCAAATTTGGTTTAGTTAAAAATGCGAGAATGAAACTTCCAGTCCCGGTTGTACATTTAATTTCTCCAGGAGTAACAACACCAACGCCCAAAGCAGCAGATTGTTGGTCTCCTGCCCCTGTAATTACCAATGTTTTTTTATCGAATAAAGTTTCATCATTCACGATTTCTCCTACTTCTAACCCACTTTCTAGTGTTTCTGGCATTTTATCTAAATCAATATCTAATTCTGAAGCAATATTTTCTGAATATTTCAAATTTATTATATCAAATAACATTGTACGTGAAGCATTTGAAAAGTCGGTACAAAACTTACCTGTTAATTTATGAATTATGAAATCAGCAACTAGTAGAAATTTATGAGTTTTTCGATAAATCTCAGGTTTTTTATCTTTAAACCATAGGATTTTTGTTGCAGAGAAGTAAGGATCTATAGTTAATCCCGTTGTTTTGTAAATCTTATCTATACCAACTTTTTTCTTAATATATTCTACTTGATCAATTGTCCTTCTATCTTGCCATACCAATGCATTATGAAGAGGATTTCCATCTTTATCAACGGGCACAATAGTTTCTCGTTGATTAGTAACAGAAAGACTTACAATATCCGTTTTATCAATTCCACTTTTTTTTATAGCTCGTTCTATAGTTTTCTTAATCGAATCCCACCAAACATTTGCATCTTGCTCTACAAATGAGGGAGACGGATAAAAACTCTCCCACTCTTGATAATCACTGGCAATTATTGTCCCCACTAAATCAAAAATATATGTTCTACAACCAGTTGTGCCCAAATCTAATGCAGCTACAAACATTATTGAATTACATCCTAGTTAATTTTGATAATAAATTATAGATTGAATTATTTAATAAAATCCTTATTAATGGTTTTGATAAAATAAATTCTATTCTTAGAGCTTCTCATAGCCGCAGTATGGACATTTAAACTTAAGAAGCCCTATATTAAAACCCTTTATTTCTGTTATTATTTTATTACAATTTGGACAACGTGGAGAATATTCCGGGAACCATTGCCCTTTAACATTCGGAGTTTGTTTAAGAATATCAATTAAATTCGATTTTTCCAAGGTATTCCTATTTACTTGGAGTAATTGTTGTTCTTCAGCTATAGATTTTCCCTTAGGGGCTAAAACCATCAAAAATTTCATCTTTTTAGGATTTGTGAGTAAGGATAATGTTCTTAAAATAGCTTCTCTCTTGTGCTCTTTAAATAATTTACCTAATTCTGGTGGTGCTATTGCTACTAATGTGGCTTGTGAACCTTTTAATTCATTTTTAACTTTTTGAAAGAGAAATTGAAAGATCCTCCTTTCATGATCCATACCCCATAAAAGATTCCAAGGTTTTATGTCATAGTCTTCTCCATGAGGACCCATAATTCTTTTAATGCTCTTAACCCAGGTATAGTTTTTAAATTTATGGAGTAGTGAGAGTATGTCATCAAAGAATTCAGGTTCAATTACTGGAAATGTTTTAAATATATTTTTCAATGAAAATAATTTCACTTCGGTTAAGGTTTTTAATTGAAGTGAATCCCATGGTGTGAATGTATAAATACTAAAGAATTCCATTTTTTTAATTTTGCATATTTTAGGTTATAATATCAATAGAGTCAATGTTTAAAAATTGATTTTATATTTTAAATTAACAATTTTTAAAAAGTACATTCAATATACTATCTCGTATGACCATAATTTGGGATACTAAAGCCGATGTTGTTCAAAAAGGAGATAAATTAAGAGATGTCACTCCTTTAACCAATAAAACTTATGTGGATGAAAAAGGTTTCACCCATTATTTGTTCAGTAAACTTCTATTTAATAATCCCTGGTATAAAATACCAAATAATGATTTGGATTTATTTAAAAATTTCGTAGATGGAGGTTCAAGGTCATATCCTTCTGATGGGAGTATCCCATGCGATATTGTGGCAGGAGAAGCACGAAGGGTTATTAACAGAATTGTAGAGATTTCAAATGAGCCAGAAAACGTATACTATAAAGATGCATGTGACTCATTGAAGAACGGAAAGTTTGAATTGGTTCGTGGTACTTTAAAATTATATTTAGGTAAATATACCACCCGAGATTGGAGAAGAAAACGTTTCACGGATGATATAGATTTCTGGTCTTTTCAGATTCATTTATTAGACCATGTGTTAAGAGAAATGGGTTGGATAAAAAACAAAGAGACAGGAGAATGGGAAAAAAGTGTGGAATGGATCAATCCTGAAACAGGTGAAACAAGACATGAAGCTCTTTGTGCTGCAAATAATCTAAATCAATTACTCGATTTTGGCGCGGGAAGTTATTTAGAAGGTACAAAGTTGAAGGAAATCTTTAATAAGAAACTCAAAAGAGGACACGATGTTGATCTTAGTGATATTATTAACGTAGCTCTATATAATGATGGAAAGATTGGTAGGAATAAAGATGAATGGAATGAAGTATGGGTTTCTTTCGAAGCCGCGACTAATACCAGAAACACTAGAATCACTTCAAATATAATTAGCTTATGTAGATACTCTTTAGGCATTGCAGATTATTTAGAAAGAGTTACAAATGCATTAAATAAATATCATGAACTTATTTTTGATAAAAATGAGTATCCCGATGAAGCAATAAAGAGAATATGTAGAACATCAATCCATTGGATGAAATATTTTGAAGAGAATGGTCCAGATGAAACGAGAAATATGCTTCATGATTTTTTAATTGAACAAATAGCTGAGAAACCATTAAATGTTGCCAATTTAAGATCTTTTGTTGAAAACATCTTGAATTTGCTTAATTCTAAATATGAATATGTAAAAATAATATTTGAAATTGAGAATTAATCGTAAACTACGATTACCTCATCAGGCTCTAGAATTGGTTCTTCCTCTTCTTGAAAACGATGTTTGGAAATGCCATGAAGCAACCAATATCCAGTCATAGCAATCATGCTCAGGATCCCTGCTAAATACCAAACCCAGTTTGGACCAAGGTTTTCCATTACTATTCCAGCAAGTAGTACACCAAAAAGATTTGGTATCGCCCATTGGAAACCAAAAACAGCCATATATCTTCCGCGTTTATCTTCAGGAGCAAAAGATGCTGCTGCTGCCTGTGCTACTGGAGTCACAATCATTTCACCTATCGTAATAATAATCATTGCGATAAAAAATAGGTATACAGCAGACACAAACCCATACATTCCAAAACCAATCATATAAAACAGAGTCCCAAAAGCCATCATCTTCATAGGTGCATACTTTGAAATTTTTCTTGTTATTGAAAATTGAAATAGTACCACCATAAAGGCGTTCATACTAAGCAAGAAACCAAAATTTTGCTCTGAGAATCCATGTTCATCCCGTAAAAATACCGAAAGGGTGCTGTTCATTTGCATATACACGAGTACCATTATAGCGGATATGGCAAGAAATAAGACATAAATTCCATCCTTCAGAACTTCTTTATACCCTCTAAGGGTTTCTAATACACTTTCTTCATGTTTATTCTCCAAATTTTCTGGTTTAGTCTCAGGAATAACGATATATACAATCCCTGCTGTTACCAAGCTACTTATAGCATCAGCGATGAATAAAAGTAGGAATGATCTTGTCGCTAGAAAACCACCAAGAATTGGTCCTACTGTTGCGGAAAGATTGAATGCAATTCGCAGAATTCCAAATCCTTCTGCTTGCTTTTCTTTTGGAAGCAAATCTGCTACCATTGCTTGCCGTGCAGGGCCTCCAAAATTACCAACTAATCCTAAAAATCCAGCAATTACGTAAAATAAAAATAGATCATCAACAATACCCATAAATATACTTCCTGCCCCGCTTACTACTAACCCAATAATAACCATTGCACGACGACCATACTTATCTGCTAAAGCACCTCCTATAATACCCCCAAAAATGTTTCCTGCTGAGAATATTGAAAAGAGAATTCCAACTTCGGTCATCCCTACACCAAAATGTGCAGTAATATAGAGAGCATAAAAAGGATATAACAAAAAGGAACCTAACATATCAATAAAAGTGGCTAAAGTTAACACTTTAAATGCATTAGGATATTCATTGTATACTCGTTTAATTTTTCTGAACATATGTAAATTCTCTTTTAGAATTTTGAAATTATAAAGGTTTACAAGAAATATATCTTAATACAGAAAAATAATTATGATATTTATAGTTTAGATTGTTGAACTACGATTGAACTTGGAGTTTTGGGTGAAGGAATAACTAGTATTTTTAAAAAAAATTTCGTGAAAGATGCGTTTCACGATCATTTTAAAAAAAAAGAAGTTAGATAATGGTTGTTGTATTTTCTCCTAGTAGAATGATATTATTCCTAAACTTGAATCTAATGGGTTTCCTAAGCAGAAATATACTTTATTTCTCGTATCTACAAAAAAAGATCCAACTGTGCCTACTTCTAGTGGATCTGTCATTGTAAATCTTCTCGAAATTATTGTATCTGAGCAGACACTAATTATATCCGTTACATCTAAATCCCCATCTTGGGCATAGAATTGACAGAGTTCAGAAACTCTATTATAGCGTGGTAGGTATTCTGTGGGAAAGATCATAAAAAACTTAAATAAACTGTTTTCATAGATATTTGCATCGAAACTATAAGATCCCTTACTAATTCTTTCAACAGAATAGGAATTTGGAATTGTTTCAATTGCTATCATGTGCCTTCGATTTCTTAGGATATAATTCCATCCCAAAGTAAAATCGTTAGTAGTAATTATGTACTTTGCTTGTCTGAGAGAAAAGGCTCTTTCCAATACACTCCTATAAATGACTGAGAGCGGTGTCCCGGAGCATCCATAGTTAAATACTTCTAGTAAATTAACAGAAATTGAAAGTCCCCATTTATTTACTCCACCCATAGCCAGCATACTTCCGATTCTAAATGAGAAAAATTTCTTATTCTTTATTTTTGTATAAACCCAAGATGCGCTTGGCATCATTAAAAACGATAAGTCGATATTTTGACCAAAAACTGTCCTCTTTCCTGTGTGAGAACCAATAGCAGTGCAACCTCCAGCAATTAAAGGTGTTTGTGGGTAACCGGTAAGCATTGGTATAATCTTTCCATAATAAATATCCCAGAAACAATTTTGAGCTAATACATCGATGAAATCAATTGATATTTCATAGATTTCTCCCATAAAAGGAACTTGTACAATATCAATAGCATCTGCTATTCCTTGCATCTCTAGTAAATATTCATTAGGAATATATTCAATGTATTCTGTCGTATAATAAAGTGCATGTTCATAAGAAAGTCCTAAGTCTTGAGCTTGAAGCATTATAATAAGTTTCATCCATGCAGTTTGAAAGGCTAAATTTTGACCTTCTAAAAATCCAAGAGTGTAGTAATCACTTGCCACAATATATAGATATTGTTGATTGTTTGAAATTCTCCATTCGGCAAAATTTGAGGACCTCGTATCAGTTTTACACGCACTCGCAAAGGATATAAAACCTGAACTAAGAATAGTTCCGAAAAGGAATAGTAATATAACTGATTTATTTTTAAATTGCATAATTTTAACCCCTAATTATTTGTGTGTTATATTATATCTAAAAAAAGAGATTTAAATCCCACACTTTCTCTCTATCCAAAATCCAAAATAAGATCTCAAAACATGTAAGGTGGTTATTCTAATTCTAAAGGTTCAATTTTCACATAGTCAACTGTAATTGTACTCTTTGTCTCAATAATATCTCCGGTTATTACCACCTTTTTATCGAGAAATTTATGCAATTCTGTGTCTCTTTCCCACATATGTGCTTTTTTCCTGACAAGAATTTTAGACCATCTGCTTTTATAATCATCCAATGGCTTAATAAAATAAGTAGGCCCCTCCGATCGGGTTCCTAATCCCTCTATTATCGCAAATAGAATTCCCCTTATTTCACCCATAAACTAAATCAATTTATAGACATATTTAATAATTCATTTTTGCTTTGAAAGATAACGTATTTTAACGAGTAAATCTCGAAGCTCCATTTTATCATTTTCCGGTGTGATATACTTCTTTTTTACTCCTTCTGAAAGCGGGATTGTTTCAATTTTGTTTCCCTGGAGTGATACCATATTGCCAAACTTTCCTTCTAAAACAAGTTTCATTGCTGCCAGACCAAATCTTAATCCTAAAATCCGATCAAATGAATTGGGTGGTCCTGCACGCATGGTATGGCCAAGAACTACACTTCTGCATTCAAAATCTATTCCATTTTTTTGAAACTCTTGTTTTAAGTCATCTCTCATATTCAATTCATCAACAATGATCTGAGACATATTTAGCTTTACCAATAGGGGATTTCCAAAAGTATCTTTTGGTAATTTATCAATTGTTTCTTTCGAGATAGTTTTAAAATCCCTCTTTAAAGATTCATTATTAGGATAAGCACCTTCAGAAGTGGCTATAATATGATATTTATATCCTGCATTAACTCGTTTTTTAAGTACATCAATAACATCTTTTTCTAAATCAAATGGGGTTTCAGGGATTAAGATAATATCTGCTCCAGCAGAAATTCCACTATACATAGTCAAAAAACCCGCATCCCTTCCCATTACCTCAACCACAAATACTCTCTGATGTGAGCGAGCTGTTGTTGTAAGATTATCAATTGAATTAGAAGCTAATTGCACAGCGCTCCAGAACCCAAATGTATAATGAGTTCCAAGAATGTCATTGTCTATGGTTTTTGGGCAACCTACCACCTTAGCATTGGTATATTGATAAAGAAGATTTGCTACACTGAGTGTATCATCTCCTCCTATGGCAATTAAAGCATCTATGCCTAAATCCTCAAACTTTTTAACCAATTCTTTTGCTCTTTCTTCCTTTGAGCTAGCACCTTTAAATGGATTAGTTCTACTTGTATAGAGAATAGTCCCTCCAATGGTATGCAGGTCATCATGCTCTGCTATATCAAGGGAAATTGTCTGGCCTTCTACAAATCCTTTCCATCCTTTAAGGATTCCAACGCATTGAACACCTGCATCGTAAGCTTTCAGCATTATTCCATAGATAACAGAATTTAAACCGGGGCAATCTCCTCCTCCTGTTAATATCCCTACTTTTTTTATTTGGTTTCCCATAATACAATCACAAAAGTTAGAATTTAATTTGAGTTTAATAATAAACAATTATGATGAAATTATATTTTATATTTATTCTGATTCCATTTTATCAATCTTTTCATAATTATATTTTGATTTATCTTGAGGGATTATATAACTTCCTCCACCAAGATCAGTTATTTTCAGTGTAAATTCAAACTTGCCATCTAGTGCTTTGTTTAAATTGATTAAAATTTCTTCAATATCTGGAATTTCGGGGTCACCTTCTTTAAGATTATTCCTATAAATGGATACAGCACTTTCAAATCTATATAATATTCCTTGTACATTTGTATAATAAAAATCTGCTCTTGGACCTGGTTCAACAATCAATTCTAGTTCAGGAATTTCTAATTTTCCCATAGGAGACCTATAGATCTTGGATTTAAGGTCATCTTCGTTTGTCACTTTCAAGGTCATAATCCCTGGATCCATCTGTGTTGTCAATGGGATTATATCATTTTTATGAAAGTTACAGGTATTGCATTCGAATTTTAAGATCAACATCTTATCACCATCAGGGAGATCATAAACACTCCTCACAATATCGATAATACCTTTTTCACATGATGGGCATTGAAATGAATAAACAATTTCGCTATTTTTGTTATCATTAGTCATAAGAATATTTTAAAGTTTAAAGTCGCCTTAAGATTTGTCTGATTTTATTATAAAATTTCTCTAAATTAATTCAAAATAATGGAATTTAGAAAATAAACTATTTATTAGAACCTTTTTTTTAGATATAATAATTATAATTAAAAACTCTATATTATTGTTTAATATTGCAGTTATAGGAGAAAACTCAAGAGAACTGATATTAAAATATTATAGAAAGAATTAATAGTTATAAGTTGGAGAATGTTGTCTCAAGAACAAAAGATTGTAGAAATATCGATGCATTGTAGGGGTGGACAAACATGCATAACAGCTAGTCAATTATTGGCTGAAATGGCTTTCGAAGAAGGTTTTAAGGACACAATAGCAATTCCTATAATAGGTGCCGAGAGAAGAGGTGCACCTATACAGGCGTTTAGTAAAATCTCAAAAAATAAAGCAATCAAAACTTATGACAGTGTAGTAAATCCGGATTATGTCTTATTATTTGATATTTCATTGCTAGATATACCAAATATAAAAGAATCAATAAAGGAAGGCACAACCCTAATTGCAAATAGCCCACAGCCTATTGATACTACTGATCTTCCTAAAAACATAAAGATTTTTATAGTTGACGCTACAGGAGTTTGTATCCAGAGAGAATTTATGCATTCCAGTGGACCTATTCTAAATATTCCTATGTTAGGGGCATTTGGAAAGGTTACAGGGTTCTACAATCTTGAAACTATGGAAAAAGTTATTAAAAAAGAATTTGGAGAGAAAAGATTGGAAAAAAACATGAGTGTTGCAAAAGATGCTTATGAGACTGTAAGGGAGGTTTAACATGTCAAAATCGAAAAAGTGGAAAAAAATCAACAAGTCTGTTGAAGAACGACCAAAAGTTCAAGAATATAAGAATTGGAAAGAATTACCGCCTATTCCTGTATCCTTACCCATTGACGGGAGTATCGGTACAACAGGAGACTGGAGGACATTTAGGCCTATAATCTTAGAAGGATGCAATCGATGCGGAATCTGTTGGATGTATTGTCCAGAAGCTACAATCTCCAGGAAGGAGGATGGTTCTTTTGAGATTGATCTTAGATATTGTAAAGGTTGTGGTATTTGTGCTAAAGAGTGCCCTTCAAAAAATATAGAAATGCTAAGAGAGAGTGATATAAAAGATGGTTGAGGCTCAAAACGATTTTATCCAAGAACGCGAAACGAAAATCATTAAGGGAAATGTCGCAGCTGCGTATGCTGCAAAATCAGCAAGAGTTCAGGTAATTAGTGCCTATCCAATAACACCTCAAACTACGGTAGTTGAAAAATTGTCTGAATTTGCTGATAATGGAGAAATGCCCGGAACTCAATACATAAAAATGGAATCAGAGCATAGTGTTTTTGCCGCTGTAGTCGGTGCTAGTAAAGCTGGCACTAGAACATTTACAGCCACTTCGGGTCAAGGTATATTTTATGGTCATGAAATGATTCATTGGGCTGCAGGAGCAAGACTTCCCATTGTTGTTGCTATTGCATCAAGAGGACCGGCACCTCCTTGGAATATTTGGGCAGATTTTACCGATGTGTTTAGTCAACGTGATACAGGATGGATGAGTTCGTTTTGTGCTTCTCATCAAGAGATATATGATGAAATTTTAATGTCTTATAAAGTATGCGAAGATCACGAAATATTGCTTCCAAAGTTCGTAGCTTATGGCGGATTTATTTTGTCTCACACTTCAAAACCTGTGATTATCGAGGATCAAGAGCTAGTAGATGAATTTTTACCTCCTTTACCAGGTGAAGAAGGGTGGCCACATATATGGATGGATCCTAAAAGACCGATGATGTTTGGGAATCTTATTATGCCTTCAGGATTTTATTATGAATTTAGAATGAAAATTCAAGAAGCATTTGTTCGAGCAAAGCAAAAGATTAAAGAGGTTGCAGCACAGTTTGAAAAACATTTTGGGAGAAGTTATGGAAATGGGTTAATTCAAGAATACAAAATGAATGATGCAAAGGTTGGAGCTGTAATATACGGGGATCTAGCATTACAAATGGAACAGGCTATAGATGATGTAAGAGAAGAGGGATATAAAGTGGGTATGGTTAAACTAAGACACTTTCGACCATTTCCTACAGAAGATATTGTTACTTCTATTAAAAAAGTAAATCTGATAGGAGTTATTGATAGGGCTACGGCATTCGGTTCACAAACAGGAGGTCCAGTTAGTAGTGAAGTAAAAGCGGCTCTTCATGAGATAGAAGATTCTCCAACAGTATTACCTATAATTAATGGACTGGGTGGGAGAGAAGTATCTTTAGAGCAACAAAAAAATCAATTAAAAATGCTAGTAAAGTTAGAAGAAACCGGGGAGTTACCTAAAGATATAATTCATGGTACTCTCTGGGACGGTCTATTGGAGGTTGAATAAGAAATGGTAAAATTAAAAGAAGCATTAGAATCATGCCAAGAAGAATATTTTCTTCCGGGAAATTCTTGTTGTGCAGGTTGTGGGCTTGAGATCGCACTTCGTTGGGCAATGAAAGCTTTGGGACCGAATACAGCATTAGTTACACCCGCATCATGTTTGAACGTGGTGATAGGATTATGGCCTAAAACAGCACCTAATTTTCCTTTTACTAATATGGCTTTTGCTGCTGGGGCTGCAGCTGCTACTGGTATGAAGGCTGCTTTCGATGCTAAAGCGTATAGGTTTCCAAATAAAGGATGGGATGAAATTACTTCTTTGGTATTTGCTGGAGATGGAGGTACAGCAGACATAGGGATTCAGGGTTTAAGTGGAGCAGCTGAAAGAAATTCTAATATCATTTATTGTTGTTATGATAATGAAGCATATATGAATACTGGTATACAACGCTCATCAAGTACACCTCATGGCGCCATCACTACTACAACAACTATTGGAAAGGAAAGATACAAGAAAAACCTTCCAGGAATTCTAGCAGCACACGAGATTCCTTATGTTGCAACCTGTAGCATAAGTGAACCACTTGACTTATATGATAAATTTAAAAAAGCCAAATCGATAAAAGGATGTAAATATATTCATATTCTAGCCTCTTGTCCACCGGGTTGGGGTTATCAGAGTGAGGATTCGATTGAAATTACACGGTTAGCAGTTAAAACAGGCTCATGGATTTTATATGAGGTTGAAAATGGAATTATGACGTTATCAAAAAAAAGTAAACCTTTATTGGACCCCTCCAAAAGAACCCCCTTAATAGAATATCTTTCCAAACAGAAAAGGTTTTCTCAAATCTCTGAAAAAGATTTAATAGAACTCCAAGAGCAATTAGATCACAATTGGGAACGAATCAAAGTTGAATTAAGCTGTCAAGCTGAATATTCAAAATAACTTTTTATTTATTCAATGTTCTTTTTGTATTATTAGTTTAAATTTTTCTTTAGAACAAATGGGATTTTTGATTAAATTAGGTGGGAAAGAACTCAAGGATATCGAAGTATATTTAGAAATTGCAGTGGAAAATATAATTGAGGGTAAAGTTATCGCTTTTCCCACTAATTCAGTTTATGGTATTGGAGGCAACCCCTTAGATCTTAATGTAATTAACCGAATATACGATATTAAATTCAGGGATAAAGAAAAAGGATTTTTACTGTTAGTCTCTGATATTGAAGAAGCTTTAAAAATTGCAGAATTTAATGAGATCGCAATGAAATTAGCAAAACAATATTGGCCGGGTCAACTAACACTCATATTAAAAAAAAAAGAACAAAATCCCATACCTCCAGAAATAACCGCTTTTAGAGATACCATAGGGTTAAGAGTTCCAGAGAATAACATTATTTTAAATATACTAAAACTCTTAAAAGCTGAGGGACACCTTGGTGTAATAATTGGAACTTCTGCAAATTACTCCGGGGAACCTCCCTGTATTAGCGGAGATGAGGTTACAAAAAAAATATTAAGTCCTATTGATTTAATTATTGATGGGGGTAAATCTAAATCACAATTACCCACAACAATAGTAGATTGTACAACTTTAGAGCCTAAATTTTTAAGGATTGGTAAGATCCCCGAAGAAGAGATTTTAGATTATTTATCACAGAAGTGAGATGATATAAATTAAAAATTTTAATCTCTTAATTTCAACCTCGCGTTTTAATGAAATAAACGCATCAACAGAAATGTGGTTTACTTTATTTATGTGTGGTGATAAATATCCAATTATTTCGAAGTTAACATTTCCTGGGTTAATTACTGCTTTAACCAACATTGATGCAAAGAAAGTTATTTCAAAAATTCGATATTTATTAAAAAAAAATCCTAACTATTTCCAATTTATCTTAAAAGTAATTCCAATTGATTTTGTATGCGAAACCAACGTTAAAATGCTGGTCAATCTAATAAAACAACATTCTAAAACTTTTATTAAAGAAGGAGAAACTTTTAAAATTGTTTTGAAGCGAAGAAAACATGAAAAGCTAGAGAGGGATATATTAATCGAAAGAATTGCTGATCATATTAATAATAAAGTAGATCTTGAAAGTCCGGATAAGATTATTAATATTGAGGTACTAGGTAATTTTTGTGGAGTTTCTTTCTTAGGAGAAAGAGATATTATTAAATCAGGGATCTTCTAACTCATTTTTTATTATTCTAAATTCAATAAAGCCATTTTTTCACAGATTAAGTCAAAAACTGCCAAAGATAAAGGATCAACGTTGTTCTCCAAATTTAAGCTATCGTTTTTCTCATACGAATTGAGAACAGGTTTGATTTGGGTGTCAGAAATTTCAAAATAATTGATGATCCTATTAATTTTATCAGTTGTTATCTTATTTATTGTAATTTCTATTTCACTCGCGTTTAATAAGTGCAAGATTTCTTTATTAATTAAATCTAGACTGTTATTTGGTGAAACTATACAAATAGTTAATTTCCCTTCTTTAATTTTATTTTTATTAATACCAAATGATTCAATAGCCTTACTAATCTGTCGGTGAGTGGAGAGGTATATGAGTAACTCGATATTTTTTTTATTAGAAATTTGAGTTTTATGAAAGAAAGCTTTTTCCATATAATAAGATGCTGTAAAAATATGATCTTGGTTTAAAACTAAGTTATCACTTATAAATTGTATAGTTGAATCTTTATTTTTATTTTGAAGTTCTTCAATTACACTAAATATATAGTTTAGGGCATCTTCGTCATTCTTTATTTCATTTTCTTCTAAAAATTGATTTAAATCAAATCGAATTTGGTTAATTCCTACATAATATCTTAAACCCATTTGTTCAATATTAAAGCTTCTCTTAATCATAAGGGTAGCCTCCATAAGAACCATTCAGGCATCAACGTAATCTGGATCCTAATTGTAATCAAAATAATAAGAATAAGAATTAAATAAATTGTGAAAATCCAATCCTTATAGGAAAATTTAATACTATAATAAAATGAACGTTTTTTATTACTTCCAAAAGCTCTCGATTCCAAAGCTTCAGCTACATTAAAAGCTCTTTTTATAGAGCATATTATCAGTGGAATTAATAATGGAAAGAGATTTTTAATTTGGTTAATGAATCCCTTCTTCTGCATTTCATACCCTCTACTCTGTTGAGCATCAATTATATTTTGGGCTTCAATAGCAATAGTAGGTACAAACCTAAACGCTAACGAGAATGAAAAAGCAAATTCATATGGGACTTTCATCGAGATTAAAGACAGAGCTAATTCGTTTGGATCCACTGTTAAAAAAAATATTGAAAATGCAGAAACCATCACATATATTCTTAATACCATTGCGATCGCAAATGAAAAAGATAAGAATAATGTGTTTAATAGGATGATAAAAAGAACTAAGAAAGATAATCCCCTAATACTTTTTAACCACTGCTTCAATATCTTTCCTAAAATAACTAGCGGTAATAAACTCAGGAAAATAAAGAGTAGTGGAATGATTTGGTTGTATAGCAATGCACCAATTGTATATACCAATGAAAGGACTAATTTTGCTCTTGGATCTAAATTATGGAGAAAAGAATCCTTTTTCATAAATTTAAAAGCATTGAGAAATTCTAAAGACATGTAATCTTACTCCTCCTAAATCCCATTTGATTTGTTTTTTAATACTTTCATCAGATATTGGGTAAGATCGTATTTTGAAGTTATTTTATCGAGTTCCTTAAACCCAATTTCACTTAATGCTAATGATAATTGTCGCGTTTGTGGAAGTAGCAATGATGATCTTTCTGTTAAGAAGTTATTACTTAATAGTTCTTTAGTAGGACCATCAGCAATGATTTGTCCTTCTGCCATTAAAATGGTTCTAGGAATAAATTCAAAAGCAAATTCAATGTTATGGGTGATGATGAGTATAGTTTTTTCTTTTTTCTTTTCTTTATTGATTAATTTAATGAATGATTCAATTTCACTAGCGTCTTGACCTAATGTAGGTTCATCAAAGACTAAAATTTCCGGATCTCTGCACATTATCGAAGCAACTGCCAACTTCTTTGATTCCCCTCCTGATAAATTTAATGGTGATCTATCTCTGTATTTTTCAAGATTATAATTTTTTAAGATTTCATTGGTTTTTAATTGAAGTTCTTCCTTTTCTTGAAATAAATTTTTTAATGAAAATTTTAGTTCTTCCTCTACAGAGTTAGCAAATAGTTGATGAGAGGGATTTTGAAAAATTAGGCCCACAGTTTTCGATAATTCTGCTATGCTCTTCGTCTTAATATTTTCATAATTAATAAAAATATCCCCTACTTTTGGTCTAATTAAGCCATTCAAGGTTCGGATTAACGTTGTCTTACCTGCTCCGTTCTTACCCATGATTGCCAACATCTCCCCTTTTTGAACAGTTACATTAACATTCTTTAAAGCGACTGTACCATTTGGATAGACATAATCAACATCCTTAATAATTATCATTGGTAATTCTTCTGTCATAGCTCTTGCCTTATTTTTGCTGTAATTTTTTAATATAGTTTATTGCATCTGGTATCGAAGCAGGAATATTATCAGAAAACAGGTTTTCCTCTCTTAATCTATTGAATATGGTGTATAACACAGGTTTATTTAATTTTAAATTTTGGAAACTCATCCCATTGAGTACTTTATCGCGAGAATTATGTTCAATAATCTCTCCATCCTTCATTAGGATCATCTCGTCTGCAAAAGGGATTACTAAATCTAATCGATGTTCACTTATCATTACGGATAGGTTTCGCTCTAATTGAATTTCTATCAACAAATTGATAATTTTTTTCGCCATATAAGGATCTAATAATGCTGTAGGTTCATCCAAAATTAGAATTTTTGGTTTTAATACTAAGATTGAAGCTATAGCAACCCGTTGTTGTTCTCCACCACTCAATTCAAATGGTGCTTTATCTAATATATGTTCAATTTCGGTTAGAGAAGCACTTTCTTCAATCCTTTTTGCTATTTCTTTAGGTGATATTCCTAAATTTTCTAATCCAAATGCGATCTCATGTTCTACGTTCATAGCGATTAATTGATTTTCCGGATTTTGAAAAACTATACCAACTTCAGTAGATAAATTAGCAATAGGGGTAATGCTAGTATCCTTTTCATGTACAAAAACTTTGCCCTTATAAAAACCCGAATAAAATTGAGGAATTAAACCATTCATGCATCTAATTAGAGTTGTTTTTCCTGAACCAGTTTCCCCACATAATAAAATGAATTTATTTTCTTCTATTCTTAAATTAACGTTATCTAGAGCATAATCCTCGTTTCCTTTATAACGAAAAGAAAATCCTTCAAACCTTATTAAATCCATGCTTAATTTAAATCCTAAATCCAGCTTTGAAGTATAATAATGTTTAATTATTTAAAATATAGATTATAAAAATTGTTTTATTTTCTCAATAAATTTAAAAAGAACATTGTCTAAATCAGCACTAAAGGTTATTGATGCTGCCCCATCATGACCTCCTCCTGTTCCTTTAGAGTATTCTGATAAATCTTCTAAAATTTTGCCTAAATGTAATCCCGTTTTCAAGCAAATGCTTTTTTTTGCTCTACTATTAATTATATTCCAATTTTTTTCTTTAGAATAAACAATGCCTATATCAAATCCAGTTTTTATAAGAATTGAGGCGACACTAGCACCAAAACTGCTCACATTACTTACTCCAATTAGATAATCTCCTTCGCGTATTAACTCTACTCTCTGTAATCCTTTAATTTTTGCTATTTTTTCTGATAGATCTACCTCGTTTTCTAGCAAGAGAAGTAGATCTTGAAAGTTTACTTCATCATCCAATAATTTGCCAATTGTTCTAACGGTATTATTATTTCCATATTTGAAATAACCAGAGTCAATTAAAATAGCAACAGATAGGAGATACTTTTGGGAGGTTGTTAGATCTTGGTTTTGAGATTCTAGTAAAATTAAAATGATTTCGGCTGATGAAGAGAAATTTTCATTTATTAAATTCAGCGAATTCAGATTTCGTTCGTCTGGTTTAGTTTTGTCATAATGGTGATGATCGATTATTATGTATGGAATTTCTAATTTTGAGTCTCTACTATTCTTAAAATTTATTTGACTAATATCATTTGTATCAACTAATAGGCATACATCATAATTGGTTGGATCTACTTCTGTTTCATAATCAATAATAAATTTTGGAAATTTCACTATAAACTTTTCTATAAAAGTTCTGGTTGACTTTGAGAGTTCTGCAAAGAAGATAGATGCTGATTGGTTAATATATTTATTCATAAAGCTTTTTAAAATAAGACATGAAACAAATCCATCAATATCAACTAAATCATGAGTAGTGATTAGGATTTTTTTGTCCTTTAAATAGGTTAAAAAATTTTCAAATTTAGAATACAACATAAATTCATTTATGCGCTTTTATTTTGAAGGTCAGCTTGAATTGAATTACTTAAAGTAGTAATTTGGTTTTCTAATCTTGATTTTTTTTGATCTAGGGTCTTTAATCTCATTTCCAGCGTAACTTTTAAACTCTTTTTCTCATCTAGCAACTTACTTCTATCACTTTTTACTAAAATTCCCCCTATTGATTTGTAAACCGGATTATCGGCACTAATCTTTTCTAATTCTTCAATTGCAAATTCGGTTTCTCTAAGATGTGATTCTGTTTGGTTTTTTTGAGTAGCGATAATTTCATAGGTTTGCTGTAAGTTCGCTAAGTTTTGAAGTTTATTTCTTTGCTCCTCATCAAGATTGTTTAAATTAATTGACATTCCTCTTCCTATCCTTTTAATTATTTTATATCGATTTATTAATGAAATTAAATATCTGTTAGTTGTAAAGTGTTATCAATTATTTTTCCAAAACTAATTATCTCATTTATTGAGGCTCTAAAAGCGGTAATATCATTACTTTCTATTTTGAAGATTAATTTATATTTATTTTTTTTGGTTAAGGACACATTAGATCGATTTGTTTTTAATTTATTCAATTCAGGGATAAACGAATTATAAGAATAATCTCTTAGATCAGATTTGTTAAAATCGAATTCTATGGTTGATTGAATTTTAAAGACATTGGTTTGATTCATTATTCTTCAACAGTTTCGGCTTCTCTTTGCTTGCGTTTTGCAATCCTGAAAGATTCAGCGCCTCGGGGCGTTTCGATATAATAAGCACCTCCAGTAAAACGGGCATCACACTTTTTACAATGCCAGATACCTGTTGAAATTCTATGGGTAGATCCTTTAGTTTCACATTTAGGACATCTAGCATCTCCTTTCATTTTTTCTAGAATTGTGCGAGTTCTTTTGCGTAATGTGCTTCCATAGCGTGCACCATACTTTCCTGTTGGACCAACCTTCTTTGTAGCCATCTTATTTTAAAATTAGTTTTGAATAGTTGATGTTACATTAGAAATTATGATATACTATAAATTTTTCTAAACATGATTTGATTTACGTCCAATTTTCCAGATTTTCGAATCTCCCAAGATGATAACTGAAATTTTTATATAAATATTTATTTAACAATTAAATTAGTAATTTTTAATCATGGTAATTTTGAACTAGATGGAATAAAAGGCGGTTAGGGGATGTTTTAGACCTTAAGAAGGGTTAAATCAGAGAAAAAAATGAATTATGAGTTTTATCAGATAGTAACCTGAACAAAATAATAAAAAAGTATTTAAAAAAAAATTATTTACTTGAACTTTTATATTGTAAAAGATTTAATTGCTTCCTTAACTTACTCCCAATTTCTAAGGACTTTTTTCCTAACATTTTAATCTCTTCAATTGAAAATGTGGCAGCTCCACTTTTTTGAATAGCTGTAATTTTATTCTCAGTTACTGAGATTGAAATTTTACCTTCGCAAATTAATTCTTCAGGTAAATTGGGATCCAAGAAGATGATATCCTCAATTTTTCCATAAGTCATAACAAAAGGTAATTCTTTTATTAAATCTTCTCCAGTTAAATATTTTCCTGTCCACTCAAGACCATTATCTCCGATTACTCCTTCGGGAAGATGAGCTGAAAGTAATGCTGTTAAAGCACTTACACCTCCAGCGTCAATCAAATTACCATCGTGGTTTATGACATACATATCGACAAATAAGATATAGACTGCTTCATTCTCTTTTATACAAAGTTTTTGAGTTTGAATGCAATCAGCATGTCTAATTCCACGATCGACAACTCTAGCTAATTCTATAGATTGTTCATCTGGAGGTCCTCTTTCAAACAGAGGAGATGCTAAAGGAAGTAATTCAGCCATAATAGTACAAACACCTTCATCTGGAAGATCAGGGAAAGGTTCACCAATTTCATATTTTAATCCTGTTATAATTCTTGTATCTCCTAATGATACATCGGAAGATCCCTCGGCTGAGGCAATCGTATCGCTTTTAATACGAAATTCTCGATAATCCCATAATCCTCTACCATCAATTCTTTCTTCTTTTTTCAAGTTTTGTATTAAATAGTTTTTTTCTATACGTGAAACTATTCTTTTAACGTCCATCATTTTTTTTTCCACCCTCACTGTTTTTTAAGGAAATATATTTGCTTTTTAAAGAATCTAATTGTATTTGATATATTTTACTCATTGCCTCTTTTGCAAGGTCTAAGAAATCATTCATCTCCTCTATATCCATATCTCCATCAAATTGTAGTAATGATAATTCTTCATTATACCATGTAATAGCAACTGGTAAATCTGCCTCACCGGCTTTATCTTCAATACCAGAAAGATCCACAACTTTTTTACCATCTATTTTACCGACTGCAATTGCAGTAACTAAACTTTTCATAGGAATTCCAGCATCTGCTAAAGCTAATGCTGCTACAGTAGTACTAGCACATCTAGTGCCTCCGTCTGCATCTATAACTTCAATAAAAACTTCAAAACTTGTTCCGGGATACAGTTCAAGAAAGAGAATAGGTTCTAAACAATCTGATACAATCATAGATATTTCTTTCTCTCTACGTCCGGGAGCGGGTCTTTTTCTATCAAAAACGGAAAACGTCGCCATTCTATAAAAAACCCTTAGAATTCCTCTATCTGGCTTAGCTAAATGATGAGGGTGAACCTCTCTTGGTCCATAAACAGCAGCAAAAATTTTATTATTGCCCCATTCTAAATATGCAGAACCATCCGCGCTTTTAATAACACCAACTTCCATTTTGATTGGTCTTAATTCTTTGGCCTCTCTTCCGTCAAGTCGCTTTCCATCTTCACGGAATAATTTTTCAGGATACTCATCCTTAATAATCAATGGCATTATGCTATACCTCTTTTCTTTTTTTCTTCTATAATATATTCTTGCATGCGATCAGTCAAACCTACTGTATGTGCTTCCTTTGCAATTTTCTGTATTGATTCTATTAATAATCGTTCATGCGATATATCTTCACCTTTTATCCAGATTCGACCATTTTGAGTTACAAAAATATTGCTTTTCGTCAATTCTTTTAACATTTTTATCATAGAACCATTTCGACCAATCACTCGCGGAATTTTAGGGGGATCAATTGATATTACCACACCATTGTTTTTTTTTCCTAAGTATTTGCCTACAGTAGTTAATTCAGGTTTGTTTAAACGATCAGCAGATAAAATCTTTACAATCAAGATATCTCCAATCTCAAATTTTTCGGCTTCTTCTTGAGAATAATCTCTACTACCCCCGCCTCCTCCACCTCTGAATGGTCGCATTTTCCCTCTTTTTATCGTATTCTTTGGTTTCAGTGTACCAAAATCTTTTGCATTAATATCGCATTTATATTTCACTGGATTTTTATCAACTACAAGAGCTATAACCTTATCACCAGGACGAGGTGTATAAAATCCTCTAAGGGGAATTACATTAATATAATTCTTTTTTATCTGTTTTAATCCAATATTTAAAGAAATTATCTTATTCCTCTCATTATTATAAATTGTGCCTCTTCCGGGTAAAAAATTCTGCGTGTCCTCAGTCAATACCTCCCCGGGTACAACTACTTCTCTTGAATCTTGATCTTCTTCGAAATCTTCGAATTCTTCATCTTCAGTATCCTCATTATCCTCAGAATTGTCGAAATCCTCATTACTTGTTTCATTCTCCAAAATTACTCACACTCTTTCATTTATTTATTTCTAATAACCTAACCATTGCAAAAAAACAACATAAATGAGAATTGACTAATATTTTTCTGGTTAGGACTTTATAAGTTTGGTCTGAACTCTCCCATGTGTTAGTTTATTTAATTTATCAATTAATTCCATTTGTAGTCCTGCAGGTAGACTTATAACAGAAACCCAAGAACCATCAGATTGCCATTCTTCTTTCTTAATTTGAGCAAGTTGAGCTACAATATTATAACCTTTAGCTGTGAAAGTTGAGGGAATTTTAATTGCCATCTCTACTTGTTCCATTCGAATTGGAATGATTGCTCGAATGCTTTTAACTACGTCGTCAACCTGTTCTTCAGCATTCCTCATTAGATCAATTTTAACTTTTGCTTCTTCAATGGCTTTCTCTATTCTTTGATAAGGATGAGGCTTCTTGTTCTGTGGATTAATTGCATTTTTGCTAATAATGGTTATTATCTGTTTTAGTTTTTTATTTCTTTCTTCTTCTCTTTGAGCTTTTGTCCAATGTATCTCTCCCTCAAGTAGCACATGACCAGCTATTCTCATACCTTCTGTAGTATCAAAAACAGCTTCCATATCTCCATCTGTTGCCTTTTTACCTCGTCTCAAATCTTCAAAAACAGTAAAACTTTCAAAAATTAGCTCAAGATCAAACTTATTATGATTTAAGATATCATCTACTGTAAATCGCGATTTTTCAGCACCCTCTTTATAACGTTTGTCGATTTCTTCTCGAATAAACTTCTTCGCTTCCCAAGCTTTCTCTGGATCCATTAACATTTCAAACCGTCTTCCAGATTTCTCAATCCGTCCTACAATGTATCCCCCTAAATCAATTCTTGCTCGGTCAGTCGGTCGATCGCTCATACTTTAATTTCACCGTAGGGTAACTTACTATACCTTGAATTCTAATCTTTCCTGTGTTTTGGATTTACGTTAATTGATAAATATAATAGGCTTGAACCTTAATATTATAACAAGATCTTAGGAAGTTGATAATTTATTTATTAATTCTTCCACTTCTTCTACACTTAGAAGTTTAAATGTTTTATCTTCTTTCAATATAAAAGCAATATCACATGTATTTTTATTCAGATTATCACCCATTATCTCCTTGAGAGCTCTTAAGGGTAATAATTTCAATTCCTCATCACTCATATCTTCATTATAATGTTCTTCAAGGTAAGCCCTTGCCTCTGTAGCGCCAGAGCCTATAGCAAAGGCTTTATAGCCCCACATGGCCCCACTGGGGTCAGTCAAAAATAAGGAGGGTGTTCCATTGTTATCAATTCCAGCAATTAAAAATGAAACTCCAAAAGGACGGACTCCCGCGTTCTGGGTGAATACTTGCTTATATTCGCAAATATTTAAGGTACTATCCTTAACAGAAATTTTTTCATCATAATTCAATAAATTAACCTGAGCTTGAATACGAGCCCTATCAATCAAAACTCGTGCATCAGCAGTTAATCCCGCAATTGCCACCCCTATATGATCATCAATCTTAAATATTTTTTCTGAACCTAAACTTTGTTCTTGAAGTTCAGAACTTTTCTTTTCCACGGCAAACACTACAGAATTTTTATTCCTCACAACAATTGCAGTTGTGCCTCTTCGAACGGCTTCAATAGCGTACTCAACTTGAAATAGCCGTCCTTCAGGTGAAAATTGCGTAATAGCCATATCATATCCACGTCCTGCTTGTTGAAACATTTTTTAATGACCTCCTTAATTTGATTTTATTTTTCTTTTAAAAACCTAAAGAATTTAACCAGAAAGGTTAACACTTTTAAATTTTAAATTTTAGTTAATTCTTTTTATTTATATTATTTTTTTGTTTTACTTAGTTAAAAAGTAGTAATAAATTCTAAAATAAATATTTTGTTTAAATATTTTAAAAAAAGGGTAATATTTGATTGAGGAAAGACAGTAGAGAAGGTTTTTTGAAATTGATTTTAAAATAGAATTTATGACCATGCGACTTTATTAATAAAAATTGACCACTCTAGAATGATTAAACCCTCATCCCTCGTATGCGCCACGAGATAATCTCCTTTTTTTGTAATTGATCCAACTATGTTACCCTTTCCTCCACCAATATTTTTAGCTGCCAGTTGAATTTCGTCATTTTTCAAGACTGCAAAACGATTATTTTGAAACATAATTGCAGGTTCATTTGTCTTCCATGCGTTAAGAAGTGCTTTTGAATCTTCATTAGATAATTGAAAATCTTCTGATTTATAGACGACTTCTCCGCTGCTGTTTAATAGAAAGATTTCTTCTACTCCTTCTTGTTCCCGTAGGGCATTGACTAATGTTTGAAATCTTTGTTCTTCCATACTTTTGCAACTCTCAAATTAATTCTGTTTTTCGTTACAATGAAAAATAATAATTTGAAAATTTAAGTCTTTTTAGAACAGAAGATATTGTTGCTGTAAGATATGAGAAAAGTATTTTACCCTTACTATATTAAAATTCTTAACATCCTTTCAGTTCGACTACTTTGTGTTCATTATGGGTAAAAATTTAGTGTTATTTGATAAGATTTATATTACTTCAAAACAAAAGAAAAGGGAAGATATTTTCTTAAGATATCTGAAGTATCTGAGAGAGCGAGTTAAAGGCTTTCCTGATACTTCGCTGACCATAAAAAAATTGAGAGATTTTGATAAAAGATTTGAAATTACAATAAGTGGTTCAGAAGAGGTTTTTGTATATAATCTATTAAAAAAAGAAATTGGGAGTATAAAAGATTTTAAGGAAGTTAGAGAAGGACAAATTTATAAGGGAACCCTTATTGATGTAGGAAAAGTAGGATTTGGTTTATTTGTAGATTGTGCGATTTTAAATCCTCAGGTTGACGTCCTAATAAATTTGCATACACTCAGAGATCAATTATGCAAAGGACGTGAAAAATCTTTACCAGAGATTATTGAAGCTTATGATTTTATCGACCATTTTCCCATCGAAGTCAAAATTAGAAAAATTGATAAAGAAAACAACAAATTGCAAGGAGAAATCACCCAAAATTCCTTAAATCTCTTCAGAAAGATTATGAATGAGAATCTTGAAGGCATTTTTTTAAGCGGGGAGACTAAGGGACAATTTAAAAAGGTTATTGTAAAAAAGGGTCACTTTCGAGATATCATTACAATAAAAAGAATTGGATTCCTAGAAAATCTATTATTGCTAAAACCGGATTCTAACGCACCCGGGATCATAGCCAATATTGGAAGAGAGCTAGAAAATTGTAGGTTTAGTGTGCTACACCCTAAACGAATGAGAAAGATGTATAATTAGTTTTGATAAAAGTGGGCCAGAGGAGAATTGAACTCCCGATTTCCTCGGTGTAAGCGAGGCGTCATAACCACTAGACCACTGGCCCAATTTAATGCTTATACATTCATTAAGTATAATAATTTTATACTTTAATATTTTTTTAATAAATAAAACTGGAAGCTAATGACGATTTTTCGCATATTTTATATCATGAAGATTTTACCAAACGTACTAAATAGAACATATTTCCTTTTGACTTATATTTACCATGAATAGTAGCTCTAAACCCATTTTTCATTGAGAGTTTTATAAAATAGAATACATTTAAAAAAAGAATCTTAAATGGGATTCCTAATTTTTTGTCATACCAAGGAGTATAAATAGCATGCCAATATTTTAATGTTCTTATATGACTAATTATCAATAACACTTGACCATCCTCATTAAGTAATTTTTTTAACTTTTTCAATAATTTTCTTAGCCTTAAGAGCGTTCCTGAAAGGGCTATATCGTTTCCAATAAGTGTAATTGTATCGAATAACTTATAGAAATTATACTTGAAAATGTCACCTATAACACAATTCATTAATCCTTCTTTTCGAGCAATAGAATTGATTCGTGGTGAGATTTCTATTCCTATTGTAGGACCTTTTTTCATCAAGTATGGAATATAATACCCAGTATTTGAACCTACATCAAGTATTTTACCATATGATAAATCAATCAATTTCCTTTCTAAAGGATCTAGATCACTCAAACTTCTAAAATATATTCCTAAATCAAAATTCAATCTTAAACCATTATATTCTTTTTGTAGACAATGTCTAAAAAAGATAAATTTCGATTTTAAAGCATTTGAGTAGTAATCTTCAAGAGCAACTGCTAAAAATTCCATTGATTTCTCTTTTGAATGTGAAACAAAGAATCTCAAGATCCGAAAAAAGTTCTGAAAATAAGAGTTATGTTGGGATAGAAACCAAAAGAAACGAAAAAGAAATTGAGAGAAGGTTAGCATTGATATCGATTTTTTTCTTGTTTATTTATTCAGTATAGAATATTTTAAAAATATAATATTTTTTAATTTGAGTATTATAATTAAAACTGATTAGAATTTGGTTGGAAACTTTTTTTTAGGGCAATTTAAATAGGTAATACAATAACTTCTAGTATGTTTCGTGGAGATGATGGACCAAAGCCATAATGTTGTTAAGTTTCTCTTATGAGAACTTAACAGTTATTTTTTTTTTTACAGTTTAATTCCCCAAATCATATAAGATAAGAGAAAAGATATCAAAACAATGATGGAATAAGATTAATAAAAGGGCGTCTAGACCACTGACCCCTTACTATAAGTAAATGGTGCAAAATCTGGGATATTGAAACACCTCCAAGAAAATTTTGGTCCAAAAATGATAATCAAAAAAGCTATGAGTAAAAAAAAAGCGCAATCGGTGGGATTTTCAAAAGCATGCTAAATGCATAAATATT
>JBHLNR010000009.1:43786-45266 GCA_048941385.1 Promethearchaeota archaeon
GATAATCAAAAAAGCTATGAGTAAAAAAAAAGCGCAATCGGTGGGATTTTCAAAAGCATGCTAAATGCATAAATATTTCGAACCCACGAATCCGTTGGACACTGGTTTAGCAGACCAGCGCTCTACCAGGCTAAGCGACGATTGCTTATTTAATAAAGGTTTTATGTAGTATATTTTCAATATAACGATTCAAAATTTTAATATTTTATTATGTAAATTTAGGGATAAAAAATAGAAGATAATACCCAAAAGAAAAGATTAGCTTAAAAACTTCTTAATTACTCTATCATAATCACTTCTTCTTCTTGGAAGGCTTTAGTAGTTTTTGAAAGTTTTTTAATATCACAATTATAAAAGTATAGTTGATCACCTGAAAATACTGTTAGCCTGTTTATTCCACTCTCTGATATTTTCATGTCGGTACACTTATTTATCCTTACCTCTTTAGTTACTTGGGCATTTTGGATAGTAACTATAGAACAGTTCCTTAGTCCAAAATATTTAACGTCAAGATCTGATATATTAATATTAGTACAATGATTCAAGTAAAGTGCTCTAAGATGAATTCCTTGTACCTCTAGATATTGGTTAGTACGAGAAATTTTTAATTCACAATGTTTACTATCATAAGGACTTTTAGCTTTTAAGATAAAAGGATCATCAATCTTACCACTTCCTGTTAATTCAATATCGATTTCAAAAGAACATCCAAACCACTGATCCCAATAATACCCACACGTAGCGTTTATATGCATTTTTATCTTCTACTACCTACTACTGAATAAACTATTTAAATCTCCGGTATTAGAAAAAAAGTAGTAAAAAATAAAATAAACAAATAAATCTCTAAATGTTTATTCAGAAATTATCTCAAAAACCATTTTTTCAATGATCGGTTTTTTAGTATAGCGTTTATCGTAATACCATCCAACTAGATGTGCTTTTTGCTCAGGTTCTTTGCCTTCTACTGGAGGGACAACAATAATCATGACACCATTTGAGAGATATTTTAATATCCGCTTATCTATTGTATGTAATTTTTCATTCCCGCTTGGATGAGAATGCCATTGCCAGACAATGTCCACACCTAATTCCTGTTTAAATTTTCGCATGTTGTAAATCTTAGATTTTTTATATCTCATCCAGCTTCTTGGTTTTACATGTACTTTTGTTCTGCGTAAATCAGGATTCATAATAAATTGAGTACAAATTCCGAAGTTTTCCTTTCTATCAGCAAAAAGCCATCCGTGGCAAATCTGAGGGTATTCTTCTGCTGCTTTTTGAGTTATTTCTTTAAATAAGCTTTCTGGTATTAAATAACGAAAATCTTTTGCCCCGCTCATGTGTGAACCATCTCAATTAGACATCAATGTAGCATAAAATTTATATTTTTCTTTAAATTCGAGAGGGAATTGGGCAAGAAGCAATGAAAAACAAAAAAAAATTTATTAGAGTAAATATAATCTAATTTAATTAATCG
>JBHLNR010000135.1:0-10804 GCA_048941385.1 Promethearchaeota archaeon
TAATTAAAAAAGCCAGAGACTCATATAACAATTTTTTATTTTGAACTACATTCCAAACATCAAATTCCTTCAATGCTTTTTTACCTTCTTCAGGTATAACTAGGTCTTTCCTGTAAAGTAGAATAAAAAATGCAAGAGTGAAGCCAAAAACTAAAATAGAAATAAGACCTACATTTATAAAGAATTCTGTAAATTCTATACCTGCATATGTTGAAATTAAAATATTTGGTATTGAAGAGATAGAAAATATTGTACCACCTATATTTACAAGTATTGCTTGAGTAAGAATGTAAGGGGAAGGATTTATATTTAAAATCCTAGACACTGTAATAGTTAGAGGAATTATGATAATGACAGTTAAAATATTGTTCAGCATTGCAGATACTAAAAAAGTAACACAACAAAATATAGTCATAAGAAGTATTGGTTTTCCCCTGGATAATTTGATTAATTTTCCAGCAATGAATTGGAATGTGCCTACGTCATTTGAAATTTGAACGATCATCATCATCCCAATAATCAAAATTAAGGAATGTAAATTAACAAAGCCATCCCCTTCCGAACCAAATAGAAGATTAACAATTATTGAGAAATCAAGATTTTCAAAGTAGATCAAAACAAAATACGTTATTATTGCCCCTAATAAAGATATAATTGCTCTATTCAATTTCTCAGTTATAATAAAGAAAATTACTCCAAAGAAACAAAGAAGTATAATAATTACACTTAACCACATATTACCGAGTCTAGTATCTTTTTTTAGGTTTCATTAATTTAATAATCGAAAAAAAGGGATTATCATTCAAAAAAGATTTATGATTTATATTTTGAGAAATTAATACTTCTCAAAAGATTTACAAATTCTTCAGAGGAAGAGCCTTTTTCCTTTAATCTACTGAAAACATTGGGTAATTCAAATGCCTTAATAATATCTTTTTGATTATCCTTTGTAAATTCAATTCCTAACTTATCTGGAAGAGCTTTTTCTGCATAAATAACTTCATTAATCTCGAGAAATCTTGGGGAAATAAAATGCTCCAATTTTTGACTAAATGCCGGAGATATTAATGGAGAAACAGCCATTAAATCTAAACTTTCAACTAAAAGACTTATTTGATTTTTATTTAATGTTAGAATCCCATATTCTTTTCCCTTCTTCTTTAGTTCCTTTTTTATATGGAATACGTTATTTTCGAGGAAATTATAAGTGTACTCCTCTTTATTCATTTTTTTAATCATTCCTTGTGTAAATTTTTTTAATCTTAGTAACAATCTGATAACTAAGTTTTAAAATTTATTATTTGAATAATTATTTAATTTTTGAGTAATATAATAGAATTTAATTTAGAATAATGGTGTAAATGCTCCAAGTCCAATTACATTTGAAACTACCGCAGAGAAAAATAATTGGATGATATCAAACGAACTGATGAGAACTGCACTAAAAGTTCTAGTATGCTCATAAATTATAGTATTCCCAACGGTTACTATTATAAAAATAATAAATGTGAAAAGTACGGAAGGTAAATATGAATAGCTTCTAGCAATAGTCATTAAAGTTATATAAATTATGAATGCTATAATAATAGTTATTCTTGCTTTATTCTTTTCTGATTTTATAAAGTTTAAAAGAGGGTACAGGATTTTTCTAAATAAGATTTCTGTTGAGAAATATATGGGAAAAATAGCTAAACTTATGAAAATATTAGTCAAACTAGAGGGCCACATGAATGCAAATGGATAATAGAAAGAGAAAAGAAGATAAACCAGAATGAAATACCACGCGTAAATTGTTGAATACACTAGTACGCTTAATTTAAATTCTTGTTTTATTATATCTTTTAAATGTTGTTTACTAAATTTGATATCGTGCCTATTGAGATGTATTAGATATATAATAAATCTGATAATTAAGAACAAACCGCTAAAGACTAAGGATGCATAAAAAATTCCTATTAATCCAAAGAAATGACTGAAATATAACCAATTTAAGATAAATAGAAATGAATAAATTATGATTTGAGAAATTTTTATTGATTTAACTATCTTTTTCTTAATCTTTTTCCTTTTTGATAATGATTCTTTACTTTCTTCAAGACCTAAATTATTAGATTCAGGTCTTAACCGAAAGAATTTAGCAGTATATGATATTAAAAGAAATATTATAGCCATAAGTAGGGCTAAGTTTAAAAAAATGAGAACATAATTCCATATGAAAGTAATTGTTATAGGGCCATTTATGGTTGTTGAATTAAAAAAGATTAGTTCAAACCAATTAATTGAATCCTTTAGTACTTTGTTGGAGTATAATTGATGGGCTCCTCCAATTAAGGGTTTTGTCACATTGATCAATGTACAATTTGTTAATTCTTGAGCTTTTAATGCATTTTCTTTATAATCTAAGATCTCGTCCTTTACATGGGATATTATTAATAGATTTTCACTATTAGTACTATTCAATAAATTAACTGGAATAAATTTTTCATATCCCTGCCATTTAAGACCAAATCGTGGTGGTGTAAAATTTACTAATGGAGCCCAGGCAACAGTTGCTTTAAATTCTGGATTTAAAGCTTGATTCATAAGAACAACCATCCCTCCTAACGAATGTCCAATTAAACCTATTTGAGATTCATTCACATTTGTAAAAAATGAGAGCGTTTTTAACTTATTTAATAGTTTGGTACAATCTTGAGCAAGTGCAGGAGTATTAGTTAACTCATCTATATTGTTAATATTACCACTACTCTCACCATGTCCTTGATAATCTAAAGCAGCTAGATAATAACCTCTTTTAGTAAATTCAATTGGTACCCTTAAATTAAAATCTCGTTTGCTTCCAATTCCATGACAATAAATTATTAAAGGTCTTTTTTCTTGAAATGATAAAGATTTGCTAGGATAATATAAATTAGCATAAAGAGTAGCTCCCGCTGAGCGGAATTGAACTCTCTCATACTTTTTATAACTTATGGATTTGTTTACTTCTAAAGCTATAAGAGTAAAAACTAAAATAATTATTAATAAGATAATCTTCTCGAGATTGATAAGATCTTTACTGTCTGCTTTTTCATGAAAAAAGCTATCAAGTTTCCTTCTTAATTTCTCTTTTAGATTAGACATTAAAGCTACAAATCTTCTTTCAAATATATCATTTGATTTATAATAATATAATATTGAGTATAGATTATTAAAAAATTAATCCAAATCTGAAAAAGCTTATATACATTTAAGGATAGAATTCTAATATTAAATAAATTATTACATAATTTATTTAAAAAATTATAGAAAAAATCCTAAAAAAAGGAAAATAAATGAATAATCATGGAACAATTGAGATCAACTGATTGGATACGCCATATTCCAAAAATATTTAGAGTAGGTGCTGTTCTGTCAATAATAGGTATATTCCTTCCTGCTAATCATAATTTTCAATCTAGCGGGGGTATCAACTTAACGGAGTTTGTGTGGTATTTTGGTTTATATTTCTGGTCTATTTTTGGTAGTGGATATTCAGAAGCAGACACTGATTTTATTGATAATAGTGTTTATTTAACTGTAGGAATAATAGCAGCCGTATTACTTTTTTTTGCATTTATATTCATGGTTATTGCAGCTAATAAGGCAAGGAACGAGACTGATCACAAGATCTCCGCAGCGACAGGGTTACTTGGGGGTATCTTAGCGTTTATCAGTATAGGTGAATATTATTTTGGTTTAAAACGGGAGTTCCCGACTTATTGGAATATTGCTGATCCGAGTTTCGGCTTTTATCTTCCACTTATTGGTGGTATTTTGGGTACTATTGGCGCTGTAGCTGTGGGTTATGCATATTCATTAGAAATCAAGGGGGAACCCATAATAAAAGCACAATACACGCCAATTCCGGATAAAGTGCCAATGGAAGAGCAAGTTGAGGCACCAGGAGAGAAAGAGAAGCCAAACTTTTGTAAAAATTGTGGTGCAAAATTATTAGGCCCTTACTGTCAATCATGTGGGGCAAAAGCAGAGTTCTGACATAGAGAGAATAATAAATTAATTATTATTTTTATTTCATATTATCGAAAGCCATCATCAGAATCTTAACTTATCTTTCTATATAGTATCTAAATTTCTCATCATCAATCTGCCATGATTCAAAGAAATCAAATGGGATCTTAGTATCCCAGAGATTTTCAATATTTTTAATTCCATTATAAAGATCCGTTAAAAGGGTTTTATCACATGGATATTTTTGATGTGAAGGATATAGTTCAACTATTTTTTGTCTTTCACACAAATTTATTAATTTAGAAAGGGTTTTAAGAACTCTAGGGAAATATTTTCTCTTTGGTAAAAAAGTATCTCCATAATAGGCTACATCGCTAGTAAATAGTTCATTGTTACTCGTCAGCAGACAAATGGAGCCAGGGGAATGCCCTGGAGTATGAATCACTTTTACACTTATTTCTCCTAATTCAAACTCGAACTTATCTTTTACTGTTTTTATGATTTTTGCAGGAGGGATTAAGAAATTATGCTCAGCATATTTCTTTACGATTTCACATGGAGAATCTATTAAAAACAATAAGTTATACGGATTTGAAACAATTTTTGCTTCATTCTTATGAACGAATACCTTTTTAAATTCATTGTTTCCCAGAATATGGTCCCAGTGAGTATGAGTATTAAGCACAAAAAGTTTTCTTTCATCTATTAGGTCATCAACAATGGTTTTTAGAGGATATAATCCACAACCTGTATCAAGTAGAAGAGCAGAATGAGATCCTAAAATCAAATACATATTAAGTGGATCATTTCTATAAACAGGATGAACTACAGATATGTTTTCCTTAATTACGTATAAATACTCCTTATGTTTGGAAATATCAAAATACGGGGAATTATTGCTCATACTTTAATTAATGATTAGCACAGATTTAAATTCATATAATTTAAAAAAAAAAAAGAATAATTTAGTGTTGAACTTCAAGTGCTTCTTCTTCTTTAAACAACTTCTTAATAAATGCCTTAATATAGCTTCTGAAATTCCTCAATAAGCTCATTCACTTGAGGAGTGAGTTTAGATTTATTGGATATTGACATTTTTTTTAGCCCTTCTTTTATTTCATTTATATAAAGAAGCAATACTAAAATTATACTATTATTTAAAAATATTTTTCTATCTAGAAAAAAAATTAGATTCCTTGGTATCTACAGAAAAAAGTCCTTGAATAATGTTCTCTTAGAAGTAATTGAATTGATAAACTATAATTATTAACTAATTTTTTCATTAATTAGAACTTGAAATAACATATGATTTAATAATTGAGAGAGATTGAAAGATGGATTTTACATTAAGTGAACAACAAAATATGTTAAAGAAAATAACGAGGGAATTCGCTGAAGAATACCTTGCTCCAGTAGCAGAAGAAAGTGATGCAAAATCAAAGTTAGATGATATTGCTCTTCAAAAAATGAAAGAAATGAATTATTTTGGCACCTGTATTCCAGAAGAATATGGTGGTGCTGGGCTTCATGATGATACAGTAAGTTTTTGTATAGTAACTGAAGAAATAGGACGAGCAGATGCGTCATGGGGCATTACAACTGGTGTTCATTGCAGTGTTTGTGCGTATCCTATTTATAAATTTGGAACTGAAGTTCAAAGACAAAAGTTTCTTATTGATCTAGCAAAAGGAAATAAAATTGGAGCATTCTGCTTAACTGAAGCTAATGCAGGATCAGATGCAGCAGGAGTTCAGTTAAGTGCTGAAAAGGATGGTAATGAATGGATATTACGGGGCTCTAAGATTTTTGCTACAAATGGTGGGATCGCGGAGATATTGTTAGTAGTAGCTACGACAGGAACAAAAGGAAGCAGAAAAGAACTAACGATTTTTATTGTAGATACAAATACTCCAGGGTATTCTGTTGGTGTTAAAGAAGATAAACTTGGGGTTCGTGCATCAGACACATCTGAACTTGTTTTTCAAGATGTCCGTGTTCCTCATGAAAATATATTAGGTAATGTTGGAGAAGGGTTCAAATTAGCCATGCAAACTCTGGATTTTGGTAGAATTTCTATTGCCGCGCAATGTGTTGGATTAGGTCAAGCATGTCTTGAAGCTTCTATTAAATATTCAAATGAAAGAGTACAGTTTGGTCAACCTATTGGAAGATTTCAAGGGATTCAATGGAAAATATCTGATATGGCCTGTGCTATTGAGTCTGGTAGATTATTGACTTATAAAGCAGCAAATATGTGTGATAGAGGATTGAATTATGGTGTAGCAAGTTCTATGGCAAAGTTAGTAGCATCTGAAGCAGCAATGCAAGCAGCTCATAGCGCTGTTCAAATTCATGGGGGATATGGTTTAATGAAAGCATATGCTGTGGAACGGTATTTTAGAGATGCTAAAATGGGTGAGATCTATGAAGGAACTTCCGAAATACAGAGATTAGTTATAGCTAACCAACTTTTAAGAAGAGGCGCTGATATTCTATAGAATCGATTACTAACTTTTTTTTCTAATAAGAAAAGATTTATTAGAGCACAATCAAATATTGGTTTTAAAATAAGTTTAAATATTATCAACTTGGAATCCTATCTTGAAAATTTTTGTATGTATCAAACAAGTACCGGGAGTAGCTGAAGTAAGAATCGATCCCAAAACAAATACTCTAATAAGAGAAGGTATTCCGTCTATTATTAATCCATTTGATAAAAATGCTGTAGAATTAGCCTTAACGATCAAAGAACAACATGGAGCGGAAGTAATTGCAATAAGCATGGGTCCACCACAGGCGGAAGAAGTGTTAAGAGAGGCTTTAGCGATGGGTGCAGATAAAGCATATTTATTAACAGATAGAAAGTTTGCGGGAGCTGACACTTTAGCAACCTCTTATACCTTATCTCTTGCGATAAAAAAAATATTAAAAGAATCTAATTATAGGAGAAATTACCTTGTAATTTGTGGAGCACAGGCTATAGATGGTGATACAGGTCAAGTAGGACCGGAATTAGCTGAAGAATTAGGCATTCCACAAATTACTTATGTTCAGAAATTCGAATTAAAAGAAAATAAAATAGTTGTAGAAAGAATTTTTAGAGCAGAGGAAATCGTTATAATTGAAGCAGATATACCCGCATTGATTTCAGTCTTAAAGGAAATAAATCATCCTAGACATCCTACGATTTCTGGGGTTGTAAAAGCATACTCAAAGAAGCAAGTCATAATCTTAAATGCTGAATCCTTAAAACCGAATAAATCAAAAATAGGATTAAAAGGTTCAATGACAGAAGTTTGGAAGATATTTATCCCAGAAAGAAAAGAAGAACAAATTATTCTTAAAGGCACTAAAGAAGAAATTGCAAAAGAATTATGTTTGAATTTAAAGAATGACAAAATTCTCTAAGAGGATACCATAGATGAGTATATTTATTGATGATGAGCTTTGTACGGGGTGCGGTAATTGCGTAGAAAATTGTCTATATTTAGGAATTGAAATAGTAGATAATAAAGCAGTTATAACGGAAGACTGCAATTTCTGTGGTATTTGTCTAGATGTATGTCCAGTTAATGCCATCTTAATTGAAAGAGAAGAATTCCACTTTCAGAAAATAGATCTTTCTCAATATAGAGGGGTATGGGTAATAGCAGAACATTATAAAAATGAAATTCATCCTGTAGTTTTTCAATTACTTGGAAAAGGGTTAGAATTAGCAAAAGAATTAGAAGTAAATCTAACATTGGTTATTTTGGGTGCTGAATTTGATGATCAGCTAGAAGAATTAAGTTTTTATGGACCAGACGAAATTCTTTACATAAAATCACCTATCTTGAAACACTATTATTCCGATATGTATGTTCAAGCATTATCAGAATTAATCATTAAAAATAAACCTGAAGTCATATTAATTGGAGCAACTCCCACTGGAAGAGATTTTGCTCCTAGAGTAGCAAAAAGACTTAATGCGGGGTTAACAGCAGATTGTACTGGATTAGAGATTGACCAAAATACAAGAAATCTTTTGCAAACCAGACCCACCTTTGGGGGTACTTTAATGGCGACTATAAGAACACCCAATAGTCGGCCACAAATGGCAACAGTAAGACCAGGAATCTTTAAAGCTTTAGAAAAACAAAAAAAAGCAACCAAAATCGAAAAAATTGATTATAAATTTAGAGAAAAAGATTTAGTAACTAAGATAGTAAAAGTTATAAACAAACAAAGAAATACGGTTAACCTTGAAGAAGCAGAAATTATCGTAGCGGGAGGTAGAGGTGTGGGATCCAGAGAAAATTTTAAAATGATTGAAGAATTAGCAGATGTTCTAGGGGCTGAATTGGGGGGTTCACGAGTTACTGTTGAGTTGAACTGGTTGGAGCAGGATAGGCAAATAGGACAAACGGGTAAGACAGTTTCACCAAAATTATATATCGCATGTGGAATTTCTGGTGCAATTCAGCATTTAGTAGGAATGCATAATTCAGAAGTGATTGTTGCTATAAATAAAGATCGAAAAGCACCTATTTTTAAAGTAGCTCATTATAGTATCATAGGAGACCTTCATGAAATTGTTCCAGCACTTATAGAAGAAATAAAAAAAGTAAAATCTGGGCATTAATGATTTAGAACTTACAAAATTAGAAAAAAAAAAAGTAATGGAATGAATTTTTAGTCAAATTCTTGTGGAGGAATAAATTATGGGCTAAAAACGAACATTCCATTACGAGAAAAAAAAAGTAATTTTTTTCTCTGTAATATAACTAGCAATCTATCCTAATAAATCTTTCGACAAATCGTCAATTTAATGAACGCTCTATTCTATTATTCTGTAAATTTTATCGCTATAACCATATATTGAGATTAAGAATTTAATATTTCTTTATTACATCCTTATTTTAAAAATAAAAGCTAAAAGAGTTCATAATTTTAATGAATAAAAAAAAATTCTTGAAAAATAGAGAAATAAAAACACTTTTTTCGAAGATTATTATCCGATTTTTTAATCTAAAAGTTTTTCTAAAGTTTTTGATCAAAAACTAATTGTAATTTTATTAAAAACTTAATAAGGATGAAATTGGCTAAAATCAATCAATCTTATCAATATTTTTAAATTTATTACCAAAATCATAAAAAGTTTAATCTTTTCAGCGGAAATTAAAATCCTGAATAAGATTTAAAGATGATTTCAAAAATATCTCAGATTTTTCTTAAAATCTTAATGATAAAATATTTAATAAATATCGTCTCAAATAATCCTTTTTTCTTATTAATAATTAAAATTTTCTTAAGCAAGAACAAATATAAATTGGTAAAACCTGTTAAATTCTTAATTAAAGTGTAAAATTCACAAAATTTGTTTTAGAAACACTATAGAAAAGAGGTTTTTTTATGAAAAGTGATGAATCCGGAAAAAATCATTATGTTCCATTTTGGGCCTTCTCGAGGATTAAGTATATAGGTCTCCTTGGGTTTATAATAGTTGGGGGCATATTGTATTTGGAATTGGAGCTTATTCAATATTTTCATTAATAATAACACTTTAGGAACACTATATTGACTCTTCTAGCTTACTTTGGTATTTTATTCTGATTTTTGTTATTAATTTCGGTATTGGGTGGGAAATCATTGAAAACACCATTCTCTGGAAATTAGGAGTGAAGTATAAAAATAGGGTAGATACATTTTTAAATGCGTTTTTCGATATTGTATTTGTAATCGTTGGTGATTTAGCTACATGGCTGCTCAAGTGGATAATTATGGTCATTATGGGAGAATTAGGAAGATGGTTCCACCTTTCAGCAATTATTATGTTTGTAATTATTCTAATCGCATCCTTTACTGGATCTTACATTACCAATGAGAAAACTAATAAATCAAGGAAAGAATTGGGTAAAATTATTAGTTAATTTCTTCAAAACTCTTTTCCTTTATTCTCTTTATTTGTTATATTATTAAGTATGAATTCTCTTGAGCTGTATTCCCTTATATTCTCTAAGTTAAGTATTAAGTCATGGGAGATCATTCCCATTACAATTGATCATGTATAAGTTAATTAAAAACTAGTAATTTAGTAGAACTAGATATAAGTTTTAATATAAAAGGTAATCATATTAAGGTACTATGGAAATTAAGAGTTTTAACTTGTTGATCGTCGGGATGGGTGGTCAAGGTGTTATTAGAGCAGTACAAATTCTTGCATGGGCAGCTTTATTAGATAACTACAAAGTTCGTACTGCTGAAACTCATGGTATGGCCCAAAGAGGTGGTTCTGTCTCATCTTTTCTCAGATTCGGTACTGATGTTGAGGGCCCCTTAATTCCAAGCGGAAGTTCTCAAATAATTATAGCTCTTGAAGCTAGTGAAGCTGTTCGTAATTTCAGATATGCTGATTCAAATACAATTTTCCTCATAAATGATAAAATTATAGTACCTCCTTCAGTTCAATTGATGAATATGGATTACCCTGATCTTAACTCAATACAAAAGTTTCTTAACCAAATTTCCTTAAATGTCTTTGTTATTAATGGACATGAAGAAGCTCTAAAAGCAGGAGATATTCGTACTCTTAACGTTTATATGTTAGGTGTTTTAACTGGATCTAATAAATTACCAATTAAGAAAGAGACTCTTGAGAATTCTATAAGGAGATTTATTCCTCAGAAAGCTCAAGAATTTAATAAAATCGCTTTTAAAAATGGAATTGAAAAAGGAATATTAATAAAAGAGAAAATATTATGAGTATACCACATTTTGCTGTTAGTAATCCCGGTAGCCACGTGATTCTTTTAGGGAATGAAGCAATAGCACGTGG
>JBHLNR010000136.1:0-10776 GCA_048941385.1 Promethearchaeota archaeon
ATAATTTCTAAATAACTTAACTACATATGATTTTTATGTTTTTCCACAAAAATATAATAAAAATAAGATTTTAAAAAGAGGAAAATAGAGAGTTATTAAGTCTCAAGTCTATTTTTTATATCTCTCCACATAGTTTCAATATATTTTTCATAAGCTTTTATTGTCTTTTCATCAATTGATTTGAACCTTTTTTGGACAACTAAATATTCCGTTATCGGTTTTCTTTTTGATGGTTCTAAATACCTTTTACTTGAATTTGATAATGTAAATGTACCATCTATAACCTCATAGAGAGGCCAAAATCCGGTTTCATTTGCAAGCCTACCAATTAACATTGTGTCTTTTGGGTCATATCCCCATCCAGGAGGGCAGGGTGATAAAATATGAAAATATTTTGGTCCTTTTATATTTTTTGCGTGTTTAAATTTCTCATACAAATCAAGTGGATAAGCAGCATTTGCAGTAGCTACATAGGGAATTCCATGAGCTTCTAATATTTTAGGCATGTTTTTCTTATGTACCAACTTTCCTTCCGGAGTTGTTGTAGTTTGGACACCTAAAGGAGTTGATCCACTCCTTTGAACTCCAGTATTCATATATGCTTCATTATCATAACACGCATAAATGAAATTAGTACCTCTTTCAACAGCGCCACTCAACGCTTGTATTCCTATATCTGTTGTACCACCATCACCCGCAAAAGCAAGAACAGTAATTTCATCCGCTAAACCTTTATCTTCCAGAGAAGCTAAGATACCAGATGCTGAGGCACCTGTTGTTGCAAAGGGAGTATGATAAACCGAGATCTTTGTAGTACAAAAACCTTGCATCCCATGTAAGACAGTTAAACAAGAAGCAGGTACGGTGATAATAGTTTTGGGGCCAAGTGCTTTAAGTGCAATTCTATATATTAGAGCCATACCGCACCCAGCACATGCTCGTGTGCCAGGATATATATACTCTTCCTCAGGAATATCCATTACATTAACCATCTTCTCTCATCCTCCATGAAAATAGGTTTCTTCATCATAATCTTCCAATTCATCTAATCTCAACCCTAAAAATTCTGCTTTATTGGTAAAAATTCCTTCCTTGAACTCATCTAAGGCTTTATAGACACCAGATATTATGTGTTCCGTTTTAACATCTCTTCCGCCTAATCCAACAATAAATCCTTTTATATTCGGTCTATTCTTTAATCCATAAAGAGCTGCTTTTAATTCATATGATAGAACTCCTTCATACCCATATCCAATATCTCTATCAAAAACTATAATATTTTCCTTTTCTTTAAAGAATTCTCGTAAATCCTCTGTAGGAAAGGGGCGAAATAGTTTTAAACTCAGTAATCCAACTTTAAGCCCTTCAGAGCGAAGCTTTTTGATGGCAACTCTCGATTGTGATGCTACAGATCCCATCCCAAAGATTATAGTATCTGCATCATCCGTTTGAATAGCTTTAAATATACCATTACCATAGGAACGTTGAAATTTAAGAGAAAACTTATCATGAACCTCTTTAATTATGTTTATTGAATTTTCGATAGCTCTTTGTAAGGCATATCTATATTCATAATATCCTGGAACAATTCCTTCTTCTCGCTTAACAATGTGAGGTGTTGTTACAGGATCAATTCCCTTAACAGTTGAAATGTCTGATAAATTAATATGATGCTTAAGAGGAGGTATGAAACCATCGATATCTTCCTGCTTTTCTAATTTTACTGGCATAGCAGTATGAGAAAGAACATAACCATCAAAAGCACATACAACAGGAAGAGAAACTCTTTGATCTTCAGCAATCCTAAAAGCTTGAAGGTTTGTATCATAGATTTCTTGATTATTCTCACAAAATAATTGGATCCATCCTACATCCCGAATAGTGATAAAATCTTGGTGATCTGTCCAAACTGACCATGGTGCTCCTAAACTCCTAGTTGCTAAATTGAGAACTATAGGCAACCTATTCCCCGAAGCCCACGGAAGCATTTCATACATTAATTCTAATCCGTGAGCAGATGTTGCTGTTCCGACTCTTGATCCCGTAGCAGAAGCAGCACACAAAACCGCCATTGCACTATGTTCAGATTCAACTTTTACGAATCTAGCTTTTAATTTTCCATCTGCGATGAACTCAGCGATTTTTTCAACTACGGGACTTTGGGGAGTAATGGGATAAGCTGAAACAACACCCACTCGTGCTTGTCTAAAAGCATGCGCTGCAGCATGATTACCAGTTAAGATCATAACATTTTCATTGATAGATGACTCTTCTTTTTCAGTAACAGTCATTCATTTTTCACCTCTTCCATTGAAATTGCTTTTACAGGGCACTCTTCCATACAAATACCACATCCTTTACAATAATTAAAATCAATTTGTGGGGGAATTGTCCTAGAAACCACTGCTTCTGGGCAATATAACCAACAATTAAAACAACTAAGTTTACCTGATTTAACGGGTATACATTTCTCCAGATCAATTACGGGCTTTTTAGAGCTCCATGTTCCTGTTTGACCTGCTTCTCCGATAACTGGTTTTTGAACAGAGCCTAAAATTTTTTGAAATTTTTTTTTTGATCCTGTCATCTCTTTCTCAAACTAAATATAAAATCAGATTCTTGTATAAAATCAAATTATCCAAATTTTTAATTGTTGTGATTTATAAATATAACGATTCTAATAGAAGAGTATTTAGATTATTTAAGAAATTGTGCAAGTTGGATAATGTTTTCTTTTAAATTAAAAATAAATACTAAATATTTCATTAGTCTAATAGTTAAAAATAGTACAACCTCGCAAGTTTGCATTAGTTTAAGAGCTTAATGTCTCTTTAAAGGATTAATTTAAAAAAATAAGGAACTAAGGGTTAAATATGATAATATCTAACGAAATTTTATCAATGATATCTAATGAGGTAAAAGATTTAATCTGTATTTTAAATGAAAAACTCGAAATTGAATTTTTAAATGAAAAGGTCTTTTCACAAGACTTAGGTTATTCAAATGAAGATTTAATTGACAAAAATATCAGTTCATTTATCTCTAGCGAAGATTTAAAGGAGATCCAGGAAGTAGTTGATAACCTTAACGATAAAGACGAGAATTTTGTTGATATACAAATAATTGATAAAGAGGGTATGAAAAAATGGTTTGAAATGAAGATTAGATCTATTGAAAATTTAACAGGTGTGAAACAATTTCTCTTAATTGCAAGAGATATCTCAGAAAAGAAATTCAATGAACTATCATTAAAGGAATCCGCAGATAAATATCAAAGTATAATTGAAAGCATTAAAGAAGGATATTATGAAGTTGATTTAAAAGGAAATTTTATATTTGCCAACGATGCATTATGTAAATTTCTTGGATATTCAAGAGAAGAAATGCTAAATTTAAATTATAGAATTCTTAATGACGAAAAAACGAGTGATCTAATATTCAAAACTTTTAATAAGGTGTATAAGACTGAAATTCGGCAGAATATATTTCAATTTCCGGCGATTAGAAAAAATGGAGAAAAGGCATTTTTTGAAGAATCTATTTATTTAAAATATAACTCTGAGGGGAAAAAAGTAGGTTTCTATGGAATTGTACGAGACATAACTGAAAGAAAGAAAGAAGAAGATTTAGAAGAAAAGTTTAAAATTGAACTTACTCAAAAAGTTAGATTGAGAACAAAGGAATTAGAAGAATCTCAGGAAAAATATATTACTCTATTCCAGCATTCTAATGATGGGATTTTTGTACATGATCTTGTGGGTAACATATTAGATGTTAATCAAAAAGCACTAGAGCAGTTTGGATACACAAGAGAGGAATTTTTGTCTATGAACATTAGTGAATTACATCCTTCAAGTGAACTTGCAGAATCTAAAAAAGCATTTAATGAGATCGCCAAAAAAGGGGTTGTTCGGTTTGAGATATACTTTAAGAAAAAAAATGAAGATATTTTTCCTGCAGAAGTTTCGGCGAGTATTTTTACAATTGGTGGAAAAAAATTAATCCAAGGAGAGGTTCGCGATATCACCATTCGTAGGCAATCTGAACTAAAACTAAAAGATTCTGAAGAAAAGTATCGAAGTATGATTGACAATTTAGATTTAGGATTTTATCAAATAGATTGGGAGGGGAATTTAATAAGTTGCAATCCCGCATTTAAAAAGTTATTAGGATTTAATCAAGAAGAAGATATATTGAATATAAATGTAAAACAGTTTTGGCAAAATCCTCACGAGCGTGATCAATACTTAATTGAGTTAGAAAAAATTGGATTTATGAAAAACTATATTGTACATGCTAAGAAGAAAAATGGGCAAAGTATTGTTATACAGCTAAATTCTCACTTAATAAAAGACATAGAGGGTGAACCGACTAAAATTCAAGGCTTAATATCAGATATTACAGAAAAATTTGAACTAGAGCAAAAAGTAAAAGAATCTGAAAGCAGATACCGTAATTTATTCGAATCTGTTCCATTTTCAATAGCACTTATTGATCAAAGAGGAATAATCGTTTACTGTAATCCTGCTGTTGAGACTTTATTAGGATATAGTATACCTGAGTTAATCGGTCAAGAGTTTAGAAAACTTGCATTTATTCATCCAAAATATCTACCATTGATGAATGAACGATTTAAAGAATTGATAAAAGGTGTTCCTTTACCTTCATTTGAAGCAGAGTTTTATAAGAAAAATGGAGAATTAGTTTGGGTGAATTATCAAACAACATTCGTTAAGATAAGGGAGGAATTTTTGGTTCAGGCAATTCTTCACGATATAACCGATCGAAAAAAGGCTGATCTTTTAATACAACAGGAAATTCAAAAATTAAAGGAATTAGATCAAATAAGAAAGGATTTAATTTCAAGAGTATCACATGAATTAAAAACCCCGTTAGTTTCGGTGTGTGGTGCCTCTGAATTATTATTAGACTTATTTGAAGATGAAATTAAAGAAGAATATAAAGAATTAATTAGAATGATTGAAAAAGGAGGGGCGAGGCTAAAATATTTAGTGGATAATCTTTTAGATATCACTAGAATTGAATATAAAAAGTTTGAACTGGTAAAGAAAAATACTAATTTAAGTGAGATAATAAAAGAATGCTCAAATGAATTAATGTATTTAATGACACAGCGAAAAATTGATCTTGAACTCAACCTTCCTGTTGAATTAATCATAAATATTGATAAAATCAGAATTGAGCATGTAATTTTAAACCTTTTATCTAATGCGATAAAAAATACACCTCCCAATGGAAAAATAAGTATTTCTTTGTGTCAAAAGGATGATTGGGCTGAATTATCAGTTGGAGACACTGGTATAGGTTTAACCCGAGAGGAAATGGACAGAATCTTTACTAGGTTTGGAAAAATAGAGAGATATGGAGAAGGTTTAGAATTTATTGATATTCAAGGTTCAGGACTTGGATTATTTATTTCAAAAGAAATTGTTGACTTACATAACGGACATATTTGGGCGGAATCGGCAGGAAGGGATAAAGGGAGCACATTTACAATGAAATTGCCTATTTCTAATTAGATCTAAAAAAATCTATAAAATATGAAAATTCAATGAAATATAATAAGGAAGAAATAAGAGAAAAATATAAAGATTTGTTTGAGTTTTCTTTAGATCTAATTTACGTTAATGATGCCAGAGGAAATTTTTTGGATGCTAATGACATCGCATTAAAAAAGTTAGGATTTGGACGGGATGAAATTCCAAACATTTCCTTTATCGATTTACTAGACGAAGAAAATTTAATGAAAGCTCTTAGAGTTACAAATGAAATAAGAAAAACAGGGAAACAATCACAACGAAGTGAATATAAGCTTAAAACAAAAGATGGGAGATTCATATATGTTGAAACTTATGGGATTCCATTAAAAAGAAATAATAGAATTTATGCTATATTAGGGATTGGGAATGATATTACTGAACGAAAGCTGGCAGAACAAAAATTAAGAGAATCAGAGGAAAGATACAGATATATCTTTGAAGATTCTCCATTTGCTATAATTTTAATAAATTCACAAGGAAAAATCGTTGATTGTAGTCCAGCTTTTGAATCAATAGGGGGTTATAAAAAAGAAGATTTACAGGGACAGAGATTTCAAGATCTTACTTTCATTCATCCTGATTATCTTCCGATCTTAATTGATTTATTTCATCGGTTTATAAAAGGTGAAGTATTACACCGTATTGATATCCAATTATATAAAAAAGATGGAACTTTAATTTGGGTAAATCTTCAGGCGTCTTTAGTGAAAATAGGAAATCAAACTCTGGTTCAAGCTATGTTACATGATATAACAAAACGAATGGAGGCAGATCTTTTAAAAAAAGAAGAGATCCAGAAACTTAAAGAATTAGATCAACTAAGGAGAGATTTGATATCAAGAGTATCTCATGAGTTGAAAACACCCCTAGTTTCTGTTTTTGCAGGTTCCGAACTGCTATTGGATGTGTTTAAAGATAAACTAGGAGATGATGTAGTAGAATTAATTCAAATGATCCAAAAAGGTGGAAAAAGGTTAAATATTCTAGTGAATAATTTGTTAGACATTACAAAAATAGAATATAATAAACTTGAGCTAGAAAAAGAATCAATCAATCTCACAGAAGTAATTAAAGATTGTACAAATGAGATGAGATTCTTAATACATGAAAGAGAGTTAAATCTTATAATGGATCTTTCCCCCGATCTACATATTGAAATAGATAGACTCAGAATTGAGCAAGTAATTACAAATTTACTTTTAAATGCAATAAAAAATACTCCTCCAAATGGAAAGATTACAATAATTCTGTCAGAAAAAGATGGTTGGGTAGAAATTTCGGTTAATGATACAGGAATTGGTTTAACTGAGGAAGAAATGGGTATCCTCTTCACAAGGTTTGGGAAGATTGAGAGATATGGAGAAGGTCTAGAGTATATTGATATTCAGGGAACAGGGCTTGGATTATTTATATCAAAAGAAATTGTTGAACTACATGGGGGTGCTATAAGAGCAGAATCAGAAGGGAGAGGTAAAGGAAGTTCTTTTATTCTCAAATTACCCCTTAAATAAGTAGATAATAATTTCAATCTACAAGATTTTAGCTAGATTATATCCCGTTTCTATTAGCTCATAATTGAGTGTACCAATTTTCTGTCCTAGGTGTTTAAGAACTACTTTTTTTAAATTATCCAAATTCAATTCTGGGAGAGCTTTCGAAAGTAATCCTAAGATTGGTGTATTGATTACGGGGTTTCCATCAATTGTAAGATCTTTCTCTAGTGCTAATTTGCTAATATCTGCCACAACTATCTTTGTTTCGTCTTTTAATTTATACTTCTCAACAAAATATTCAGGAGGCTTGTCTGAATTAATAATAAAAATTCCACCTTGTTTAAGTGAGGAGGCTATTTCTTGGTTTAAAACAGATTCATCAAAAATAATTAACACATTTGGTTCTTCTATTTGTGCTCTATCCCAAATAGTATTCATTCTAGAAAGTTTAGCATATGCTTGAACTGGAGCGCCTCGTCTTTCAGCCCCGAAGGAAGGATAAGCATGCACGTCAACAAAATTTCCACTTAAATATGCTGCTTCTGCAATTATTTCACAAGCAGTCACAGCACCCTGACCCCCTCTTCCATGAATTATAATTTCTATATTTTCGGACTCTTTCATATGAATAGCCTTAGCAAATTACACAATAACTTTTTATTATGAAGTTTATGGAAAAATATAAAATTTTTTTAAACTTCTTCTATGCGTCGTACTGGAAAATGAAAAGAAAATGAAAAATTCGTCAAGAAAAATAATAATAAGCAGAAAAAGATATAATAAACTATACTCTATGTGATGTAATTATGAAAAACGATACTGGATTTTTTGAAGGAAGAGAATTGAAAAAGTTGTTCTATCAATGTTGGTTACCTGATACGGGGGAGATAAAAGCTTATATTATAGCCCTTCACGGATGGGGAACTACTTCTGGTAGATTAAAAAACGTTTCTGAATATTTAACAGGTAATGGATATGCTGTTTATGCTTTTGATTTAAGAGGGCATGGAAAAAATACAGGAAATACACCTGGACATATAGACAGTATAGATCATGTCTTAAAAGATACACTTCTTTTTATGGATTTCATCAAAACAATTGCAAAGGAGAAAAAAATCTTTATAATGGGTCATTCTTTTGGGGGTTTAATTAGTTTAATTTTTGCTATTAACCATCCTACATTACCAGGAGTACTGGTATCGTCACCATTATTAGGAATGTATTTGAAATTATCAATCGGTAAAAAGGTTATAAAATCTATATCTAAAACTATTACCAAGTTTTCGCCGAATAAAATGCTAGATTATGTGGTTGATCAAAATCAATTAACGAGTGATTTGAAAATATTAAGACAATATGTTGCTGATAAGAATAAAATTGAAGTAATGTCAGTAAAATCCGCCACAGATTTTGATCAATTTTCGAAATGGGCAATGACAAATGCATCAAACTTATTATGTCCTGCGTTAATTTTACAAGCGGGTTCAGATAAAATTGCAGATTCTTCCAAAACTAAAGAATTCTTTGATAAAGTAAGAAGTGGAGATAAAACCTATAAAGAATTTCCAGGACTTCTTCACGATTTATGGAATGAAAAAGGAAGAATTCAAGTATATCAAGAAATATACATATGGCTAGAGAAACACTTAAAATAAGAAAGAGAGATTTTCTTTCTATATTTCATGATATTTTGGGAGAGTCTTAGGAATAATAAAAAACCTAATTATCTTCTTTGTTATTGTTATTAAAAATTTAACAAATATAGTTAATATAAAATTACTGATATAATTGATTATATGAAGTAATAATGATATATAACCCTTAAATCCGCTAAAAATGAAGGAAATAAATGAAAGGAAATTAACTCCTATGTTGAAACATTGGTACTCCATTCGTAAAAGATTTCCTTCAGAATATTTAATTGCTTATCGAATGGGCGATTTCTTTGAATTTTTTTATGATGATGCGGAAAGAATTTCCAAGTTACTAGGGATAACTTTAACGAAAAGGGGAGATGTTCCATTAGCAGGAATTCCACATCATTCGGGTCATAATTATTTTAATAATCTCATGAATCTTAATCAAACCGTAGTAATAGTGGATCAGTTAGAAGATCCTGCAACAGTAAAAGGACGAATAGTAAAAAGAGGAGTAACCCGTATCTTATCTCCGGGAACTATTATTGAGCCTAATATGCTAAGCGCAAGTGAAAACAATTATTTGGCATCAATGATTAAGGAAAGAAAAGGTTTTGGGGTTGCTTTTGCGGACATTTCAACGGGAGAATTTGTAACTGCTCAATATTCTTCTAAAGATGAAAATCCCCAAGAAAAATTGCTAAGTATTCTTTCTCAGTTTGATCCAGCAGAGGTAATTATACCTCAGGACCTCAAACAAGATGAAAGATTTTTTCTCATATTAACTGATTTAACTGAAGCAATAATAAAACCATATGGGGAATATGTTTTTAACTATGAAGAAGCATATGATGTTCTAACCCGCCATTTCAAGGTATCGAACCTAAATAGTTTTGGATTAGAAGAGCAAGAACTAGCAATTCGAGCAGCTGGAGGACTTTTGGCGTTCCTAAAAGAAACTCAGAGAGATATTGTGCCAAATATTTTTAAAATGAATGTTCTTTATGAAAAGAATATTTTACATTTAGATTACATAACTCAGAGAAATTTAGAACTAATTCATTCTTTATGGGAGAGAGGTAAGGATTTTACTTTATTTAATGTATTTAATCATACTGATACCCCTATGGGAGCTCGATTGTTGAGAAAATTCATTTTGCAACCTTTAACTGATATAGACAAAATTAATGAAAGATTGAATATTGTCCAGAAATTTAAAGATGATATCTTCTTAAGGTCTGAATTAAGAGAAGAGTTAAAAATTCTTGGTGATCTCGAAAGGTTCATTAATAAGTTAAATTATTCTGGGAGAGCAAACGCACGAGATTTAATAAATGTTAAAAATTCGTTAGAAAAAATTCCAAAGATCAAAGAGATTTTAGCAAAGTCAGAGATACCTGAAATTTCTCAATTTTTAGATCATATTAAAGCTTTTGATAAAACTAAGATACTTATTGAGGGAGCAATAAAAGAAAATCCCCCAACTACAGTGAGAGAAGGAAATATCATCAAAGAAGGTTTTAATGAGAACGTTGATGAACTAAGAGATATTCTTAATAATGGGAAGAAGTACGTTTTGAAGTATGAAGAAGAACAGAGAAAAAGATGGAATCTAACTTCGGGATTAAAAGTTGGTTATAATAACATTCTTGGATATTATATTGAGATAACCTTAAGAACGGTGCAAATAATTTCCAAGGTTCCGGAGGATTATATAGAAAGAGCGACTCTTAAAAATGCAAAGAGATTTACCACAAGGAAATTGAAAGAGTTAGAAGAAAAGATTGTGAATGCTGAAGAGCAAATTAACAATTTGGAGTATGAAATCTTTAATGAAATATGTGATAAAGTAGAAAAAGAAACAGAAAATATCCTTGAAACCGCGAGGAATATAGCAGTAATCGATGTATTGGCTTGTTTTGTCGAAATTGCTGAAAAATATAATTATTGTAAACCAATTGTTAATGATGACTCGAAAATAATTATTAAAGAGGGGAGACATCCTGTAGTCGAACGATTAAACATTAGTGAAAGATTCATTCCAAATGATTGTCTTTTGGATACTGAAGATAATCAATTACTTAT
>JBHLNR010000137.1:0-10761 GCA_048941385.1 Promethearchaeota archaeon
TCAAATTTACCATCAATTTGTGCTTTAAATGGGGCAGTAACTGTCTCTAGATGTTCATTAATACTTTTTGTAAGATTTTTTATATCATTATCTCGATCTGAAGCTAAAGTAGTTAAATCCATTATCGAAGCAGACATTTGAGCGTTTGAGTTTAAAGTCATATCTAAAGCTGTTAATGCCTCTTGTATCTTTTCTGCCAACGGGGTAACTTTGTTTTCAATCTCATTTTTAATTGTTAGTTTTGATTCTTCTATAGTTGAGTTCAGAATATTAGAAATTTCATTTTTCAATTCCTTCTGATCATGAACCCGATTATCGATATATTCAGTAATGTTTTTCTTAAAAAGACCAGAAATTTCTTCAAATGTACTATTAAAGAATTTTGTTACATCCTTTAGGCCATCAGAAAGTGTACTTTTCAATTGATTCAATGATCTGCTAATATGATTCATTCCCACTAGGGTTCCTTGAGTTACCTCACTAATCCACGATTCAAATTGAGATTTATAAGTATCATCTAATGCTTCATGTAATTTCTCAAAACCGTTATTAAATCCTGAAATTATATGATTAACCTGCCCTGAATAGTCTTTTAAACTTTCTTCTATTAAGTCCTCAGTTGAAGCAGGGATTTCTTGAAGGTCTCTTGAAGATTGTTCCTTAATTTCTTTAATCATAACTGGAGATAATCTCTGAGAATCTTCCATAAATTTCTTTACCCATTTAAAGAAGTCTAAGTTAGCAGGTATTTCTATTTCATAGGAGATTTCAAGATATTCATTTGATTTTTTATATTCTTTTAAGGTATAGATAGTAAATCCAAAATCTCGTTCTTTACCTATGAGAGTATGATCAAAAATTACTACAAACCCAGTAGGATTTTTATCGGTTTGGAAAAACTTATGGTTTTGAATTGTAATTTCAGTAAAATCTAGACCCCAACCTGGTCGTGAAAGGTACCAACCTACTAATTTCATATCTTTTTCTTGATTTTCTTTTACTAATCCCGTAAACAATTCGATGTCTTCTTTTGTAAAACCAGTGGAAACGTGAATTCCATGTTGTATGGGAATTACATTAATTAAATTGACTTGATTATTGGTTTCATCTATTGTTCCTAGACAAACACCCATTACCTCTACACTTTCATCTAATACTTCATTCCCAAATCTCAAAACATGGGTCATCATACGAATAAATGCATCTGCTTTTATTATGACCTTGTATTCACTTCTTCTTTTATTATTTTCATTTGACGCCAAATTCCCTTACTCTCCTCCTTTTTCTAGATTCTTTATTTTACCTAATAAGTCTTGATTTTCTGCTCTAAGATCCTTTATAGTTTTCTGCAAATCTTTATTTTCAGTCTGTAGCGCATTTATTTTATTCATTATGGGATTCTTTGAGCTTTCTAATAAAATTATTGCTGCTTTTAAATCAGATAAATAATTTTTGGTCTCTTTATAAAGATTATTAAAATTTCCTTTGATTTTATTCAACTTTTTATTAAAAGATGTCAATAGATTTTCCCGTAAGGTAGTTAAATTGCTCTGAATTAACTCATCTATAGCTTTATATTTATCTGTATAACTTTTTATGGCAATACTTCCTTTGCTGAGATTTGAAAGGTTATTTGAGAAATTTGTATTATATTCTAATAAGCTATTTGACAACTCTTCAATTTTGTTTAGAAGTTGATTAAAAATTTCCTCTTGAAATGAACTACTAATTTGGTTTGGATATTCTGTTTTCGATTTGAGAATAATTTCTTTTATTTTCTCCTTTTCGTTATCTAATTCCTCGAGTTTATCATCAACATAGAAATCCAAATCTTTTATATCATTCTGTAAGTCGTAATTAAAAGATTGCTGCAAACTTTTGATTTCTTTACTCAACTTATCTCTAATTTCCTTTAGATCATTCCGCATTCCTGAATTATTTAAATTTAACTTATTGACAATGTCTTGACCCCAAGTGTTTAGCAAATATACCATTGGTTTAACTGATAGTTCGAGGAAATTATCCATTCCTCCTTTTAAGGTTGAAAAAATCTCATCAAAATGGATTTCAGGTAATTTTGATCCTATCTGTTCATCCTCAGGGATAAAAACATCCCTAAATAAATCAACAGTTTCATTTAACTCGAGAATTTGAGGACCCCCAGTGTGAATATTATTTATTAATTCCATAATTTTGAAATAATAATCAAGATTGTCAGGAGGTTCAACAACAGCCTGTACTTCATGATAATTAGATTTTAAAGCTAATGAAGGATCATCTAATCTCGATTCGCTCAATCTAAATGCTCTAAAACCTAATTCATTAGGTTTATCAAGATATGTGTGATCAAATACGATTCCTATACCACTTGGATTTTTTTGCCAAAAAATTTGATTATATTTGTCAGTCTCGCTAAAAAAAATACCCAATCCTGGATGAGAATGATACCATCCCACAGAAAACCAACCAAGATCGCCATATTGTTCCCATATTTTTGTGTCTAATTCTCCAAATGCTCCTAATTGTTCAACCGAAAATTTCACCTCTATTGCGCCTCCATGAGAAACAGGTACTACATCTTCAATAATAACATTTTTTATTTCATCTTCTCCTTCAAGACGCCCGATTAAAACACCCATAACTTCAGATAATTTCGTATGTTCAATATATTTTGAACCAAAACGTAAAACATGAAGTAGCATCTTATAATAAGCAAGAGGTTTGATTGTAACTACACTTTGATCGGTTATTTTCCCCATTTTAAATTCACTAGTTTTTTCAAATTTATGATATATATATAGATTGTATTGTTTTAAATATTTGAATAAAAAGCATTAAATTTAAAAAGGTTTAATTTTGAATTCTCTTATTTTAATCCAATAAGAAAATTATATTAAAGATTTAGTCATGTGGTAATGGTTTTCCACAATAAGGACAAAATCTCCAATCTAAATCCTTACCACAGTGTGGGCAAAAACTTGATGCTTTTGAACTTGTAGATGCTGTTTCAGTCATCCCCTCTTTTGGGATAGATGGTAATTGTCTAGTTGTTTTTAATGTCGCAGCATGCTCTTGTTCTTTTCTTGCTGCCACAGTAGCTTTAAAAGCTTGTCTTCGTTCTTCTTCGATTTCTTGTTGACTTTTTGTTTCCTCTGATTTCACCCATCCTTGAACCTGTGGTCTTTTCAATTCACTTTGTGGTACTTCTTTCAACTCTACAGCACTTGTTTCCGATATAGGAGCTACAAATTTCCTTTCTTCTCTTTTTTGAATTGCCTGCTTAACTAAAGCTTGTGTAGTTTTCATAACCTGATGAGGATTTATATTTGGAATTGCTACTGTACGTAAAACCCAACCAACAATCAGGTTTTGATTTGGAAATCCTCCTTCAACATCTTCGTCCTTATAAACATATGATTCGATTACATCTCTTCCTTTTAGTAGTCGAGAGGCCCACTTACCGTTAATTAATCCCAATTGGATGCGGTAACTTGTACCAGGTACCCCTAATTGACTGGTTAGTGGCTCGAATCCTCTTTCCGTCACTCTTTATCACTTTTTAAATTATATTTAATTAAATTGAGTAATATTATAATGGTAAATTTTGAATTTAAATTATTATTGATCTCATACTAAATTTTATTTCTAAAATTAAAAGTTTTTTGGAATAGAATAGTCCAAAAATGTAAATTAATGATTGATCGTTTTAGAATAAAAAAGACATAAATACATAAAATTGTATTAATTTGTAAAATGATTATAAAAAACATTTTTTAAAAAAATCCCAATTCTGAATAGAAAAATGACTGTAATAATCAATAAAAAAGCGTATTTAACTATTGTAGCCGCATCAGTACGATTTGCTAATGCCCGAATTCCTAAAGACGATTGGCTTGAAGTAAGTGGCATATTTACTGGGCGTAATGAGGGAAATAATGTTATAATCTCTTCAGCTTATCCTATAATGCACCAAAAATTAGATAGAGATGCTGTTATTGATCAATATAAATGGTCAGATGAGGATTATGAATCACTTTATATAATTGATGATGAGGCTTTTTCAAGAGATCCTCCTGAATTTGTTGTGGGTTGGTGGCATTCTCATCCTGGGTTTAAAGTCATGATGTCACATATAGATATCAAAACTACTTTATCTTACCAACAGAATAATAATTTAGCAATTTCACTTGTTTTTAATCCTCAAAGACTCATAAGACAAATTGAAGTTGCAGATAAAAAAGGGGATCCAGATAAGCAATTGAAAAATGATCCTGGATTTAAGATATTTCGATTAGATAATGTAAATAGTGGAATAGAAGCGTCTTATCATACTGTAGATTATAAAATTGAAGGATATGAGAGCATTGAACAACTAATTAGTCTGACTCAAAAATTTATTGTTGATGCAACTAATTTATTCCCAAAAGAGAAAGTTCCTCAAACATATGAAAAGGTAGTAGATGACCGTATAGAACAATTAAATTCCTTATTATTAGGAACTGAAGAATATTTATCAACATTAACCCGTCGTAGCGAAACACACAGGATTCCGGAAGTATTAGAAAACCAGAATCAAGAAATTAGCAGATTTATAGAAGAAACAAATAAAAAAATAGGATTTATAAGGGAATTTATAGATTATTTAGAGTTTAAGGAACGAGAAACTATAGTTCCTCAAGTAGAAAAGATATTGTCTAAGTGGGGCGAGGCTACAGCAGGGTTAGGGAAAAAGTTAAAAGAACTCTCTAAAAAGTTTTAACAATATTATTCTTAAAAATATTGTTCATCTTATTTTTAATTTTGATATATTTTTATTTGATTAAGCGTTATTTTGTTTAAGAAAACTAAGAGTTAAAAAATTCGTTCTGTAGAATAATTAAAATACACATCATATAATATGAAAAAACTTAATTTTCCATTTACGGCAATTCTTGGACAAGACAAGATGAAAATGGGTTTAATTCTTAACCTAATTGATCCATTAATAGGTGGGATCTTGATGACCGGTCATCAAGGTACCGGAAAGAGTACTGCTGTTCGAAGTCTCGTGGAATTAATGCCCCAAATCGAAGTCATAAAAGGTTGTGAGTTCTCATGCGATCCATATTCTGATATTGATGACTTATGTGAAAATTGTAAGGAAAAAATGGAAAAGAAGAAAGTTGAAACCGAATTCAGGGATATGTGGCTTGTAAATTTACCTTTGGGAGTTACAGAGGATATGGTGTGTGGGTCACTCTCTATTGATAAAGTTCTTACTGAAGGAATAAGAGCATTGCATCCGGGATTATTGGCAAAAGCTAACAGAGGCATCTTATACGTTGACGAAATAAACCTATTACAAGATCATATTGTTGATGTTCTTTTAGATTCTGCTGCTTCTGGAGTTAATATAATAGAAAGAGAGGGTATCTCTGTATCCCATCCATCTAGATTCATACTCGTAGGAAGTATGAATCCAGAAGAAGGAGATTTAAGACCACAAATTGCTGACCGTCTTGGTCTAGAGGTCAGAATTCAAGCTCCAAGGGATAATGAATTACGGGCTGAGATTACTAAGAGAGTTATTGACTTTGATGATAATCCTAAAGTTTTTATCAAGCGATTTGAAAAAGAACAAGAGGTACTTAGAAAGCAAGTCTTGAATGCCCGAAAAATTATAAAAGAAGTAAAAATCCCTAGTTCTGTGTATGAATTTGTATCTAAAATAGTAAGTGAATTAGAAATCTTCTCTCAGAGAGCAGATATTACATTTATCAGATGTGCGAGAGCTCATGCTGCTTTAAATGCAAGGAAAGTAATGGCCGAGGAGGACTTAAATGTTGCGATGGATCTAGTTTTTGAACATAGAATTCAATCACTCCACTATGAAATGACTCCTGAAGAAATCAAATCTAAGATTGCTGAAGTCTACGGAAAAATAAAAGAAGCATATGAAGATACAAATGTACTTCAACCGAATCGTGAGACCGAAGGACCTCTAAAACATGATGACGGTGAGCAAAAAGAATTCAAGCGGCAATCCGTAGATCCTGATAAAGTGGATATACCCGAATCAAGAGAACAGAAGCTTCCACCTCCAAAATATCCAGATAATAAAAAAAGGAACCCTAAACCTGCTGGTGGATGGAAAGTAAAAAATATTCCCTTTGATGAAGATCTAAGATTTTTTGAAGCTAAAAATACGTCATTGCCTTTTATATATCAAATGGAAAAAAAGATGACATCAATCTTAGATAATATTAGAAAAGATCGGAAGATTTCTGACTATGGGGGAAGAGGAATTGGAAGAAGAATAAAAATTTCCTCATCTCAAAAAGGTAGGTATGTCTCATATAGGACACCTATAAGTGAACAACCGAAGTCTATAGCATTAGACGCAACTATAAGAAATTATCTAAAAAATATTGCATATAACAAAACACAAATAGATTTCCCAATACATTTTGATAAATATGATTTAATGGATAAAATTTATGAATATCGTGCTCCATTAGCTCTCTTTTTCGTATTAGATAGTTCAGCATCAATGTATTATGTTATTAAACAAATGACTGATGTAATATTATCCCTACACCGTGAAGGTTACAGAAAAAGGGATAAAATTGCACTAATTGTATTTCGAGGTAAAGAAGCTGTTGTATTACAAAAACCAACAGTTAATTTTAAATTAGCAGTTAATAAATTAAAAAAAATTGAAGGTAAATCATATACTCCTATGGCAGCTGCATTAAAAAAGGTTTCAGAACTTATAAGAATTGAAAAACTAAAGGATAGAAATATAATCCCTATTGTTTTTATTTTCAGTGATTGTGGAGCGAATATTTCTGTAAAGTATCCGGACCTAATTGCCCAAATTGAAACAGATTATACTTTAATTACCAATGAACTAAAAGAATTGACCAAGAAATTATCAAAACAAAAGATTCATATGGTAGTTTTAGAACCAAAAAAATCTTACGCAACACACGCTCTTGGTGTCCACACTTATTCCGCAGATCAAATTAAGAAGAATTTCAAGAAATATGGTAATGCTCAAATATATAGGTTTAATAAATATAACCCTAATTCCTTAATCCTAGAATTGAAAAAAATTCTATAATTGCTATAAATCCTTAATCTTTTTTATCATATAATGGCTGATCATTTCTCTTCAGTACTTGTTGTAGGATTCAATACACGACCATTAGCATATTCTTTGAAGAATGCGGGATATGATGTCTTTGCTATAGATTTTTTTGGTGATTTGGATCTTTATCCAAATGTGAAAGATAGTTTAATCTTAATTAAAGAGTATAAAACTAATTATAAATCAATTAAAGACCAGTATAGTAAATTATTTCTAAAATTAACATCAAAAATGTTGAATAAGCATCCAGAAGTAGATTTTTTGATAATTGGAAGTGGATTAGACGATGTTTATAAAGAAAGAGAAGAAATTTTGCATTATTCAATAAACAGGAAACGTAAAATTATAAGTTTAAATAATGATATCGATACGATTAAAAAAGCTAGAAATATTGAATCAGTATATAATTATTTAAAATCTAAAAAAATTCTTGTTCCCTCTACAGTTTCCTATGGTGAATTAGAACATTCCGCGCAGGATTTTAAATTTCCATATATTCTTAAAAAAATACGGAGTGCAGGAGGGATAAATGTTTTTAAGATTGAAAATCTTGAAGAATTTTTAGCTATAATTAAGACTCTAAAACTTAAAGAGTTTAATCCGTCAGAATGGGCAATTCAAGAATATATAGAAGGAATTCCTATTAGTTGTACAACTATATCAAATGGTAAAGAATGTGAAATTATTTCGATAAATCAACAAATTATTGGAGAACAATTTCTTAACTCCCCCAGAGAGTTTATGTATTGTGGTAATATTGTACCTGCTAGTTTACCAAAAGAAGATGAAAAATTAATATCCAAAATTTCAAGAATGTTAGCAATTGAATTAAACTTGCAAGGAATTAACGGATTTGATTTTGTTCTAAAAGATCATCACCCTTTTCTAATGGAAATTAATCCTCGAATCCCTGGCTCTATAAGAGCATCTGAATTAAGTTTAGATTTAAATTTATTAGATTTGCATATCAAAAGTTTTTTTCCAAATGAATGGACCAAAGTTAAACGAATAATAAATTCAAAGAGATTTAGCGGATATACTACAAAATTTATTTATTTTTCACCAAAAGAAATTGATAATCTCTCTCTGGTAAAAATAAATCAAATTGAATACATTCATGATAAAAGTGAGCCAATTAAAAAGATATTAAAAGGAGAACCTGTTTGCACTATCTTAGTTAAAGCTAAAGAAAAATTAGAATCATACGATAAAGCTTTACAGATTGTTGACAAAATAAATGAGATTATTGGATAACTGCTTTGATCTTTGCGATTATTTGGCCTAATTTTCTCTCGTCTGCTTCTGGAACAGCTAGTGCTAATATTCGTTGTGAATCTAAATCGTGAATGATAACAGATCCATTTTCCCCACCAATTATTGAATATTCCATTCCGCTTTCTAACAATACTCCTGATAAGTTATACAGTGCTGCGATCATTGCTGAAAGAATTGGTTCAGGCATCGTTGATTGAATTTTAATCGGTAATCCATCTTTGGTTATTATAGCAAGTACTAATGTGTTAGGAATCGCTCTTTTCAATCCTTTGAATATCTCCTCTTTAAGTATATCAGAAGTTTGAATAATTGCTGAAATTTGTAAAGCTAATTTCTGTAACCTATTTATGTGCGTATCTAATCCTTCAAGTTCAGCTAATTCTCGATTTAAATAAGCAATCATTGTAATATTTCCAGTAAGTATGGATAAGACAATTCGATCTTTACCAGTGATTAAATTATATGCCACATTTTGGTTAAGAGAATCTTTTAGCATTTTAGACGATAGGAAGACTAAACTACTGTTAGCTGCTGTAATCTCCCCAGTTGTCATTTTTATCGACTTTTTAAAACTGTTTGCAATTTTAGTGCCTTCAGGAGTTCCAACATTAATTCCTAATATAGCAGGTGTCGATTCAAGTTCTTTTTCAATGATTTCGGAAACATCTGATTCTAATTCCTGAAGGATCTTATCTTGTTCTTCCATGATTCTATATTATATATTTGCACATAAAAAGATAGTCTAATAATTGAGTAATAATAATTAGAATGTATATGGAATCAAAATCAAATACCTGTGTGATTGTATTAGCTGCGGGATTTGCTACAAGATTACGACCTTTCTCTAATAAGATCCCTAAACCTTTGATTGATATTAATGGAAAGACCTTATTATCCAGAATAATCTCCAACTTTAAAGAAGCGGGTTTCAATAGATTTTGTTTTGTTTTAGGATATAAAAAAGAATTTCTCATTAAAGAAATATTAAAGGAAAAAGATATTGAAACAATTTTAGTCAAACAGAAAGAACCAACAGGTATGGCCGATGCTATTGCCCTAACTTTCAAAAAAATCTTAAGGAAATATAGAGACATTACTGATTTCTTTATAACCGCTGCAGATATAATCGTTTCTAAAGCCGAACTGTGGAAAATGTACAAGCTCTATGAATACTGCGATATAGTTTTGAGTTTAATGAAATCAAATGAATTAGAAATTGCAAGAAGCCATGGAAATGTAAAATTAGATAGGGATTCCGACCTAAGTAAAGATGTCGATGCAAATCAAGGTTTAAAAATAATTGATATAATAGAGAAACCGAAGCCACACCAAATTATGAGTATGTATTATTCATTACCATTGTATCTAACAAACAAGAAAATTATGCAATTTATGGAGAATTTAGAAATTTCCGAGCGTGGAGAGAAAGAATTTCAAGATGTTTTGAAAAATGCTTTTTTGAATAACCTAGACATTCGGGGGATAAGAATAGTTTCTCCTTTAATTACAACTGATAACATCGGTAAATTTCACTTAACTTCATTACGAGATATTATTAAAATGAACAAGAGATTTTTAACTGGATTAAATTTGAGTCCATTTGAAGGGAAAAAACCAAACTGTTTAGAACCGTTAAAAATTGGTAATCAGAACTTAATTGGGGATAATGTTACATTAGGTCCTCATGTTATCATTGGCAACTCATGCAATTTAGGGGATTTTTCTCAATTAACCAACTCTATTTTATATAATAATATTACTTTAGGGAAATCCTGTGTTTTAGACTGGTGTATTATTGATGACGGTGTAACCTTGCCAGATAAACTCAAAGCTTCAGACTGTTTTATTAAAAAAGATAATGAAAAAGATTTTGAAATCATAAATTTTTAATCTTTGCTTGTTATAGTAAATAATATAAATAGGAATTTTAGTATGATTAATATAAAAAGGAATTTTAGATTAGTATGGATGAGTACGAATTAAAGAAGCTTATAACAACAAAAGAAAATCTACTTCGCATAAAAGATGAACAAATAGAAACTCTTGAAAATTCTATAAAATGGAAAGATGAACAAATTAATACACTAGAGAATTCCCTAAGGACTAAAGATGATATTGCTAAAACCCTAGAAAAAACAATAGAATTAAAAGAAGATGAAATTAGAAAATTAACTTCAACTTCTGTAGACCAGAATACCTTAAAAGAAAGGGATGATGAAATCCTGCAACTTCAAAAAGAAATAGAAATACTTAATGATGAATTGGCTAAAGCTGATGAAGATCTAGAGCATCTAGAACTTGAAAACGAGAAATTAAGAAACGAGAACTCAAGTGAAGGCGATAAAATAATTGATTTT
>JBHLNR010000310.1:0-2700 GCA_048941385.1 Promethearchaeota archaeon
ATATGATTTCGATCAAACATATCTTTTACTATATTACTGAACTCCTCATCAAACTTATCATATGTTTGAATCGCAAGCTCTTTAGCTTGATCCCAAGAATAATTTTTATGCGGTGCTATAGGGAGCGGGGCACGAACATCAGCACAATTTAATTTAGGAAGATTTAAAATTTTAGCTTTAAGGTTTAGGTATTTACGGTATACTCCTACACCAATTTCAATTGATTTCATTAAATTGTCGACAATTTCTTGGGTTGTATCATTTACCAATAAACTATCATGCATTGGACTGTCATATTTTCGTCTTTTAGAATTATTAAACCAGTCACTACATACACTTCTTAATGCTGAAGAAAATACAATTTCTTCATTCCCGAGTAAGCCATAAATAGATTTATTAGCAGAAATTCTTGTATCTCTATCTGGATGAGTAAGTAAAGCATTTGCTTCTCCATAGGATAATTCTTTTTCTTCACCTTCAACATTTACTTTGATCTTTCTTGTATTCAACCATTTTGATTGTAAATCACTCCAAGCTTTAACACCATACTGATCTTTTTCTAAAATTATTTGCTCTTCTATTTCAGATAAATAATGTGGATGCGCTCTGAGAATCTTTTCTAAACTATGTTTATAATTGGAGAATCTTGGGTTATTCACGATTTCCTTATTGTTATTTACAAATGTAGCAATGTCTAATTCTAAAAAAGCCAGATCTTTTGATAATATAGTAGTAAAATCTTCAATACGATTCTTTAATGCTTCGCTTTCTGGAATAGTCATATTTGCACTGTATAATCTATTCTTATAGAGGTCTAATTCTCCAACATTCGCTTGAAATTCTTCCTGTTTTATGAATAATTCTAAAAGTTTTTCGGAGGTAAATTCTTTTGAGTTTATTTTCCCCTTATAATCATTAATTAATTTTTTGGCATCCTTGGCAAGCTTATCCATACTTTCATTTATCTTAGGGTCATCATAACCAGAGAAAATCTCTGTTAAATCCCATGCGATTTCTTTTTCTGTCATAATAATCAATACTGTTAAAATTGGAAAAAATAAAAACCTTTACTAGATTTCATAAAGGATTTAAGGCAATTAGGAAGGAATTTTATTCATACTCTATGGTTCCTGGGGGTTTATTTGTGATATCGTAGACTACTCGATTTATTCCCTTAACTTCATTAATGATTCTCGAACCAATTCTCTCTAACAGATCCCAATCTAACTTAGCAAAATTTGCAGTCATAAAATCTATCGATTCAACTGCTCTGATTGCACATATATATTCATAAGTGCGAAAATCTCCCATTACACCAACAGTCTTTATAGGTAGGAATACACAAAAAACTTGCGATAAATCGTTATAAATACCTGCTTTTCTAATCTCATAAATTAAAATCTCATCTGCTTCCCTTAAAATATCAAGCTTCGCTTTATTTACAGGACCAACAATTCTTACTGCTAATCCCGGTCCTGGGAATGGATGTCTTAAGATAATTTCTTTTGGAATGCCAAGTTTAATACCAATTCTTCTAACCTCATCTTTATATAAATCCTTGAGAGGTTCAATAACAACTAACTTCATTTTATCAGGTAAAGTCACATTATGATGAGATTTAATTCTTGCAGAAACATTACTTGTGGCGCTGGTTTCAACACGATCCGGATAAATTGTCCCTTGAGCAAGAAATCTTATATTAGGCTCTATTTTTTCGAGTTCAACCATTTTTCTTTCAAAAACATCTATAAAAGTACGACCGATGATTCTGCGCTTATCTTCTGGGTCATCAACATTCTTAAGTTTACTTAAAAATAATTCTTCAGCATCTACATAGTGAAAATTCTTGAACTTTAACTGATTTTTAAAAGTCTTTTGTACTTCGATTTCTTCATTTTTTCTTAACAATCCATTATTGACGAAAACACTATGAAGTCGATCACCAATAGCTCTATGAAGTAATACGGCTACTACTGAAGAATCCACTCCCCCACTAAGCCCTAATATGACTTTGTTATTTTCTCCTACTTTTTCTATAATATCATTAATAAGTTTATCAATTAATCCTTCAACTTTCCATTCTTTTTTACATTGAGCTATTTTAAAAACAAAATTTTCCAAAATTTTATTTCCGTTAGGAGTATTTACCACTTCAGGATGAAACTGAACACCATATAATGATTCATGTTCATTTGCATAAGCCGCAATGGGACAAGTTTCTGTTTTAGCTAATACTTCAAATCCTTCTGGTAAGGTGATCACTTGATCCCCGTGAGACATCCAAACGATTTCTTCATTATCCAAAGAGTCAAAAATATCATCCTTTTTAAGAATAAAAAGTATAGTTCTGCCATATTCCTTTTTTTCCTTGAGTTTTACTTTTCCTCCAAAAGCATCTATAATCAAGTGATGGCCATAGCAAATTCCCAATACAGGGATTTTCATCTTATTTATAAATTGAAAGAATTTTTTACCTAACTTAGGGTCATCTTTTTCATATATGCTTCCCGGCCCCCCTGATAATATAATACCTTTAGGATTCTTCTTTCTAAGCCTACCTATATCCACATCATAGGGCAAAATCTCAGAATATACTCCTAAATCCCTAATCCGCCTAGTTATCAGGTGTGCATATTGTCCTCCAAAATCTAAAACAATAACACTATCCATAATGATAAAATCCTTTCTTCTTTAATAATT
>JBHLNR010000311.1:0-2679 GCA_048941385.1 Promethearchaeota archaeon
AATTTAGCGTTTCCCTTATTGAAAAGACTAGTCCAGGCGGGGGATCCTTTAGCTAAAAAGGTATTTAAAGAAGAGATCATACTGAGACTTAAGAGTGGCTATTCTTCGGTGGTTTCTTATTTATTAAATCAAAGATATCTAAAATTATTGAATCACCAAGAATTGAATACTATATTAGAGGATCCAGAGATAATAAAAAGTATAGCTAACAATATTTTTCATTCTACTAACGTCCCTAAATGGTTTTATAAAAGAATCCAGAATTTTATACCTGAAAAAAGAAGACGAGAAATTGAAAGTCTAATTCAGAGAGAGGGCTATGATGCGATATTAAAGGTTGTATTAATAGGTGATCCTGAGGAAAAGACACAATTGGCTCATAGATATCTAAATAAGTTGTTCCTACCAGATTTTAAAATGACACTTGGGGTTGATTTTCTAGTTAGAACCCTTGATATTGAGGACCGAAGGATTAAATTAAATGTATGGGATTTCGATGGCGGAAAACGATTTAGATCTCTATTACCAAATTACATTCGAGGAGCAAATGGTGTACTATTTATTTATGATGCAGCCAAGCATCAAACCTTAGCAAATATAGATGATTGGTTGATGATGATGAGGAAAGGATATAATTCAGGACTAGATACCTTTCCAATAATAGTTGTAGGACTTGTGCCGGAATTTGAAGAGGAACGACAAGTATCCGCGCTTGAAGGCATTAAAGTGGCAAAATCAAGAGGGACAGATGGGTATATAGAGTGTAAGCTGAGAACCGGTGAGAATATAGAGGAAATTTTTGAAGCTTTAGGTAGGCTGATGATTAATAAGATGTGATTTTTAAGAAAGAAAGGGAGAAAAATTTCATTTTTAAATTTAGGGTAGATATACCAAAATTGGCAATGGATCATCAATGTTTACATTGATTTAAATATGTTAAACACTATTTTTTTACATAACTGTACTATTTCTATAAAAGAATATATTTTAAAAAGGAAAAAGGGGTTTTGGGTTGAAAGAAAATAGACATCAAAAGCGAATTTTATTTATCTTATTTATATTAAGCTCAATTTTAATGATTTCTTGGGTGAATTATGATATTCAAGTTCATGATTTTACCAATGATAAGAATGAAATTAATTATGACATAGATTCAAGAGTTAAGCTTTCAAATCCTCCAAATGCAAATCATTTTAATTATTACAAAGAAATAACAATAGATCATACAAAAGTTGCTGATGATCTTAGTAATTTTCCACTGCTAATTTCTATTAATGATTCTGATTTATATACAGATGTGCAAGCAGACGGAGACGATATTTCATTTTCTAATGGTTCAAGTTGGTTAGATCATGAAATAGAACTTTTTAACCAAAATTTTAATGGAACTCATGCTCATTTAACAGCATGGGTTAAAATTCCTTCGCTTTCAACCTCTACAGATACTATAATCTATATGTACTATGGCAATTCAACCATGAGTTCAAGACAGAATCCTGAAGGAGTTTGGAGTACAGATTATAAAGGAATATGGCATTTAAATACAACTTTGTTAGATTCAACAGCAAATAACAATGATGGCACAAATTCTGTGCCTGGTCCTGATGATGTTTCAGCTTTTATTGCAGGTGGGAGAGATTATTATGATGTTGACAATTCGAATATGGGATCCGACTCGAGTATTGATAATATATTTAACGGAGGAGCAACCGTATCTGCTTGGATTTATCCCGAAGGATGGGGTGGAAATGAATACGGTCGAATCTTAGATAAATCTAGTGCTACATCAGGTACAAATGGATGGGTTGTATGCCTTGATGGTGGAGCTTCCCCATGGTATAACCAGTTACTATTTTATCGCGATTTTAGCAGCAGTAGGGGACTTTGGATGAGCGGTGATAACACAATAGTGCTTAATCAATGGCAGCACATTGTTATAACTTATGATGATAATTCGGCATCAAACGATCCTAAGCTCTACATTAATGGTGTAGACCAGAGTGGAAAATCTGGCTGGGAGGATGTCACCCCCGCTGGGAGTGCAAATAATGATGCAGCACAATCGCTCTATATCGGTGATTTTATGGGCGGAGGAAGAGGTTTTAATGGTGTAATTGATGAAGTTAGAGTATTGTCAGGAATAAAAACCTCTAGTTGGATTCAAACAGAATATAACAATCAATATAATCCCAATTCATTTTATACAATTAGCGCTCCTATAGCAATTGATAAAATACCTCCGAATATAACAATCAATTCACCAAATCAAAATGATATATTTGGAGATTTAGCTCCAAATTTCAACGTAAGAGTCAATGATAATGTGGATATCGATAAAATGTGGTATAGACTGCTTAATGGAACAGTAACTACAATTAATACAACTTTTACTACAAATACTACTATTAGTGAAACGAGATGGGATGAGATGGGAAACGGAACAGTCACAATACAATTTTTTGCGAATGATTCTTGGGGAAACATTGGTTTTTCGGAAGTTGTAGTTCGAAAGGACAGTATTTTTCCCGTAATTGTAATTAATTCTCCAAATAATTTTGATCTTTTTGGAGCTACGGCTCCTGACTATAATGTGGAAATTTGGGATCCCCACGGTGTAGATTATATGTGGTATACATTAAATAATGGTATAGAGACATATTTCAATGATAATGGCACAGT
>JBHLNR010000010.1:0-43909 GCA_048941385.1 Promethearchaeota archaeon
GTTGGTCCATTTTTATCCATATTACTTGTAGGGCAAAGACCATTCGAAAGCGGTTCTGTTTTTCTCCTACCATCAGCAGACGCAGCAGTGAAAACACCAAATGCTAAATGAAAAGTTGTAGAATAAATTCCAGGATTAAACTTTCCTCCACGATAATTAGAATGCTTAGAAATTTCTTCACAATAGAATTTTGCCACATCCATCGCAATTTGATCGACATAATCATTATCATTACCGAATTTCGGTACTTTATTTATAAAATATTCCCGCCATTCTACCCCTTTTTTTCCTTGGTAAACACCCTTGTAATTTTTTCCAAGCATTTGAACTAAATCTTCAAACGGGAGGATTCTATCTTCAAAAACCACTTTTTTAATCACAGCAAGACTATCTGAGACTGTAGCTAATCCAATTAATTGAGGTCCAGTAAAATTGTAAATAGCTCCCCCTTTTGTTACATCTAATCCACGATCAATACAGTCATCTATAGTTGCTGATAAAAATGGTTGAGGTGTAAGTTCAGCTATTGCTTTATCAAGAAAAAACATGATTTTTATCATATAATTGATGAAATATCTTACCTGACCCTTAAATGCTTCCCAAAGATCTTCATATGAATTAATACTATTTTGATACTTAATTCCGTATTCCCTTCGAGAAATCATATCAATCCCGTTATTTAAGGTCAACTCTAAACACTTAACAATATTAAATTGATTTGCATTTGTTGAACCAAAAGATTTAAAGGGATGTTGAGGTTCAACACAACCAATTGGAGCATACTCTCGAGCATCCTCCAGAGTATAACCCTGATTAACAAGACCAGGTATCATTACTTGATCATTAAGTAAAGCAATACTAGTCCCTTTTTTTATTGATTCACCAATCTTTAAAAGAAAAGCGTCAGATGTGTCTTGATGAATTCTAACACAAAAAGTAGGTTGTACCGTTTTAATATGAGTATATGCATCTAATATAATCAAAGATAATTCATTTGATGCATCTCTTCCTTCACGATCCAGTCCTCCAATTACTACATTCTCAGCAATAGGAGGACCTTCTACAGCTACAACACCCTTTGAAATAACATAGTTCCATAGAGTTGAGAGTTTAATAAAAAAACATTCTATAAGAAACTGAGCCTTTTCTCTTGTAATTCTTCCCTCTTTTATATCGGTCAAATAATAAGGATATAAATATTGATCTAATCGCCCAATTGAAATCGCAAAACCACCATCTTCCAGACCACAGATTAAATGAGTGAAGTAAATTAATTGTAGAGCCTGTTCATAGCTTTCTGGTGGATTTTCTGAGATATTATTACAATTTTCAGAGATTTCCATTAATTCCCTTTTACGAAGGGGATCTTCCTCCTTTTCTGCCATATCCTTTGCCAAACTTGAGAATCTCTTAATAAATTTTTGAGCAGCATTCAATAGAATGATTACCGATTCAAAAAAGGTCTTTTTGTCTCTATTATTATAATATCTCTCTAAATTTGCTTCTGTTTTTTGAATTAGGCTGCTTAAACCATGTTTTAATATAACTTCATGACCTGGAAAAAAATGACCTATTCCGCTTGAGAGCTCCACATCTACAGCAAATACAAGCTTTTCCATTATACTTTTAATATCAGGGGTTAAATATGATTGAAATCGCTCTTGAACTGTAATTTCTTCATTTTTCCAATAAGGAATTAGCTCTTCCCTTATAATTTGCCTTTCTAGTTCAGTTAAAAATAACTTTTGAATAGGACGAGTATCATACATATCCAAATCTTGCTCTATTGTATCTATTCTCGCTTCAGGAAACAGAGGAGTTCCTACATATTTTGTACATCTGTTTCCGATAATATATTCGTCTTCCCATATCTTGAGTGTCATATTTGTTAAATAATAGTGCATTGCTTTTGCAAATCTAATAACAGGGTCTTCTTCTTTAGTTTTTTTATAAGATTCTGTGAATAATCTACCCCTTTCAATACAAATTTCGTGTGGTGCGTGATTTAACTTATCTGTCATTCTAGATATACGTTCCTTATAATTGGAAATAGCTATTTGTTTTGATTGCATTTATATCCCCATGTGTTATCAATAATAAAAGATAATAATAAAAAATATAATTGTCGCTTATAATAAACATTTTTATTATTTTTTTTAAAGGAAATCCCTACACATAAAAGGTTTAAATATATTTCATTAAATGATTTTTATTTTGGGGAGCGAATAATAGACTTCTTTTCTTATTATCTTTAAATCGCTTAATAGCTACATCTAAATACTCTTTATTTGAGTCTATTCCAATAAATCTTCGTTTTAAAATACTACATACCACACCTGTAGTGCATGATCCTGCAAAAGGATCTAAAACTAAATCTCCCTCATTTGAAGATGAGGATATTATTCTATTTAATAATTCTAATGGCTTTTGAGTGGGGTGTTTTCCAAATTCTTTTTCTTCTTTAGGAATTAGAGGAATTGACCAAACGCTCCTCATTTGTTTATCTGTATTTTTTAACTTATCTTTAGGATTATTCCAAATTTTCATTTCATCATAATTAAAAGTATGATGTGATTCTTTTGATTTCCGAGCCCATAAAACAATCTCATGGCTATGAGTAAAATACTTACAGGATAAATTTGGTGGGGCATTAGGTTTAAACCATATAATATCATTTATTATATCAAATTCATTTTTCTCCAAGAGATATCCAACTTTATATATATTATGTAATGTACCTGAAACCCAAATGCTCCCATTTTCTTTCAAAACTTTTTTACAGGCTTTCAACCATGAATCAATAAATTTAACATCTTCATCAAATCCCATAGATTTGTCCCAAAAACCTTTATTTACTGAAGCCATCCTCCCTGATTTGCATGTAATGCCGTCATTAGAGAGAAAATAAGGTGGATCAACATAAATCAAGTCAAACTTAGTATTTTGCATTTGATTTATGATTTTTAAAGCGTCCCCATGATAGAGACTGAATTCTTTTTCCTGAAAATATGGTTTTATCATTTTTTTATTAGAATAGGAATTTTGGGTAAAAAAATTAGAATAAACTAAGAAATTATAATATCTTTTAATTATTAACTTTAAAGTTTTATATTATCTAGTACTTAATATTCATGTAAGAAGATTAAAACATGCTGTAGAGAACTTATCATGATAAATAAGGAAAATTTTGAGGAGTTATTTAATCAACATTTAATTAAAGATATATCTGAAGAAGAAATAGAGATAGTTCTTTCAGGCCAATATGGCAAAGCACTTGAATTATTAAGGGATGCTGAAGCAACTGGTTTATTTCCTGCGTTAGTGGGGCCCCCTGGAGTAGGAAAGACAATTTTATGTAGATATTTTGCCAGTCTTAGAGCGAAAGAAAATAAGAACAAAAGCTTTAATTGGTTGACTATGGATGAGAGTATCAAACCATCACATTTTGTTGGGTCCTTTGATCCTGCAATTACGTTAAAAAAGGGATTTGTGTTAGAAGCTTTTAATCCTGGGCCATTATTGAACGCTATGCTTGAAGGTGGAACTTTTTTAGCAAATGAAATTAATAGAGCGACAGAGTATTCACAGAATACTTTACTAGAGCCGTTAGAGGAAGCTTCCATTGGAATCCCCCATTTAGGGAGAATAAAGGCGGATAGAAATTTCTTTTTCATATGTGCAATGAACCCTGAAGAACTTTCGGGAACACATCGTTTATCAGAAGCATTAAAAGATAGAATAAAGGTTTGGATTAAATTAACTTATCCAGATAAATCAACAGAGTTAGATATTATAAGAATAAATTTACCTGAACAATTTATTATTGAAGAATCTGAATTGGAATTGATATATTCTGTTATTAAAGAAACAAGACAAAATAAAGTTGATATTGAAATCCCCGCGTCAATAAGAGCAGGAATTGCTATGGCAAAATTATTAGGTAGAAGAAGACAAATTGAAAAGAAAGATATTAAAGAAAAAGAATCAATTTATGTAGCATTACCAGAAATTGCGAAAAATGTGTTATTAGGAAGTATTAAACCTAAACCAGGGGTAAAAGTTGAAAATATTATTGAAAGTATTATACACAAAACCTTAGGGGGTTAATTTTTTGGGTGTTTTTCCCGAGAATCCATGTGAATTCGCAGTAGAATTTATAAGAAGGATGAGAAATCATCCCGATATTGTTCAAATTCCATCTTCAAGACAAGTTTTATCTATTCCGAAATTAGTGGTTTCGAGATATTATCGGAAGGGATATGTAACACCAAATGACTTTATTGAAATTAGTACTGTTACTTCATTTCCGGATAATCAAGATTTAGCAAAAGAGATCGCTTTCGAAGTCTTATTTCCAAATTATAAAAAAAATCTTATGAATTCCTTTTTTAATGATGACGATCTAGTCGAGATTGAAAAAGAAATATTAGATTCTGATTTAAAATCAGAATTGGATCGAATTCAAGACTTAGTTGATGAAATTGAGATGTCTAAATTTATTGATGCGAACTTGATTGAAGAAATGGAAAATTTCATGGAAGCATTAAACCAAAGGAGGAATGAAGACTTAATCGCATCAGCTCTTAATTTTTTTAGCGATGATTCTGAATTATATAGAGAAGAAATAAATTCATTTGAAAAATTGCTTGAAGAAGCAAAAAAAAAGCTTATTCATAAAATTAACTCCTTAGATCCTGAGGATTTAAAGGCAGGTAATTCTTTAGGATTAAATGACTTAATCCAAGAAAATTCAAAACGATCTTGGGAAAAGTTAGCTAGTAAAGCTCTTAGCAATAAAGACATTTCCAAAGATTTAGAACAACTTATAACATCAGAAAACGTACAGGATTTAATTCAAACAATCAAATACCTTGATAAAACCAATGCAATATCTAAAGATTATCTGCAAAAGTTAAAGAATGATTTACAAAATCAAATAAATAATTTAGACCAACTATTTAATGCTGCTAAAACATTAGGAGAAGCCCCCAATTTTAATACAGATAAAGTCATAAATAATTCTTTGAATAATTCTTCATTCGAGCATAATTTTAATCTAGCAGACGTCTTAGATCAATATTATGGAACTAACTTAAGAAGCTCATTGCTCGATAAATTCAATCAACAAAAAGATAATCTTAAAATGAACTTATCACTCGAAACATTAACAAAGAGTGCATATGCAAATAAATCTTGGAATTCATTATTCAATCAAGCACTTCAAAATGCAATACAAGATGCAATGAATCAAAATAAAGCGTTTGAAGCTTTTAAATCCCTTACTCATCAACTACAACAGCTGTCTAATAGCTGTCAGAATTTACATTGTAGCCAAAAAATGGCACAAAACCTTCCTAATTTAACGAATCTTACCTTAGAATCATCTGAAACACCAAATCAACTTAAAAATGTTACTGAATTTTTGAGAAAGATAGGCTTGAAACCACAATCCGAAAATATAGAAGCGATGGGCAAGAAACTCCAAATGTCTGACGAAGATATCTATGAACTTATTGAACCGAATTACCAGTTGTTAAAGAAATTAGTTGATACAAAAACAGCAGATTATCAGCGATTAATTAGTTTAATGAATCAAATTAAAGATCAACTAAACTCAGAGAGATTTAGGGATTTGATTGCTAGCGCATTGGCATCAAATAATCGAGAAGCATTAGGTGCGTTAGGTAATTTTAATTTAAGTGATGCTTTAAAAGAAGCTCAACAAATTGGAGGAATCGAAGCACAGGATAAAATGATCTCATGTCTTTCGGCAGGTGGAGGGGAAAATTTATTAAAACAATGGTTTATGCACAGATCAAAATTACCTGACAACACCAAACAAAAAGTTAAGGAATTAGCTAAGAAAGTTTTAATAGAATTAGGGATTTATTATTCACGCGCTCGATTAGGCAGCTCAACCACAGGACCTATTCCTATTAATATCGTGAGACCCTTTTCTATCGGAGATGATTTTGAAAATATAGATCTTGAAGAAACTATTTATAACATATTAGAAAAAGGAAAAGAATTAGATCACATTGAATATGATGATTTCTTCGTTTTTGAAACAGCAAAAGGTCTAAGAACAGCATGTTTTGAACTTGATATCTCAGGTAGTATGACTGGAGAAAAACTTGCATATATGGCAATCTGTGTTACTATGTTATGTTATGGATTACGAAAAGATGAACTCGGAATAACCTTTTTTGAATCTAATACACATGTACTAAAGGATCTCGATCAAAAGATCGATTTAGAAAAATTAGCAGATGAGCTCCTTTCCGTATCTGCTAGAGGAGGTACAAAATTACAAAGCGCTCTTGAATGGGCAAATAAACAATTTAAAGATCACTCATATTCCCGTGAAAAACTAAATGTGTTATTCACTGATGCTGAAATCTTTGATCTTCAAAATGCATTACAGGAGTTTAGAATAATGAGATCACTTGGAGTAGATTTTATTTTAGTTTGTCCCGAAACATCCTATAATTTAAAAGAGGCTAATAAAATGGTAAAAGTAGTAGGAGGCCAAATGCTTACTATTAAAGATTGGAACGAATTCCCAAAATTAATTTCTGAAATAATCAAATCTAGATTTTAATCAACAATAAAATGACAAAGAAATCAACTTCTAGTTTAATAATTGATAAATTCGGCTTACACTTATATCAAAAATCTCTGAAATTCCCCAAAAATAAGCTAAATATCTTTTATGTGCAAGAAGATCCATTAATGATTAGAAGTATCATCCTAGACAATGATCGCGAATATCATCTTATAGTTGACGAGCAAAATGCTGAAATCTTTCATGATTGTCCCTTGTTCTTGATCCATTCTGATAGAGAGAAAAAGATCTGCGTACACTTGATTAAATTACTTTCTATTGTTAATTTTCAACATTCTGCTAAAATATTGGGTGATCTAGAGAAATATAATCTTACATCGGATGATTTTGGTTCAAAAAAAAAAGGGAAAAATTTCCAATTGCTAGCTAATAATTGCATTATGAATAACAATTGTGTCGAAGCATTAAACTATTTAAATAAGGCAGTTAATAGCCAATTTGATATTGAAACCATTATTGAAAATTTCTTAGCGATTGCAATTGATAACAATTTATTTATCGAATTTTTTGAATTTTTAAGTCATGGTTATGAAAATGAGCTATATAAATATTTTCTTAAATTTGATGAATCTATTAATAGAGGTTTCAAGAAATTCTTAAACGTTATTCATGAATATTCCTTCTTTAATATCCTAAAAATAATTGAATTATTAGACACTATTTTAAAATTTAAAGATGTATTATTTGTCTCTTCTCTTTTTAATAAATTTAAGAAATTAGTTAGAAGCGTGAATCTTAATGAAAGATATTTTTCAATTTATCTAATTAAAAAACATTATGATAAATTGATAAAAAATAATCCCGATTTTAGCCGAATTATTACTGAAGACCAATTAATCTCACTGAGAGGAGAATTGATTGATTATTTTTTGTCTGAAATTGATAGTTTTTGTTTAATTGACAAATTAAAGCTTTTGAAACGGCAATTTAAGACTTTAGAAATACCTAAGGATAAGTACTATCGTAATTATAAAAATTATAAAATTGAAATTAAGCATCTTGAAAAAAAATTATATTTAAAGAAATTTGCTTTTTTGAAACTTCTTTTAGAAAAATATAATGTAAAACAAACAATTGGGGAATTTAGGAAGAAACGTAATGCATATATTGTAAAACATGATGAAGAAAATTTAAAAAATCCTGTTTATAACTATATTATCTCTCGTATTGGATTTTTCGGTTTAAATGACCAAACTATCAAGTCATCAGAAATCGGCTTTAACTATTTTATAATGAAAGAACTATTCTTAGATAATTTAGGCGCTTTTCAGGATGTAAATTACTACAAAACACAATTCTGGGGAGAGGATGAGCACATTATTAACACAATAGAAGGTTTTTCTTTATTAACTAAAAATGTAGAATATACCTTTGAAGATGAACAGAAATATTCTGATGATGTAATTATTATTGAATGGGATTTGGCCAGTAAACCCATTCAAGGGAGTATAGTAAATGCATATGGATCTCAAATAATTATCCCTGATCAAAATAATTCTTTATTTCATGATTTAAAACCTTTTGATCTTTGCTACTGTAAGAAAACACCAGTTAAAATTGAAAGTAGCATAATAAAGATTGTTAACGTTATTACTAAATGTTCATTCAAAGATGCCATAAAAAGTATATACAATGGTATGACCTTTATAGAAGGTTATTATCCTTTATCTCTTGTAAAAGCTGTATTAAAAAAAGAAATAAATCCATTTCAAGCAAACGAACTAGTAACTACCAATCCAGATAAACTATTCATCCCAAACTATAACAAATTCGTTCAAGCTTTTAGAGAATTTCTACTCGATTTCATTTTTAATGAAAAAGATTATATTTTTGAGGAGTTAAAATCAGGTTTTATTGGAAACTTTGAACAAATCTTAATACTTCTCAATCTGACGAATGAAATGAGCGGATTAGACTTACCTTATCCTGAAATCCTCGAAAAAACATTGTCTTCTGAAATTAATTTAAATGAATTTAAATCTGAATTCTTAAATCGAACTCATTTATTTATAAAGGAAGTCTTAAATAAACGAGAACTTGGAAGTACGAAGATATTTGATTTAAAAAGATTAAGAAATACTCAATTTTTCAAATATGCAGATAAGATTTTAAAGATTAGAAAGGAAGAATTTGAGGTAACAAAAATAATTCGATCCAATGATGATAGTGGAACTCGATATGATATTTCAGAAATAATAAAAACTTATTATGGCCAAAAATTCTCGGAAATTTTGCGGTTAGGAGAATTATTCTTTCTCAAACATGATAAATTCTCTAATTTTCTTAATTTTGCTTTAAAATTAGATTTGAATCTAAATATCATTGATTCATAACCTACAGCATAACAAGGATTTTTTCAATTTGAGAATATCTCCTATGATCTATTTAAAAAAGATTAATATTGAGCTGATATCGTTAATTGGAAAGATGTGATACCGCAATGGCTACAAACCATTATAATAATTGATGCGTTAATTCTTTAAACGATTAAGAAAAACGGGAATATTTTTAGTTTTTACTTTTAAAATTACAGTTATCTCTTAACCCATTCATACTTTTCTAAAATTATTATAAAAATCAAGAATTATGAATTACAAACCATAAGTAATTTAATTTAATACTTTTTTTAGTAATACTTTTAAAGTGGCTTAATAATAAAAAAAGGATCTAAATTTATTAAATTTGTAATTATATGGTTTCTCGATTATTTTAATGAGCAAAGATGGGTGAATTTTTTTTTAATAAAAATAAACGATTTTTTTAATAATCAATTTTAAATAAATATTATTTGCACACTATAGAGTATTTTCGGTTTAAACCGCGGGATTACACCAATAATTTAAAATTTTTAGATAAATCATATCAGTAATCATATTTTTTGTTGTAAAACATTTAAATATATTAGTATTCTCTTTTATTATTTAATTAGAAGATTATCTAATTAAATAAATATTTGCTGAAATCTAATATTGAACAATAGGTCTTTAGCTAATTTATTTTCATCGTGAATAAGAGAATGTACAATCAAGTAAATAAAATAAAGAGAGAAATTATGAATGAAAGTATACCTCGTTCTAAAGTTGGTAACAATTCTCCAGAGCTGATTAAAAAAAGACAAGAGTTTGTTAATAAAAAGACTGGAATGCGATTAAATAATATAAGTCATTACACTATTGATACTGAAAAGTTAAAGGGTAATATTGAAAATTTTATTGGCGTGGCGCAAGTGCCAATAGGGATTGCAGGACCATTGCTAGTGAACGGAAAATATGCTCAGGGAGAATTTTATGTTCCTTTGGCAACAACAGAAGGGACACTTGTTGCAAGCTATAATAGAGGAATGAAAATCATATATGAAAGTGGCGGTGTAACTACAACTATATGTGATGATATTATGCAAAGGGCACCTGTTTTTATCTTTAAAAATGCCCGTGAGGCTAAACAATTTGGAAAATGGGTAAAAGAAAATTTTCATGAAATTAAAAAAATAGCAGAAAAAACTACCCGATTCGGAAAACTCAGGGATATTGAACAATATCTCTCAAATAAATTTTTATTTCTCCGTTTCAATTACCTTACTGGGGATGCAGGGGGTCAAAACATGACCACAAAAGCCACTTTTTTTGCCTGTGAATGGATAAGATCAAATTATCCTCATGAGATCAATCATTATCTTCTTGCATCTAACCTTGCTACGGATAAAAAAGCTTCAAGAATCAACATGCTTAGGACACGAGGTAAACGCGTAACTGCTGAGATAGTTATTCCTGAATTTATACTTAAGAATCGGTTAAAATCAAATTCTTATGTGCTTCAACGTGGATTACAAATAACTACTGTGGCAAGTTTCATGGCTGGTTCAGTCAGTAACGCCTATCATTCAACAAATGGTATTACTGCTATGTTTATCTCCACAGGACAAGATGTTGCTAATGTTGCTGAATCCTCTTCAGCAATAATGTTTTTAGAGATGGTAAATGAAGGTGATTTATACTGTTCAATTACGATTCCATCCTTGATAGTAGCTACTTATGGAGGAGGTACTGGTCTTGCTACACAAAAAGAGTGTCTTGAAATCATGGATTGCTATGGTGCAGGAAAAGTTAAAAAGCTTACAGAAATAATTGCTGCAACAGCTTTAGCAGGTGAAATTTCTCTAATGGCAGCTCATTATACTAAAGAGTGGGTTTCTAGTCATGAAAACCTTGGAAGAAATAGATAATAAACACCATTAGAATATTCAATTAATTAAGTTTTTAATTCACTTAACCAGGAAGGATGCAAACAATCTCCCATACTTATAAGATTTATACTTTTTTTCTCAGAATTTAAAGCTATTATAAAAAGATCGATAATTCTACTAATTTCACCTGAATATTTAGTATGAATATGTAAGGCACATAATTTTTACATTACTTAAAACTCAATTCTCTAAAGAATTGTAATATCGTTGCGCTTAAACTATTTAAAATCCACAAAAATAATTATAAAGCAAGGAATCAAAAAAGATAAAGTTCTATTCATTCGATATTTAAATTTTAATAAAGAAATTATTTAGATTTAGATTTTTTTGTATGATTATCTTTATATATTGCATAAATTTTATTTTAAATAGAATCTGAAAGTTAAATTGAGAATAAGGTGACACTCTAATTATGAAAAACAATAATTTCCAGCATCCTTCTAAGGATATAATTGAAAGCAAGGGAAGTATCTTAAGAGGTAAAACTATTTGTATGTGTTTAACTGGCTCAGTAGCAGTGATATCATCTCCTATTGTAGCAAGGGAGCTCATGAGATTAGGTGCTGAAGTTATATGCGTGATGTCTAGAGCTGCTACAGAACTGATTAATCCAGCATTAATGGAATGGGCGACAGGAAATAAAGTTATAGCTAATTTAACCGGTGCTGTTGAACACGTTTATCTCGCGGGTGATAGACCAAATAAAGTTGGTAAAGCTGATATTATTTTAATTTGCCCCGCAACAGCAAATACAATTTCAAAGATAGCTAGTGGCATTGATGATACTCCTGTTACAACAGTTGTATCTACAGCATTTGGGTCCTCAATCCCAATAGTCATAGTACCAGCAATGCATGAAAGTATGTACAACCATCCAATTCTTAAACAAAATGAATCTAAGTTGAGAGAGTGTGGAGTTGAGATACTACGTCCAAGACTTTCAGAGGGAAAAGCAAAAATCGCACGAATTGATGACATTATTGATAGAGTCATCGACATCTTAGTCACCAAAAAGGATTATGAGGGTAAAAGAGTATTGATTACTGCAGGACCAACTAGGGAAGCAATTGACTCAGTTCGTTTTGTTTCGAATAAATCATCTGGAAAAATGGGAATAGAAATAGCAAAAGAAGCAGCAGCGAGAGGTGCTGAGGTTATTCTAATAGCTGGAGAGTGTAGAGCTAAACTTCCAGAATACATTGAAACAATTCACGTTGTTTCTACAGATGACTTTATCAAAGCTGTTAAAGATGAAATCTCATACAAAAAGTATGACTTTTTTATTTCAGCTGCAGCAATAAGTGATTATAAACCAATTGATTGTATTGATGGTAAGATTTCCTCTGATAAAGTAGAAGAGTTACATCTTAATATGAAATTGACACCTAAAATCATAGATGTTGCCCGAAAAAAAGATTATAACCTATTTATTGTAGCGTTTAAGGCAGAAACAAATGTTTCCAGGAGTGAATTAATAAATAGAGCATATAATAGACTTAAAAAATCTGAAGTAGATTTAATTGTAGCTAATGATATTGGCAGAGAGGATATTGGATTTAGTAGTAAGTATAATGAAGTGTATATTATTGATAAGAAAAAACATATTACTCATGTTGAAAGGAATACCAAGAGATATATTGCATCTAAAGTTCTCGATGTTGCTTTAGAAGCAGAAAAAGCTCAACAAATCAAAACTAATTAACATCTAAATTTCTTATTTAGCTCTAGCAAGTTTTTTAGTTAATTCTCTGTTTAAGGAAAATATTTAAATACTAATTTAAGTAGATAATTTAAGTGAAGAAAAAAGTTAAGTTTGTAGAGTTTGTATAAGAGTTAATTGTAATAGAGTTTATATCTATTGCGATTGAGAATAATTTGACTCTCAATATATTTATAGTTATAATATGTTTTAAAGATTAATGAGAATAAAAGAAGAAGAGTGCGTTAAAAATTTCATCAAAAGAAGAAGGAAAGATTAAACAAGGTACTATTGCAGAGTATATGCGAAAACGTACCCAACTAGTTGGTTTTGAATTTGGGTATTGGAAACACGTTCAATATTGTGCCGAGTTTATAGATAATGCTCTTGATGCTATTGAAAGTTTTCAATGGAAGGAATTACAAAGACCCGATTCAAAGATTAAATTTTCATTGGATCAAGAACTATTCTTAGAAAAATTTTCAATTGTGGATGCAGCAAAAGAAGAAAAAAAGACTCAACACTTGGATAATGAAGCTAAACACACCTTAATGCAGGAGTTGGGCATTGAAACTCCTGATTTAGAGGTGTCTACTATGGTAGAGCCAGAGACAAAGGAAGAAGAATCTGGAGAAATTAGGGATAAAGATGAATTAGAAATAGAAGAAGAAGTGCAAAGAATCATAGATGATATGCAGGAAATCATTAAACCAGTTGAAAATATTATTGATGTAGAGCCAATAGTTATAGTAAGAATAAGAGAATATGAAGCTGCTTCATTTCTAACTTCTGAATTAAGTCAGAAGAATATAATGAGTTTTACATTTGAGATTTTCGATAATGGAACTGGGATGGCAAAAATTGATTTAAGAAAATTTGGTAGATATCTTGCCTCATCGAAATCAATGGAGTTAAAACAAACAAGAGGAAGTCAAGGATTTGGAGCACCCAGCGCTTTTAGTGATGCTCAAAATACAACTGGTAAACCAATTATAACAGTTTCAAAGTCATCTGAAAATGTATATGCCACTGTAACTGAATTTTTTACCACATCTAAAAATGAGAAGAAATATTTAATCCATCCAACTGATATTGATAGCCCGTTTCTTCATGGTACATATATAAAATTGAATTATCTAAATGTAAAATATATTAAGGGGTATGTGGAGAAGTATATTGAGGAAACTGCCTTTATGAATCCTCACATTACAATCATTTATATAGATCCTGACGGAAAAGAAAAAATTTATCGTCGTTTAGCGTCTTCTTTCCCAAAAGAACCCAAGTATGCAAAACCCCATCCATCATCAGTTAATATTGGTGATCTTCAAGATTTAATTTCGAAATCAGAGAATAAAACTATTGCATCATTCTTAAGAGAAAACTTTGTAAGAATTAGTTCAAAAATTGCAAGAGACATTATTGAAATGGCTGAGAGAGAGCTCCAAGATAAACTAAATCTTCTAATACTCAAAGATGGACTTATAAGTAGGATACGTAAAAAAGATGAAACCCCTTACTACTTAAAATTTGAAAAAAGAGTCTATGGACGTTCTAGTAAACCTAGAGATAAGCTTATAATTTATCAAATTGACACAGAAGATCTCTTTGAAAAATATTGGAATCTGATAACTAAATACAATAAAAATGAAACAAATAAAGATAAAATTAATAAAGATATAAAAAAATTAAATATACGTCTTGAAAAAGCTGATACTTTAAAAGAAAAAAAAGATAATGAAAAACAGATTAAAGGATTATTAAGAAATATTGAGGACATCAATAAGGATAAAGAAAAAATTAAAAGTGAATTAAACACCCTTTTAAATAATAATAAAAGTGCTTTAGTTGAATTAAAAAAAATTAAGAATAGAATCGATTTTGAAGATTTAGTTAATGAAGTTCAAATATCCCAAATTAGACCAGTTGATATATCAAAAGAACAATTCAATTCTCTTTTCCTCGCCTTTAAATCAATTAAGTATATGTCTCCTCCAACGGATACAGCAATACCCGTAGGTGATTCAATTTTGGAAAATACATTAATTAAGGAGATTGGACTAAGAATTTCAGAAGGAATAGATGATTTTGACTTGCCCGTAAATGAATTATATCAAACCATTGATATATTGCAAAAGGAAAATGACCTCGCTTTAACTGAAGAGAATTCGAATCTGGATCCTGATCTAATAACAGATGTTTCAGTAAATCCAGAGGATGTTGCTAGCTTAAACTCTGAAATTTTAAGGAATTTCGATATAAAAGATGAAACACTAGAAATTCAACAAATTCAAAATTCCATTGAAGATCTATTAACATTATCTAGTGAGGAATCTATTGAGAGTTATTCTAATGTTTTTGAATATTTTATTGAAAACTACACTAAGGATGATGATTTTGTTTCAGGTGAAACGAGATCCCCCACAAGTGGGAAAGGTCTAGCTTATGTTGTAGAAGCGGTTATGGCATATTCAAGAAATATAGAAGTTCCCAAACGATCAAGAGATGTTTTATCTAGATTTGTCAATAGAACTCCAAAATTAAGAGATAGCGCTGATTGTGCTATCACTAAAGCTGTTCAATCTGTAAATTGGAAAAATTATAAACTTGAAACTTATGATAATAATTTACCAAAAGGTCCAATTAAATTGCTAGTAAATGTTTCTGGACCTTTTGTACATCTTATGTTCAAATCTCAATCAAAGAATGCATTAGCTGACGATGAAGATCTGATTAGGGAAATTAAATTCTGTCTTGAATCAATAGGAAGAAGATTGAGAATCTATCTTAATAGAAGAGCAAATATTCGTCAAAGTGAAAAGCGAGCTAGTTTAATTGAAAAATATATCCCTGTTTTTTCAGAAAGTATATATAATATCGCATCTAAAGGAGAGAGTAAATACAAGGCAGAAATAAAATTGAATGAAATTATAAATTTAATGAAACAAGCAATTGGAAAGAAACCAACTCCGACAGTTAAACCTGAATTGATAACCGAAAAACCAAGGGAAGAGAAAGTGGAGATAGTAGATGAAACAATGAAGAAAGAGCCACGTAAAATAGAAGAGGAAGCTCTAAAAGAAGAAATTGAAATAACTCAACCGAAGAAAGTAACTATATCGAGAAAGACTTTAATGAATTGGACTGTTAACGAGCTTAAAACCTACTGTAGTGAGCAGCAAATTGATATTTCTTCAAATTTAAGGAAGAATCAGATCATCGAGAAAATTCTTGACTCATTTGTTGTTGAAAAAATATCAGAAAAACCAGAATTAAAGCCTCCAGTTTCAGAAATTGTTGAAGAAAAGCCTACACCACTGAAACCTTCAATAAGAAAAGAACCCAAAAAACCAATATCTAAACCTACACCTTCAAAACCACAGCCTATCCAGACAACACTACCAATTATAACTACGGATAGAATTTTGAAAGTATTATCAAATGAATGGCAAACAATTAAACATCTAATTTTCAAATTAAAAATAAAAGATATGATGGATGCTAGATATCTTCAACTGAAACTCAAAGAATTAGAGCGTAAGGGAGAAGTTTTAGTTGATGTAAAAATGGGTAGAAAACAATGGAAATTAAATTAAAAAGGAGGAATTAAATGTCTCAAAAACAAAAAAATAAAAATTTTGACTTAAAAGCAGCTAAAGATTTATTTAATGAGTATATTAAAGAAGAGCAAGTAAAAACAAAAATTGAATTTCCAGTAGATGCTGTAAAGATTGATGATCTGAAAAGAAGAGAAGTACTAACAAGGATATACAAATTAGTAGATGATGTTTTGTCTCAAATTTATAATTCAGGAAGGCCTTCTATCCAATTACCTTCAAGAGCTAGTTCAAATATAAGATGGGATGAAGAAAATGACCTTCTCCTACTTGGAAAGCAAATTATGGAGAAACAATTTCATACACTTACAAGCGTCGCAGATATAACGCGTTTAATGAGGATACTTGAAGTTGTAACAGAACTTTTAAATGAAAATCTCCATGCTACTAAAAGAGAGGTTTTTTATACTGATGTAAACCTTTTCAAGGAACAAAAGAATAGTGATAAAAGTATTGAAGATGTTGCTACAATGCTATACACAACAAGAAATTCTACTCATATTGTCGCAGCTCCAAGAGGTTCATGTGTTGGTAGGTTAAGAATAAGAGACCAAACTGATATTATTGACCTTGAGGGACAAGGTAGTGGGGGTTGGACAATTTCACCATTCTTAGATCAAATAGAGATAATTGAATCTGATGCAGAATTTATTTTGGTAATTGAAAAAAATGCGGCGATGATGAGACTTTCAGAAGCAAGATTTTGGCGTGATTATCCTTGTATCTTAATAACTGCTCAAGGAGTTGGGAATGTAGCTACACGGATGTTTTTAAAAAGATTAAATAAGGAATTAAACTTACCAACATTTACTTTAGTAGATAGTGATCCTTATGGTCACTATATCCATTCTGTTTATTTAAGAGGTTCCAAAAGATTAAGTTATGAATCACCTTTCCTTGCTACTCCAAACATTAAACTTCTTGGTGTTTTGACCAGAGATTTAGATAAATATAAAATTCCTACAGAAGCAAGGATTAAGATGAACAAACAAGATGAGAAAAGAACAAAAGATCTTTTACAGGAAGATTTTGTAAAAATTAATAAAGCTTGGGAAACCGATCTTAGCTTAGCTTTAAAGAAGAAAGAAAAAGCAGAAATTCAAGCTTTTGCATCTCATGGCTTTAAATTTTTAACAGATGAATATCTACCAGAGAAATTAACTACAGGTGATTGGATATAAAAGTTTTCTGGAAAAAAGATGGAGGTATTGTTCAATTAATTGATAAAGAAAAAATAATGGAATGGCCTATTGAGCTACCTCTTAAATTCATCGAAGATATAAGAAGTAAGCTTAAAAGTTATCGAGATGTAAAAGTAGAAGAGGAAATTTCAACTTATTTAGATGACATTTTGACTACTATAGCTATTCCTAATGTTAAAGAAGTTTTAGAAAGTGGTGATCAAGTAACTATTAGTTCTATTCTAACTTCCTTTGAAGAACTCTCAGAAACTAACGCTGAAGCAGTGAAACCAATTGTATCATTATTAGAAAATCTAAGGAATAATGAAAATAAAGAAATAGTTGGAAAAACACAAAGAATATTAAATAATTTGGGAAGCTAATAACACTTTGAACCTGAATGATTATGAAATGGAATAAGGAGGATTTTTATAAATTTATCATAACACAAAAAGTATCTGGATTCTTCACTGAACCTTTAAGATTAAAGTCAGGGAGATTATCTCATTGGTATGTTAATTGGAGAAATGTTGCCGAAAATGTACAATCAATTGATATGTTGTCTGATTTCGTTATTTCGTTTGTAAGGTACTTAGGATTAAAACCTGATTGTTTTTATGGTGTACCAGAAGGCGCTACAAAACTCGGAATAATTTGCCAATATAAATGGGCAAAAAGTCAAGCCAATTATAGAAAGAAAATGTATATATTACCAATGGGAAGAGCAAAACCAAAAAACCATGGGGATCCAAAGGATCAATTTTTCTTAGGAATACCCCAAGGAAAGGTAATAATTATGGAGGATGTTACTACTACTGGAAGTTCTTTGATCGAAACAATTGATAAATTAAAAAAAATCGATATATCGATAATATCTGCCATTGGACTTACAGATAGAAATGAATTAAGGGATGATAATAAAAGTGTTGAACTTATACTGAAAGAAAAAGGAGTAAGTTATCATGCTATGAGCAATGCGATAGATTTAATCCCTTATCTTAAACCTGATAAAGATATTGCTCAAAAAGTTGAAGAATATTTCAAAAGATATGGAACAGTAGAGCTTAAGATATCTTAGAGTGCAAAAATAATTACCTATCAAGAATCTTATTATTATTCATAACTTAGAAAAAAAGTTCGCCATTGTTTTATAATAGAAAAAAGATGATCAAAAAGTATCTTCTCTGAAGTTGTTAGTCTCCTTTCATCATCCAAGGACAATTCGGTTTTAGCTAATTTTATTAGTTTTAGCAATCTATTATCTACAATACTTAAAAGATATGAATTGTATCTATCTAAATTAATCTGAGGTTTAGTTTTTTTTTTAATATCGTCAACCAGGAATTGTTTAAATTCCTTAATTTTATTAAGAAAAAACTGATTACTCATTTGGAGTAATTTTTGATCATCTCTTTCACTGATAGCATACCTTTGTACATCTACATTATCACATTTTTCCTCTTGGATTATCTCCAAAATATCATTTTGTATAAATGGAATAGCAGAAAATAATTTCATTTTATATTTTTTCCCTTTCTCATAAGGTCCAAATGATTCACCCAACAATTTAAACCCATTATAACTTTTAATACACTCAGTGGTGATTATTTCATTTTTAAAGATAAAATTTATTCTATTGAGTGAATTTAAAAAGCGTTCTTCAATGTTTTTCAAAAATATTCTCACTAGATTTAAAAACTTTATATACTATACAAACGTAATACAAGAAATATAATTTTAATATTAAATTATTAATACTCTATATAAAATTGTGAAAATTTTGATTATTGAAATAGTTCTCTTAATAATTTTTCTCTTTTTTTTTGCATTTGGATTCTATTTAATATATCACCAAGTTGCTCTGGTTAAAAAGGGTGAATTCCGCAATAAAGATAGATTTCAATGTATTATTTATGGTTTTATTTTTAGTTTAGCTGTTATGGTTGTTGTTGCAGTAGGTTTTATCTTTACAGTTAGAACACCAGAATTTTGGCAAACGACACCTCCAGATATTAATCCTTTGGTCTTATTAATACCATTTATCATTTGCTTGGGATATATAACGTTATATCCTCTTATAGATTTTTTATTTATAGCAGTAAGTAAAGAATCTGATGAGGGATTAACTCCTTTTCACAGATTAATTAGTTCAAAATTGATTAATAAATTAAAAACAAAACCACTAGCAATATTAATAGCTATAGCATTCTACATTTTTGTATTTATTCTTCCTCCACTTATATTTTCTATTTTAGGGTTACCATTTATAATGATGTGGATAAGTTGGATGCTCATATACCCATTAATGATATTAACATTTTATGGCTCAAAAGGATATATCGCAGGAATTTCCAATGCCTATTATCATATCCCCTATATAAATAGGTCAATATTCTTAAATTTCGAAGATCCTAAAAGAGGAATGAAACAGTTTCTTTCAGAACCGATTCACTATATCATCTTAGGGCTAATGCTGTTTGTATTTATCTGGGCTTGGATCTCCTTATTTCAAACAATCGGTTTCTTTTTTACCGGTTCATTAGCTATATCAACAATGTCTTCTGCGTTTGTTTTTGTAACACTATTTTTTGGAATAATTGGTTACTTTACTCGATTCTGGGGGAGAAAAATTAAGTATAGGGGAATTGACATCTATTTTGCTGCTTATTTAATGGCATCTATAGGTATCAATGTCCTTGTAAATTTTTTAATTGTAAATCATCGTAAACTATTTTATACGTTCAATTTGTGGAATATTACCCGTCAAATTACAGCTAATTATGAAATGTTTGCATGGGCAGCTGTTATTGAAGAAATTGTATTAATCTTATTTACCTCATACTTCTTTTTGGCTCGTAAAAATGATTTCATAAGAAATATTAAAATTTCTAAGATCTCTGAATCAGGCCAATCGTTTGATCCTATTCCATTATTTAATTTTATTAAAAATTCTGATCCAAATATTAGGAACCATGCGGAAGAAACATTATTTTTGATGTTTGAAAGAATACCAATAAAATCAGAAATAGATCTTAATAATTGGAAATTTAAGAATTCCTTATTAGATGGATTATGTGATAATGACTTCAATTCTAGGAGAATCAGCTATCAGATTTTAGAACAACTAAGTAGAGATATGCCTGATACTATATTACCATGGATAAAAGAAACATTAGAATCACCGAATTATGATAAAAACTTTCCGATATTAAAATTACTTATGAATAGTGATATTTATCTCCTAAAAAATATACATAAAGAGATTATTTTTAGTATTTTGGATGATTCAGAATGGAGATTTAAATTAATGGGCCTAAAGTTATTATCAAGATTGTCTAAAGAGGATAAGGATTTAATTTCAAAGATTGACTATGTAAAAATCATGAATGACCCTAATAGTAAGATTCAAATAGAAATTTTAGACATTTTAGCGAATTCTTCAGTAAGTCTACCTGATAATATAATAATTGATAAAATTTTTAATGCGAACGATGAAACTAGGGCTGCTGCGATTAAGAATTTAAAAAATTTTAGCAAAGAAGGATTTAATGAAAAATTAGTCTCAAAAATCATCCCGGCGATGAAAGATCCATCAAGTTCAGTAAGAGCGGCGATCTTTGATATATTTGCAAATGTAGGGAAGTTTAAAAAAAATAAAATCCCCCTTTTTCCTCTTCTAGAGGGTTTAAGTGATTTTGATGAGGATGTTAGAAATTCTGCAATTTTAGCTCTTACAAAATATTATGAAGAGCTCCCAAATCAATTAAATTTAGATGAGATCATTAATAAAATTGATCCGAATAATATTGAAATACTAAAAACTATCTTAAACTTACTCGGGAGATTATGGAACCATAATCCAGAAAAAGTCTTAACAACTATGTTGATATTCATAAAATTTGAGGATGAACAGCTAAAAACTAATATTTCAAATATTCTTATTAAAAATTATTCTAATAATCCAGATTTAATTATTCAAAATTTAATTAAGATCCCTGATGAGGCTGGATATCTAACAAAAGGTATTGTTGCTAAAACATTTATCAATATTGGTAAGGAGAATCCAACTATTTTGGTTAAAAAGCTTTTTGATTTCTTGGAAAATGAAAATGACGACGTTAAGTTAAATGTTATAGATATTATAGATGGATTAGTTGATGAATTACCTAGTAATATTGATATAACTCCAATATTTAAATTGTTACAAGAAGATGCTAACAACCAATTAAAAAAAGAAGCATCAAGATTAATCTCAAAAATTGCTAAAAATAAACTTCCTGTTGTGAAATCTTTTATACCTGAATTCATAAACTCGATAAATTATCAAGAGTCCTCTGTACAGATTGTACTTTTTAAATCTTTGTTAGAAATCGCAACAATTTCACCTGAATTAATTCCTTTAAATACAATCATCGATAATTTATCAAACCCAGATTCATTCATCCGTGAAACAAATACCAAAATTCTTGGAATTATCGGATTTAGAAACCCAATCAGTACTGCTGATGCATTAATAAATATTTCATTAGTTGATGAGGATTGGATCGTTCGGGAAGCAGCAGTGTCCAGTCTAGGGAGGATAATTGATTATATCAAAGATAAGAAATATATCATTGAGAAACTCACTTCATTGCTTGATGCTGAAGAAAGTTGGGTTCTTAGATCTGCATTAATCATTTTATCCCAAATACCAGAAGTTAATGAAAATTATATCCCTTTTGAAAGTTTAATTAAGTGTTTAATGAGTAAAGACCCTAAAGTAAGAGAAGCTTCAGCAAATCTTATTATTATTTATAAAAATCAAATTAATGAAATCTTTGATGATGTTCTTGAATTACTTGGTGATAATGAAAAAGAAGTAAGAACTAGTACTATTAATAGTATTGTAACAATCATTCAAGAAGTGGGTATAAATCAAATATTATCTAAGCTTTTAAAAAACCTTAGTGATGAGGGCACAATTGAAATTCAGCGGTCAATTGCCTTAATTCTTGGTCGCACTGCTCTGTATGAAAGTGAAAAAACTAAAAAAAGGGTTATTTCTCTTCTTAAGATTCGATGTGAGATGAGCCAAGATCCAATAATATGCAGCACATTGCAAAAACTAAAAGAAGGAAAATGATTAAGGTTTAATCTTTAGATAATCCATTACTAAATCATTTCTCTCATATATTTTTTAAATTTATTAATTTATTCACAGTTTAATAACCTATCCCTTAATATGAGCATTAAAATAACATAAAATAAATAAATAAAATATTCGATTTTATAAAATTAGAGTGATTTACTACGACAACTCCATTGACAAATCCTACAATTCCAGTAAACAGAATCCAGAAGTTTGAGGATTTTTTTCGATTGTTTCAAGAAAAACCTGGAGAATATAAATACTTGGATCAAATTAATGATACTTTTTCAAAAGGAGGTAATACTTTAATTATCTTTTATGAAGATTTATTAGCCTTTGATCCCCAGATTGCTGAGAAGTTAAAAAAAGATCCTGAAACCTTATTGGAAGATGCCTTAGAGGCATTTAAAAATATATTAAAATTTCAAGGAACAGTTTTAGCTGATCAAAATTATTTTGTGAGGGTATCAACTAGGGATAAGAAGTGTCCACTATATAAGCCTTTAAGAGGATTAAGAGCAGAAAATATTGATAACCTTATTTGGTCAAATGGAATTTTAGTAAGATGTTCAACCATTAGGCCTAAATTAATTAAGGCTACTTTTGAATGTGTTTTATGTGGGAGCAAATTTGAAGTAATTCAATTGACTTCAAGGATAAAATGGCCTAATTTTTGCATCAATAAACGCTGTAAAGCTAAAAGTCAATCAGATTTTAGATTGGTGTCAAAAAATTCAGAATTTATTGATTGGCAAAGCATAATGATCCAAGAAATTCCTGAAGATCTCCCTCCCGGTAGAATACCGAGATCAGTTCAAGCAATTTTAACCCATGATTTAGTAGATACAGTGAAACCTGGAGATCGATTAAAATTGATGGGAACATTTAAATCCGTTTTAGCTCAATCAACCAAAAGTTTTAATTCAACCTTGTTCAAAACTTTCATTGATGTCAATTTTATAGATCCTGAAGACAAAAGTGAAGATCTTATAGAATTATCTAAGGAGGATAAAAAGAAAATAGAAGAATTATCAAAAGAACCTTTTATTCAAAAAAAAATCGCACGATCCATTAGTCCTAGTATTTATGGAAGAGAACAATTAAAAATGGCTTGTGCTTTAAGTTTATTCGGAGGAACAAGAAGAAAAAAACCTGGTGGAGGATATAAGCGTGGAGATCTTCATTTCCTAGTGGTAGGTGATCCAGGAACTGGAAAATCAGAAATTCTAAAGGGAACTGTGGAAGTTTCACCAAGAGGATTATACACTTCCGGAAAGGGCTCAACAGGGGTTGGACTTACAGCTGCTGTAATAAAGGAAGGGGATACAGGACAAATGAACCTTGAAGCTGGAGTTGTTGTTTTAGCAAATGGGGGTGTTGCTGCAATCGATGAATTTGATAAAATGGACACAGCAGATCGCTCAGCTCTTCATGAAGCAATGGAACAACAAACGGTGAGTATTGCTAAAGCAGGGATAGTTGCTACTTTAAAAGCACAAACAGCAATAATTGCGGCAGCTAATCCATATTCTGGGAGATATGATAGATACAAAACTCCTACTCAAAACATAAGATTACCACCATCTCTTTTATCTCGTTTTGACCTAATTTTTGTTGTTGTAGACAGACCTAATCCTTCCGAGGATGCACAAATGGCAGAATTTATTTTAAAAAATTCAATGATTAAACCAGAAGAAAATTTTGAGGACTTAAATGAAAAATTTGCACCGATACCTAGTGATCTACTCAAGAAATATATTAGGCATGCAAGAAGAACTTATCACCCTATCTTATCAAATGAAGCCAAAGAAAGAATAAAAGAGTTTTACCTTGAATTGCGGAACCAGTACGATAGTGAAGATGCAATCATATCGATTTTGGCAAGAAATTTAGATGCACTTGTAAGACTAAGTGAAGCACACGCAAAAATGGCGTTAAGAGATATAGTGAATAAAGAAGATGTTGAGGAAATTATTAAATTGTTTAAAAGATATCTCAAAGATACAGGTTATGATGAGACCACAGGTAAAATTGATATGGATAGAATTTTCGTGGGCCAATCGAGAAGCAATCTTAACAGACTTGAATCTTTAATGAATAGATTGAAAGAAGTATTTGAAGAAAATAATTGGAGATCCCTTGACAAAAATAATGTGATTCAAATTTTAGAATTGGAGGAGAATTTAGATAGGAAATTTATTGAAAATGCACTCCAAGAATTAATAAAAGAGGGAACGCTATATGAACCAAAGAACAATTTCATAAAATTTACGAATAAAGATACGCTCTAAATTATAACAAGATTTAATTCCTTTATATTGCATGTTTAGATATTAATGAAAATGCTAATTCAACATTATCGCCTGTTTTTGCAGAAGTAAACAAAACTTCTTCTGCCTTTATACGCTTTCCAAGGGATATTATCTCTTGTTCTTCTAATTTATTTGATAAATCTGTTTTATTGGCAAGTAAAATAAGTGGTACCATAGTTAAGAAACCTTTAATATCTTGTACCCAAAATTTCTCAATTTGCTCAAACGTAATTCTTCTAGTCAAATCCCCTACAATTAATACTCCTCTAGCTCCCGAATAATAAGACCTTCTCATATTTATCCATCGTTCTTGTCCAGCAATATCCCAGAGTTGAAGGTTCACAGTTGTCTCATTATCTAACTTAACCTTTTTTGTGTAAATATTAGTGCCTATGCTAGAAAGATAATCCTTTAAAAACTGTCCTGATACAAACTTTTTAACTAAACTAGTCTTACCAACTGCTGGTTCTCCAACAATAATTATTTTGATTTTCTTGGCATTGTTCATATATGATTAAACCTATGAAGAAACTTTTTTAAGTTTATACGTAAATATAAAGATTATTAGATCTTTAAAATTTAAAAAGGATTCAATTATTTAAAAAGAAGTAAGGGAGATAACTATGACAGTCGGAATAGTATATGATCCTGTTTATTTAGAACATCAAACTGGAACAGATCCAGAGAGTCCAAGTAGATTAATAGCTATTACAAATTTTTTAAAGGAAAAAGGAGTATTTGATGATCCTAACTTCAGAATCATCAAACCAAGAAAAGCCACTCTTGATCAAATAAGATATGTCCACGATGATATATTAATAAAAGAAATACAAGAAATTTGTGAAGTAAGCGCTAAGACACAACATATTCAATATTTAGATGCCGATACTGCCGTATCTCCTAAAACCTATGAAGCTTCCTTATACTCAGTCGGCGGTAATCTAGAAGCAGCAGATGAGATCCTGAATGATAATATTGAAAATGCATTTGCGTTAGTAAGACCTCCTGGACATCATTCTAACTCGCACAGATTTGCTGGTTTTTGCATTTTCAATAATATTGCTGTGACCACGGAATACCTTTTTCGAGAAAAGGGTATTAAAAGGATAGCAATAATCGATTGGGATTGTCACCATGGTAATGGAACACAAGATATTTTTTATTATGGTTCTGAATCAGAATCAGGTGAAGTAGTAATATTCAATTCTCACCAATATGGTTTTTTCTATCCTGGAAGTGGAAATTATGATGAGATTGGCAGGGGAAATGGAACGGGTAAAATTATTAATTATCCGATGCCAGCAGGGACAGCTGAAGATGTCATACCTATTTTTTTTGATGAAATAATTTCTCCTATATGTGATGAATTTAAGCCAGAATTTATTCTAATCTCTGCGGGATTTGATACTCATTGGACCGATAGGTTAACGAATATGAATTGGACATATCAAGCTCCTGCCAAATATTTAGAGATGATAAAAACAATCGCTCATAAATATGCAAATGATAAAATTCTTATTACTCTCGAAGGGGGATACGCTATTGATAAACAGGCAAGAGCAGTATATAATTGTTTAAAAATCCTTAATAATGAAAATGATAAACTCCTCGAAGAAGAACCAAGATCATCAAGAAAAGAATTGTTAGAATATTTTAATCAAAGGCTTATTCCGGCAATAAAAAATAAATTAAAACCATTTTGGGATTGCTTCTAATACATTCCAATTAAAATAATTTTATTATATTTATGCATTAATTTATAAAGTTGAATACCATATTTATGTTAAATAACCAATAAATAAAGTTAAAAATAAATTAAGGAGATTAATTTGTCGTACGAATATGAGAGAGATGATGAGGAAAAAAAGGAAGAAAAACCATTAACACCCCCTTCAATGCCACCTCCTTCACAACTACCTCCACTCACACCTCCACCTTCAATGACTCCTCCTCCGCAAACACCACCACCTATATATGAGCCAACTCCACCACCTGTTTACGAACCAACACCCCAACCCTCCTATGAACCAACATTTCAACCTATTTCCACTCCTACACCCACTGTTTCTGTAGGACCATCCCAAGCAGAATATGATTCTGTAGTAACTCAACTTCAAGATAAAAATTTATCCATCAGTCAACTCCAAAGTCAATTAAACCAAGTAAATGCTCAATATTCTACATTGAGTGCTCAACTCCAAGAAAAAGAGAGTCAAGTTAATCGATTAACCAATCAGGTTCAATCACTTCAATCTTCTATAGAAGGGTACCAACAACAAGTAACTCAACTCACAGACGAAAAAGCTCAATTACAAGCACACATTCCAGGATTGCAGCAGCAAGTTCAAGAATTACAGCAACATAATTCAATGCTACAACAACAGATAGGGCCTTTACAAACCCAAATATCAAAATTACAAGAAGAAGTAGCCTATAAAGAAAAGCGTATAGAAGAATTAAAGGAACCTAAAGCAGTAATGCCATCAAGTTTAGCACAAGGAATTACATCTCAGGATACAACTAGTTATGGAACAATTCCCTCTTATTCACCTCCTACTCCTTCAGTTGCGCCAAGTCCGACTATACCAACAGGGACTGGAAGGAGATTATGCCCAAATTGCGGCGCTTCGGGTTTTGCTGTAAAGGAGGTTGAAGATAAATCCCGTATAATTAGTTACATACCTAAACCAATCTATGCGAAGAAGCAAGTATGCACTAAATGTGGATTTGAGTTCTGAAAGTTTAACATATAGCTAAAACCAAAAATTTACTCGCCTTAGCAATATCTTTCTTTCTTATTTTTCATAGATGAAGGATCATCAAGTACTTAAAAGTCATTTTTAAAAAATTAGATCATTTAAAATAATTGTTGGAAAATTATATATAGTATAATTAAGATTATAATTGCAATTGGAAATTAACAGTTCATTTTAGTTTTATATGTCGGATATAAGGGAGGAATTGCTAGGTAGCACAATTAACAAGAAGAGGGTTTTAGGAGTAATACTTGTTGCTCTTTTGTTAGTTGCCGTGTTTGCATTCTCAACAGCATTCTTTAGTTTTTTATTTGGCACTCGAAGACCAAATCCTAACAAACAAAAAGAAGGAACGCCTTATGAAGAGGCCGATCCAACGCCTCCTCCTTATCCTTTTGATGAAGATTTTTGGCAAGATTTGCTTGATCAAGTTGATCCAGAAGATATTCCAGAGCTTCTTGATATGCTTGAAGAAATGTTTGATGGGGATATCGATGATTTAGATTTAGGTAATTTTTCTGAAGGTTTACTTGAATTACTATATGGTGCTGGAGCAGGCGAAATAGAAGTATTTCGAGTTTACAATTATTTATCATTAACCAATATGTCAGATGTTTTGTGGAAGTTTGAATGTTTTGATCAATATACCGGAACAGGATGGGAATCCACAACTGGGTCTGATCCTTATAATTTTGCTTCATATGGGGATTACTATTCGAAAAACCCTTCCCTTATCACTGAAATTTTCAAATTAAAGATGCCAATATCCCCAAATATTGGTAGTAATACCATGATTTTGCCTTCATTATTTCCTACTCCTTTTATTATGGAAAATAGTATATCAGCACCAAATTTAACTCCGGGTTCGGAACAATTATATAAAACTGATTTTAATTGCACAACTGTAAATCTCTTTTTTACATCAGATGTTGATGTTAATATGACTTTTGAAATGTATGGGGAACATCTGAAATCTCCATTTGAAATTAACAGTACAGCAATAGAAGCAAGCTATACTCCAGCACCCATACAAAGTAAATATCTACAATTACCTCCCTCGATTGCACTTTATAAAAGCAACAATCCATACTTTTCAAACCATACAAATATTTTAAATCAAACTATTATAGATGCCAATGATAACGCCTTTGAAGTGGCAAATAAAATTAGAATATATTTACAAACCCAATTTTCCTTTCCAATGACTCCTGATGATTATAATCCTGCCCCAGATGGTGCTGATATTGTAGAATGGTTCTGTGAAACGGGACAAGGAGTCTGGTCTGATTTTGCTTCAGCATTCTGTGCATTCGCACGAGCTTTTGGAGTATCTAGCCGATTTGTAGATGGTTTTAATAGCTTATTGATTGAGGAATTTTTTGATAATGATGAAGGGCAATTTGGATTTGCAATCAAATATAAAAATCTCTACAATTGGGCAGAGATATATGTTCCCACAGATGTTTCAGGGAATGGTGAATGGGTACAAATTGACGTTTTTGATAGTTTTGGTGGTGGTGGTAATCCATTTTTAGGTGGAAATTATAATATTACTGTTACACCTGATAAATTTATGGTTAATAGACCAGATATAGTAAATATAACCGCTACTATGTCTTCTAGTGTAGGGGATCCAATAGATAATAATAGGATAACGTTTACAGATTTGACTACTGGTCAAGAAATAGGTCAAGATTACACAGATTCTTTTGGGACTGCTTCAGTTTTATTTAATATCAACAACTCACATGTGGTTGGACCTCATATAATTGAAGCAAGATATGATTTTTTTACTGCTGGAGCAAATATCACTACGATCTTAGGTAATGTAGGAGTAAATCTCACCAATGTAAGCCCTATGTTGGTGAATCGATCAGATGCTCTTCCAGATACGGTTAATATTCAAGGCATCCTATATGATCCTTTAAATAATGAAAGAGTTACAGATGCTAGTGTCAACATACTCCTATTTCAAAAAGGATCAGGGATTCAAGAATTTGGTGCATTTATACCATCTTCGATAACAACCGATAGTAATGGTGTGTTCGCTGATACATTAGATTTAGATCCCTCAGTTTCAGCGGGTCAATATGAAGTTAGAGCAGATTTTAACGGGACATGGATTTTATATGGCATTCCTTGGCCTGTTCCAATCATAAATGGTTCAAGTAATCGATTGGAGTTAAATGTTACTACAGCTTTAATTTCTTGGTTTTATATAGATGGTATTGATGTAAATAATCCTGTTTTACCTTCAGTTGTTCGATATCAGACATTGAATCTTACGGCAAGAGTGATCGAAGAAAGCTTTGGTCCCGTTTCTAATAGGAGAGTATATTTTTATGATTATACCAGAGGTGGATTTCTGATTGGATCTGCTATTTCAAATGCGCAAGGATATGCTTCAATTAGTTATTATATTGGAGATAATAGCTTAGTAGGTCCAAATTTGTTATATTCAATGATTGGCCCACAAATGAATTTTTCATATTATATCTTAAATGAAGAACCAATAATTCATGCTATTTCGGGTCCAAATCCCCCAGTTATTAATCGTACTGGTAGTGGAGATACCCAGTTTAACATTGTAGGGAATATAACTGATGCTATGGATACTACTAGACCATTCAGTTACTCAGTAATTACTTTAACATTATTAAAAGGGGGATCAAATTATTCAGCATATTTAGTTCCACTGGAAGGCTATCCATATCAAACTGATTTAACAGGTTATTTTGATCTAACTTTTGGTGTTGCGCCAAATACTCCCCCCGGAAATTACACATTAAGATTGGATTTTAATGGAACTGTCAATTTAATGAGTTATCCTTATCCTTACGTTTTTAATTTACCTTATATTAACACATCTTCATTTTATAGTCTTGACCTAGAGGTTCAAGCTGAATCTTCTTTATTATTTTGGATTGATGGATTTTCATCAGATGATTTTAACAATCCAGTAATTTATCGTGACGATGTTTTAGATCTTACTGCATATATCCATCAAGGTGGTACTCCGGTTGCAGATGGAGAGTGGGTTTATTTCTATGATGTCACTCAAGATAATTTGTTCATTGGTGCCGATCAGACAAGTGCAGGATATGCACAGGTTTTCTATACTACAAATTCGAATACTACTTCAGGTCCACACTTAATTTATGCTACTTGGAATAATAGATATAATTATTCATATTTTATCCTTGATGCTCCATTAGGTATTAACCTTGATATCTGCCCCGAACCAAGAGAAATTAACCGTTCTGGATCGATTGGTATTAGTTTTGCTATCCAGGGGTATTTAAACGATTCATTTAATGGAAATCCTATAAAATACGCTGAGATCGAAGTACGTCTTTATGATGGACCAACTGATGTCTCATTCTATTTGAATGAACCAACATTCGTACAACTAGGCACAACTGGAGAGATAAACCTATTATATTCAGTTTCAGCGTCAACTCCAGCTAAAAATTACACTTTACAAGTCCTCTTTAATGGAATATTTATATATACAAACCCAAATTATCCCCAATTCTTTAATTTAGGTTTTTTAAGCAATTTAACTAATTCCGTAAATGGATTTTATGATTTAAAAGTAATAGATCCAGATGATATTGATATATTTTTCTTTATTGATGGAAATCCAACATTGTCATTTTACTGGGATTTGCAACCTCCTGAAATTTATAGTCGTGGTGCTATTATCAATTTCAGTGTCTATATCGTTCAAAATGGCACCCCAGTAAATTCAGGTATAGCTTCATTTACAGATATTTTTACTAGCGACCCCCTAGGAACCCAACCTGTAATAAGTGGATATGCTTCGATTCTTGTTGACACTACTAGTTGGCATGCAGGACTTCATCGAATAAGTGCTCAGTGGTCAGGTTCGGTCGTATTAAATACAACATATGTGGTTATCAATGAGACAATCAACATCTTTTCCTCAATCGATGATTCTTCAATATTTAGGTCTATTGATGCGTTTCAAGTATCAGGAACAGTCCAAGAAGGAGGAGAGCTTTTAAGAGGATTAAGAGTAAATATTATCTTATTAGATATTACTTATAGTGACGTATCTGGATATCTCATAGGACCTCAATCATTTATTACGAATGATGTTGGATATTATCAATTTGATAATTTAATAAACATGACTTGCCCTCAGGGACAATACTATATTAGGATAGATTTTAATGGAACCATCAATGCTCCTGGTATATTTATGAATGATTATATGATCCATAATAGTAGTTTGCTCATTCCTATTGATATATTAGCCGGAACTTCGGTTAGTGGAAATTATGAGACAAAAGTTGTTAAAGATGATTGGTATTTCGGCGATGATTGTTATGTCTATGGCTATTTAACTTGGGATAATGGAACAGCAATGGCAGGAATAGAAATAAATGTTACTATAAGAGATGGAACCGGTTCCATTCTAGCTACTCAAACAGGATTTACAGATGTTTTTGGTTTCTTTAATTTAACATTTATTGTAGGGGATTGGCCTGATAATACTGAGGTATGGGTATACTTCTTCCCTGAGGACCCAATAAATTTCGGTATACCTGAAGGGTATTATATTCTAACAATTCAACAAGAATTTTTTAGAGCACCATAATATTTAGCTTGGAGAATGAAAAAAAAAATGATAATAAAAAGAAAGATCAATCAACGCTCTAAAAAGAAACTTATTACACTTACTCTAATATTATTATTCTTTATAGTATCTTTAAACCTATTTACTATTACAAATTTCTTAACTAATCATAATACTGCTTATAATGAAAAAAGTCCCAGATTATCATGGTTTTGGGCAACGTTGGAACTCACGAATCCAGGTGAGGTAAATAATTCGAGATTTACTCATTATTCAGCTATATCTGTAAAAGGTCGTCTATATAATAAAATAGATGGGAGTAATAAATCAGGAATTAATGTAGCTATCGAGGTGGATGACAGTGTAGACATGGGCTTTACAGATATCACGGATAGTAATGGAAGATTTGATATTAATTATATTATTGATGGGAATCTTGATGTTTATACAAGTCATAAAATCGAAGTTATAGTAACCGACTCTGAACCAGGTGGTCCTGGAAGTGAAGTTGAATATCTTGATTTTTATATGATAGATGTTAACGCCACTTCTTATTTTGATATAATATCTAATGATAATCCCTCAATTCCTAAATTAACAGGAGAAGATTTTAATGTAAATGGTAATTTAAATTTTGATAACAACAATGGTATACCACTTGTTAGTGTAAATTATTATTGGATAAATGGTCCTACGATTATCTCTTCGAGTTCGTTTTTAACTGACGCCACAGGCTCATTATCAAATCTCCAAATTCCTGAAACTTTTGTAAGTCAGTTAGATCTAAAATTCAATTATTCAAATCCTCCATATATCGGATATGCTGAGACTTTCATATATAATATTAGAGTTTTTTCAGATGTAACTTGGAATTTAAATATAGATTATACAGCTACAGAAGGACAGGAGTATACTTTAACCGGAATGTTATCCTCAAGTACAGAACCAACCTTAAGGATAAGTAATAGAGATCTGGATGTATATTATAATGGCTCGGTAATGGATACCGTAACTACTTTTTCTGATGGAACTTTTACCTCTTCTTTTATATTACCTTCGAATCAAAATGGAACAGCATCAATTCAGCTTGAATTGATTAATTTTGCAGGAAAAACAATTACCTCATCTATTCAGTATATAGTTGTTGAAAATAGACCGACTTCCCCTCCAGGAGGAGCTGTCTTGCCACCATTCTTGATTTTTTCTCTAATATTTTTTCCGATTTTAATTGGTATTATTGTTGGATTAGCAGTGTATGGATTTTTCTTTTATAAGAAGCAAGAGGAGGAATCAAGAGTTGTCAAGATACCCCTAGAATCAAAGATTTCAAATCTAAAGATTCTCAAAGATTCCGGAAGATTAGAGGAATCATTATCCTATCTATTTAATGCTATCTATATGGATTTAGTTAATGCAAAATATAATAGAGTTAGAAAAGAAAATGAGACAATCCGCGATTTTGCGATAATTTCTGTAAAGGATCTCAAGTTAACACCTTCTTCAATCTATCCATTTATTCAACAAGTTGAGGAGATAATTTATGGTAAACCATATAAAATAACGGAAGAGGATTTCTATAAAACGTGTGAATTGTTTTCACCAATTTATTTTCAATTAACAGGATATAATTTTATTTTAAATTTTTAATCAAGATCATGATGATAATTACCAATTCAAATATTAAAAAGAAGTACAAAAAATTATAAATTCAAAAAAAATTATTAATTAAATTATTTCAAAAAATACAGAACTAGGTAAAAAAAATGGCAAAAAAGAAAAAGAAAGCACCAGAACCAGAAATAGATATAAAACAGAAATTGGAAAATGTAAAGGTATTAGTAGATACTAATAGACCAAAAGAAGCAATAGCATATATATATCTAGTTTACGATGATCTAATCAATGTAAAATTTAAGAAACCAAGATTAACACATCAAACTATCAGAGAATATGCGATAACATGTGTAAATGAACTAGAAAAAAAACTAAAACCAGAATCAGTATACCCATTTATTAAAAAAATTGAAGATATAATTTATGGTGGAATAGAACCAACTACGAAAGAATTAAATTTCACAATTGATTTATTCTCCAATTTATACAATGAAATTACAGGAAAAACTGTTAATTTTTCATTATAAATCTATTTCAGTTTCGAATATTATATTTAAATAGCAATAAAAATAAAGAAAGAGAAGATGGTAAAACCAGGAAAAGCTACTAAAAAAAGTATCAATATCTCTAAAGGGATAATTTTTACTTTTTTCACGGTATATTTCATTATTTTTGGGATTGTAATTAGTGAATTTTCGATTAGCTATCAAAGTATTGATCCAGAAAGTTTTCCTGTATTTTTAACTTATATCCCGCTATTATGTTATATTGGTGCTCTATTTTGTGGTGTTGGTTTTGTTATTTTTTTGAGGAATGCCACATCTCAAAAAGCCCGTCAATCTCAATCTAGAAAAAAAATAAAGTCAGGATCACTTTATAAAAACGCATTATTTCTAATAATTTTTGTATTTTCTTTTGTCCCTATTCTTTCCCCAATTATTGATGGGGGTGAAAATACTCAACATTTCTCTATATATAACAATCGATGGAACGGTTGTTCTATTTTAAAAGAAAAACTCGAAGATGAGAATTATGAAGTCATGAATATACAATCTAGTTTAAGTGCAACTGAACGTGTTGCTGAACAATTAGATAAATCCATCCTTCTAATATTAATGGGACCTAATCAGCTTTATGATCCTATTTTTGAAGTGCCTTTCTTCATTAATTTTTTTAATGGATCCAACTCACTTCTAATATGTCATGATCATGGTTCGACAAGTACTCTTCTATGGGAAATCCTTATTGCCAGTGTGTTCAATCCTGATATGATGGTTCCTTTAACCATTTTTCCCGATGGTATTTTGCGTGATAATGCCTCATATGATACAACTCCAGAATTTCCTGTCATAACCAATTTTAATCCACATGCAACCATGTCTTATCCAAATGCAATTTCTCAAGTGATTCTTTCAAGGGCTTCCTGTGCTGTTGGTGGTGAATTTATTACCCAATTTGGCTGGACACCTGTTGGGGAAACAACTACCTCAGGATTTATTGATAAAGATGGAAATAAACAATACACCTCTCCTGAAGATGATCTTAATTTAGGTTTTATGAGTATAATTGATCTTGGATTTCCACTTCCAGAAACCTTTCCACTTGGAGGATATGCGCAACAAGTCTTTTTAGCTCACGAGATGGGAGGTATAGATGAACCTCGAATCTTTGTTTCATCTGATGCTAGCTTATTCAATAATGAATTAATTATTGAGCCAGGTTATGATAATATGGATTTTGCTGTGAACATTATTGAATGGTTAACTTTTATAAATGATGGAAGAAGCAAAAATGAGTGGATAATTGTTTTTGACGAGGCTCATATTCGTCCAGAATTTTCTAGAGATCTAACATCAGCAGGCATTTTTGGATATATTATGCAATATATAGTACACTTATCAACTAACCCAATTACTGCTTGGATTTACCCAGTTTTAGCATTCTATACATTAAGAAGATATTTACCAAAAAAAGATAAAAAGGAAGAAGAAAGAAAAATAGCAGAGGAAGAGGAAAAAAAAGAAGAAAGAGCTCGATTTAGAACATCATCGTTTTTTGCTCAAAAAATTGAAGAATTTAAAGATAAAAGCAAATATGCTGAAGCCTTAAAATTATTGTATCGAAGATTGGAGAGAAAACTTCATAGTCAAATGAAAGTACAAAGGATTACTACAAAAAGCGTAACTGACTTTGTTATTGCAAAAGATCCCTCTATAACTAAATCAAAAATTAAAAGATTGACAAAATTTATAGATACAATTATTTCCATTAAAGAAGGCAAATATAAAGTTAAAGATGAGGAAGATTTCGAAGAAATCTTCTTTGAGATGGGTTGGGCAATGCAAAATATCTAGCCCCCTAAGAAAGTTAATATAATGATAATATTATTAAAAAAATCAAAAAATAAAAAAAAAAAAAAACAAAAAAAAATAAAACAAAAAGGTGAGATAAAAAATAGAAACTTCAGACAAGGCTAAATATTACGAGAAAGAAGAGATTGATGTTGCACCTATTCGTGAAATTGCTCAGGAAGTTCTCAGTGAAGTCAGCCGAGTAATTGTTGGTTATGGAGAAATTCTTCAACAGCTTTTTATAGCACTCTTAGTGAATGGACATGTTCTATTAGAAGGAGTCCCTGGATTAGGAAAAACTGTAATGGCAAAAACATTTTCAAATACACTTGGAATTTCATTTCGAAGGGTTCAATTTACACCAGATTTACTTCCTGCAGATATAACTGGAACTAAAATCTTTGATCAAAATGAAGGGGCTTTTGTCTTACAAAAAGGACCGATTTTTGCAAATGTAGTCCTCGCTGATGAAATAAATAGAAGTGCTCCTAAAACTCAAGCTGCGCTTCTAGAAGCAATGGCCGAACGACAAGTAACTATTGAAGGTCAAACTCTTGGATTGGAAAAACCATTTATAGTAATTGCCACAGAAAATCCCGTTGAAATGGAAGGCACATATCCACTTCCAGAAGCTCAAGTTGATCGGTTTCTGTTCAAACTTTGGTTAGACTATCCTGAAGACACTGAAGAAGTAGAAATTATGAGAAGACAATTATCCGGAGAATTACCCTCTGTTGAATCGATTACTTCAGGAGAAGAAATTTTAGCGGCGCAAAAGATAATGAATCTTGTTTATATCGATGACAGAATTCTTAAATATATCAGAGATTTGATAATTAAAACACGCAACCATCCACAAATCGCACTAGGCTGTGGCCCAAGAGCTAGTTTAACACTAATGAAATGCTCCAAAGCAAGAGCAGCAATTCTGGGTAGATCTTATGTCACTCCAGATGATGTTCGAGCATTAATCGTGCCAGCTTTAAATCATAGAATTCTATTAAAACCTGAAGCAGAACTTGAGGGTTTAGACACAAAATCCGTATTAAAATCAATCATAGAGGAAATTCCAGTCCCAATTTAAGAAACACCATTTTTTTTTGCTTATGGTGAATTATAAATACGTATAATATATAAAATAGGTTAAAACCAGATGGGTGAAGAAGTATATTAGGTGGAAAAGGTAGAAGTTTAATTTTATTTGCAGTGTTTTTCTTAACTTCTGGATTTGCATTTGAAAATTACTTTCTTCTCTACTTTGGGGTTTTATTATTGTTTAGTACCATCATTAGTTTACCTGTTTTCCACTATAAAATGAACGTAGAAGAACTTAGAGTTCATAGGGAATTAGAAAAGGAAAAAGTCTTTAAAGATGATTTTGTTCATATCAAAGTTGTGATTGAAAATACAGGAAGAAATAGTTTTGATTTCTTAGAGATTAGGGATAATTATAATCCGCAGCTTTTCAGACTAATTTTAGGTGAGAATTTTATATCTACAAGAATTGGACCAAAAAATACCGTTAAGTTTTCCTATGTTCTAGAACCTAAAGTAAGGGGTGAATACGCCCTTGGACCTTTATCAATAATCGTGAAGGATAGATTAGGCTTCAATTCTGTAGAAAGAATTGTTCCTGATAGTGTTACAGATATATTAATATACCCCCCTTATGAAGATATTAAAAGAATTGAAATACTGGGATCAAAGCGATCTCTACAATTAAATTATGGTTTACAAAGATCAAAACAGAAGGGTCTTGGTTCTGAATTTTATGGTATGCGTAAGTATGTTTTTGGAGATCAATTTAGGTTAATAGATTGGAAAGCAAGCGCACGGTCTCAGACATTAATCGTAAAGGAATATGAAGATGAACGAGATGTAACTGTGATGATCATAGTCGATTCTTCAGAAACAATGGCGGGAGGCGCCATAGAAAATACAAAATTTGAATATGCTATAAGAGCTTGTATGCTTTTAACTAAGGTAGCTTTAACACGAAGAGATAATGTGGGAGTGTTCACTTATTCGGATCGGAAGAACTTTAACTTTCTAAAACCAAACAGTGGAGAAGAACATTTCTATCAAGTTCTAGATTTCGTAGCTCGAGTCAAACCTGAAGGAAAATGCAAAATTGGCGAAGCAATGGAATTTTTTACAAGACGTTTTCAAAAACGTAGTTTAATTTTCCTTATCTCAGATCTAGAAGCAGATCCTAAGGAAATTAGTCAATCAATAAAAAAACTGGTACCTTTCAATCATACAATAATTGTTATAAACCCGTTTAGTCCATGGTTTGAAATTCATGAGATAGATTTATCTTCTACTGATAAAGCTCTAGCAGAGGCAATAAGCGAAGCAATGATGGAACATATCTTGACAATAAGGCAAGCAGTTCGTAATGTTGGGATAAATGTCATAACTTGTGGTCCTGATGATATGATGAATCAAGTGTTAGGTACATATATGGAAGCAAAAAAGAAAGGTTTAGCATTTTAAAGGAGGTTATTAGAAAATGGCAAGAAGTTATTTATTAACATTGAAAATAATAAACCTAGGGATATTTGCGTTGTTTCTTGTCATCTTTCTGACATCAATTTTTAACTTTGATGCTGTTGTTACTACAGCAGATGATGAATTTGTAATTTTAGCCTTTTTCGGAGCGATAAGGAATGTTTTCTCTTACTTAATATACGGAGGGGGGTTAGCAATTGCATTTGTCTTTGCTATGGCAACAGCAGGAGCATATAGTCCTTATTTGTTTAGATTTCTTGAAACCTTTTTCGAAAGATATTTAAGTGGTTGGTTTTCGATCGGTACACCTGATTTAGTGGAAATTCCGGAATTAATGTTAAGTGAATTGGAAGTTTTATTTAATGATCTTTATTTATTTTCATTCCAGGTTTTATTTGTAGTTTCGATTATTTATGCTATTAGGGCTTTCTTTAAAAGTGATCCGAAGAACCATCTTAGAGCTCTTGGAGCGGTAATTCTAATGATTGTAGTTCCTCTAATTGTATTCGGGTTAAGGGATATGTTAGACCTTTTTAATTTACATTTTGATTATCTGGACGAGATGGCAGATCCACTCGCTCCAAGTTTATTTGAAATCCCTTTGGATAACTTGATACTATTTTTAGGTAGCCCTGTTATCGGTTTTGCTATTATATCTTATATTTATTTAGAACTAGCATTTCAAATAAACTATACAGATACTGTTACAAAACCTTCCTTAGAAAGGAGTGATAGACTTGAAGCGCAATTAAATATATTAGCACGAGAATCTCATTTTATTACTGCAAATGTCGATAAAATTAGAGAAGAAGCTAAAAAAAGAATGGAAGAAATCGAATTAGAACATGAAGAAGGTCTTGCTATTGGAAAGTTTTTTGCGAGAACAGGTAAGAGATTTTCATACGTAAAAGAAATGATCGAGAGGAGAAAATTAGAGGAAGAGGAGAAAAAATTGGTAACTGCAGCATCAAAAACAAGAAGACTCGGAAGATACATTGATCGTCTCTTTCAGGAAGATGGTGAAGCAAGAGATACTTTAACCGCGAGTTCTTCTGCCCCTCGAGCTGGAAATCTAGCAATATCAACATTAATAAATTTTATTTATCGGGTTGGGCTACTTTTAATTATTAGTTTCATAATAATACATCCTTTATGGTTTTTAGATACAATAATTCAATTACCACCTGCGATTACAGAAAGCGTAGTAATGTTTTCTCCAGAGGTTATTATTGTCATATTGCTACCAATAATGTTACTTTTTCCTGTTATTTCACAGTTAATTTCTTTCATAAAACATAGAAATTTAATAATACGTCTACAACAGGAGGGAAGAATTAAGGAACTTCTTACATCTGTTGGGGATTATGTGAAAATAGAACAAATTGAAAAAGAAGAAAAAGAGGAGGAAACAACTGAAGAAGCAGCATCTGAATATGCTTCATAAAATTCTATTTTTTAATTTAAATTCAATAAAAACTGTGCTAAATTCACTTTTTTCTCTAAATTTATCATTAATATATCATAACAATAACAGTTTATTCCCAATTCTTCAACTTTAGGTTTCAACTTACTATCTTTATTATCTATAATAAAATGACCTAAAAAGTCGCGGTAGAACTGTGCTACTCCGACACATGACACTTCCAAACCTAAACATTTCATCAGTTTATCAGCAGGGCCTTTAACTGTTAATCCTTCGATAATCGGGCTTATTCCATAGACTCTATCCTTTACTTTAGAAAGAGCTTTTCTAACACCTTTTATCCCTAAGATCGTTCCTATTGATACAATTGGGTTTGAAGGGCATAGAATGATTTTTTTAGCATTTTTTATATATTTCAAGGTTTGTTCTAGAGGCTTAGCTTCGTCAATTCCCCTGAATTCTATGTCCAATACTTCTGGTTCACATTGATATTTTATAAAATATTCTTCAAAATGTACCCAATCATTTTGTGTTTTTATGTAAGTTTCTACAGGTTCATTACACATTGGGATAAGCTCAGCTGTTATTCCTAAGTTGTTACATATCAAATCTGTAATTTGAGCTTTACTTAATCCTTTTTTAAATAAATCTGTACGATAAATATGAGTAGCTAAATCCTTATCACCGGCATTAAACCAACCAGTATCATAATACTTCTTAAGAACACTCAAACAATTAAATGTATCCCCTTGAAATCCCCATCCCTTATTCTTATCAACAACTTCTGCCAAAGTATAAGTAATTATATCTAAATCAGGACACATTTTTAGACCAAATAGTTCAATGTCATCCCCAGTATTTATAATTATTTTTAATAATTGTTGGTCTACGCAGTTAACAATTCCTTCAATTAACTTTGCAGCTCCTACCCCTCCGGCTAATATCAAATAATAATCATCTAACATAATTGTTAACCTAATCTAAAAGTTTGGTTCGAAAATTACTTCATGGAGTTCTTTACGTAGTGGGACTTTAATGGTTCTTAGTGGATATCCTCCGGCAAAAAATGCCATAGGTACATAAGAATTGGGAAGATTAAGAGTTTGTTTTATTAAATCCTTAGCAAATAAAGGAGCGCAATACCAACACGCTGCCAAATTATTAGCTTCAAAAGCAAGGAGTAAATATGTTGCTGAACTACTTATACTTTGGATACCTAAAATGAACTCATTCTGTGTTCGCTCTTCATCAGGATATTCATCTAGTTCTGTTGTATCTAAGCATAATAAGATTAAAATGGGTGCTTCAGTGAAAACTTCTCGTGTTTTATTTATTTTAGCCTTGACGAAATCTTCTCCCTTACCATCTTTTTCAAGATCACTTTTCAATTTTTGATTCATTTTATTAATTAATATTTTTCGTAAATCCTTGTTTTCTAGAATAGTATACCTCCATTGTTGTCCATTGTGCGCACTTGGTGCCCAACGAGCTATTTCAATACATTCCTCAATAATTTTTCTTTCTACTTTTTTATTTTCGAATGCAAATTTATAACTCCTACGTTTTTTCATAAAATTAATCAAATCTTCTTTTATTGGCCCCCTAAATAAATCAATTTCTTTCTTTCGTATGATAGATTCAATTTTAGCTTTATTGTTTAATTCAAATTTATACCCTCTTATTAATACAGCAGGAATTCCTTCATTTGCTTCTCCCATCACCAACTGAGCTGCTGATGCCAGGCTATCCACCTGAGCGATCATAGTTGTTTGAAGTTCATACCCAAATAAATCCTTCTTTCCTCTCATATCTAAAATAGGATTTATACCAGAAACTCCAATTGCTACTCCAACAGCACCAATTCTAAATGGTCGACCAAATGAATCCGAAATGATTATACCAACCTCTTTAGAAGTCTGTTCGTTAATTCCGATCCTTATGTTCTCAGCATCTTTATCTGGATTTTCTGGTAACAATGATACTGTATTTTTGCCTTCAATATTAGATTTATCTATCCCAGCATCAGCACAAACAAACCCATGTTTCGTTTCAGTTATTAAGACATGTTCAGTCTTTATTATATCCTCAGATTCCTCCAAAATAATTTGAATTAACCTTGGATCTTTTAATGGAAGTCCTTGATTTCTTGATTTTATGGAAATGTTTTTATGCAATTCAAGAGCCCTTTCACTGGGTGTGATCTCATCTAAATCTCTGGTTCTACCATTGCATTTAGAGATTAAAGACTGTGCTATTACTATTATATCCCCATCATGTATAGACAAATCTTTTTTTTTTAAACTTTCTAATATCAATTTTGGGACATTATCACCTTCTTTAACAAGAGGAATATCCTCCAACCCCAAAATATTAATCTCTTTTGTAAAATCCATATCAAATCAGTTTATGATGTTTAAATATCTTTTAAATTCATATTTCTCACTCTGTGCTAGTTTTTCAAATTTAATAGGAATGGCACAGCAAGCAGAATAAAACTGAAATTTTATTCCGGAATTTTGTTTTTTTAACCATTTTAACGTATCTTTTGAAGGAATTTCGATTCTTGTTACTCCAGCTTTTAAAGCACTTTTTTCAACTTCCACTTTAATATTACCACGTGGTCTCATGCACCCAAGTGAAATTTCAGTTAAAGGAAAAATAAATCGAATCATAGCAATTATTTTTGCTATTACCTCTGGTTGTGGTGTATCAAATTTTATTTTAGAATCTTTAGGAGGAATTAGTGCTATAACAACTATTAAAGGAGGTGTTCCTAAATTTTCTTTAATAAACTTGATTGATTCTAATTCCTTGTTAAGCTTGCCATAATGAAGTCCTACACAGATATGAGGTACTATATTTAGATGATACTTTTTTAAAAGATCTATTGCATTTTTATATTCATTCAAATCGATATTTAAATGGTATATATCTCGAACAACTTCTTCATCCATGTTAATATCAAATGAAACAATATCCACATTGGCTTCAGCTAGTTTTTTTGCTGTTTCTTCATTTAATAATCCTGTATGGGTATTAATTATTAAATCTGTTTCTTTTTTCACTTTTTTAATGGCATCTATGAAATTTAAAAGAGGTACTGAACCATCCATCTCACTTCCGCCGGAAATTAAAGCCCCTACTCCATCTTTTTTATAAAGATCTGTTAAAAAAAGTTCTAAATCTTCATTATTTAAGATTTCTTTCATTCCCTTCAAATATTTTTTATTGCAGTGTTCACATTCTAAAGCACAATTACTACCTGTTATACTAATTGCAGGGAATTTATTGGTTGGATTATAAACTTTTAAAATATTTCCAAAATTCTCTTTAGTGCTATTCTGAGCAAGTTGGAAAAAAGGTTCTAAGTCTTTGGATCTTAATTTTAAAAATTCTGAATAATCTGACCATGATGCTCTTCCATTTTGTATTTTATCAAATAATTCTAATCCTTTATTCATATTTATTTAACCATTCTAAATTTGAATATTTATCATTTACCAATCTCGCTGCCAAATTTTCTTCTTCTTCTGAAAATGTTTTATCCTCAAGTTCTATCCCTAATGATTGTTTGAAGCCGCGTTTCAATGAATTTATCAATCTTTCCTCATTAAAGTTTTGTATCTGATTTTTAATTCCAATACATTTAGCCCGAACAGACCTAACCATCCGAGATTTCCCCATATTTTCAGGTGGCTTTAATACAGAATACATCAAATCCGGCTCTATATCTAATAAAATAGTCCCATGTTGAAGTATATACCCTCTTTTTCTTACTTGTGCATTTCCAGAAAACTTCTTTCCATCTAATAATATTGCAGGACAGTGAATTACATCTTTTTCAGT
>JBHLNR010000138.1:0-10586 GCA_048941385.1 Promethearchaeota archaeon
AAACGATTTGTAGTCTCTTTAACAAATCATTAATTTCAAAATCTCACAGTTTTTTTAAGCGAAAGTTAACAATTAGAAATGAACAAATAATAGGAAATTGAAATTAAGGGTTTAAACGTATAATGGAATTGTTCCAAGTTTTTTGGGACGATGGGAAAAGACTATTTTTAGAATTTAAAAAAGATGATAAAGAAAATCAATTTCTTCTTCCAGAAAAAATTAAACGTCTAAGTCTTAAATTTTCGATTTCAAAAAATATCAGCCAGAATAGATTTTCTAATCAACCTCCTTATCTTGTTTCTATTAAAAAGCTATATTACTCAGATGAATCGTTATGTTTCTCAATTGATTTAAATGAAGTGTATGGTTATGATGATTTACAAATTAGAATTCTGAGATTAACGGTACATATGTATTCTGGACAGCGTATTGAATACAAATTCGAAGAAAAATTTAATGTTTCAGATATATGGATTAATGAAGATTGTTATGATGGATTTCAATCCATAGAATTAGGAATAAATAAAAATCAACATAACACATTTACCCGTGAACAAGTATATCACGAAGTAAGCACTGATTCCAACAATGAGAAAAGAAAGAGTACTGTGATTTATGAGAAAAAAAGTATTAAAAGTATATCAGTAGATGAATCCATTGTTTCAATGATTAGTGAAAGTAATAAGACATTAAAGAGTATAGAATTACATTTAAAAAATTTAAATTTGACCCTTCAAAACATGCCAGTTGGAAATTTTTCATACTCTTCTTCCCCTCGTCTCCCCAATCGGCAAACTGAAGGGGCTATTGAAAGAATTAGAGTTCCAACCACCCCGGCATTAATTCAAAGTCAAATGAGTTCAGGTAAATTAATGGTTATTCGGGAAATGAAAACAATTTTCAAACAAAATATTGAGGAAAATGAAGAATTCAATATTAAAAAAATTCTAAAACCTTTAACAGATGAGGAACTTCAAGGTATTATGGTTAATGATGAGATTTTAAAGGAAAAAGAAAAACAGGCTATTAAGAATCAAATAAAAAGACTTCAGAAACAACAAGAAAAGGAAATTCGCTTAGAAGACCTTAAGAAACCAGAATAGAATAAAGTATTAAAATTTTGACACTTCATTCTAATATCTGAGTAGCAAATCTTTAATTAATTTCTAATATTGGATATAAAGGAGGAAATATATTCAATAGAGGTTATCTAAAATATTATTAAATTATATCATTGGCACAGCGGGTAGTGGTAAAAGTACTCTCACAGGTGAATTAAGAGAATACGTAGCAAATCGAGATCCAGAAATTTCAGCAATTACACTAAATCTTGATCCTGGAGTTAAAACTATATCATATGCACCTGATATAGATATCAGGGATTTTATTATATTAGAAGAGGTTATGGAAGAATATGGTTTAGGTCCGAATGGTGGGATGATTTTAGCTTCTGATTTGATGGTCAATTTTTTAGATGATTTAAAAGATGAAATTGATGAATATAATCCAGATTGGGTATTTGTGGATACTGCTGGGCAATTAGAACTATTTGCATTTCGAGAAACGGGGCCGTTAATAGCTAGTGCTTTGGGTTTCGGTGATATTCAACGGGCTGTGAGTTTTCTGTTTGATTCGAACTTTGTTCTCAGACCTAATGGATTTATATCAACTTTACTTTTAGCCGCTTCAGTTCAATTTAGGTTTAGAAATATCTCACAAATAAATGTTCTTTCTAAAGTGGATCTTATTGATGAAGATCAGATAGAAATGATTGTGAACTGGAGCCAAGATTTCCAGGCTTTGGAAGATTCTACAAGTGAAAGAGAGAAGGGTTTGATTAGAGAATTGTCAATGTTAGTATCAGAAGTATTCATCCAAATGGGATCCACAAGCGAATTAATCCCTTGTTCAACAAAAGAGGAAGATGGATTAGATCTATTATTTGGATATTTACAGAGAATTTTTGATTCAGATAAGTCAAAATTCTATTAAACCAATTTAAACTTTTAGAGTTTATAATAAAGGAAGTTGATCTAAGAATTATGAAAATAATCGGACCGATTGCAGGTATAGGATCAAGATTAAAGCCATTTACTCTAAGTAAACCAAAAGCTTTTTTAACTGTTGCAGGAAAAACAGTTTTAGATCATATTCTTGAAAAATTTAGTAATACATTTGATCCAAATACAGAATTAATACTTATTGTTGGATATAAAAAAAGACAGATTACAGAATACGTTCAAAAACATTATGCAGATAAATTTAAACTCACATTTATTGAACAAGTACCGAGAGGGTATTCAGATGACATCCCATATTATTGGGGATTAGGAGAAGCAGTTTACTTATCAAATATACGGTTTAAAAAACAACATTTTGAAACGAAAGAACAAGATAAGAGAGAAGGAGCTCTTATTTTTTTAGGAGATATGATACCTATAGATGAATATTCGTATTTTATGTATCGTTATTTTGAATCTGACGTAGATGGGATTATTACAGTAATGAAAGTTCCAAAGGAGGACGCAAGCTCATATGGTATAGTAACTATCGATAAAAAATCAATTATTCAAAATCTTGTGGAAAAACCAAAAGACTTTGTATCAAATTTAGCTATTGCTGGACCCTATGCGTTTTCACATTCTGCTACAATGGCGCTTTTCAAAATTTTAAAGCAGTATTTAGATAAAAAATCCGAAAATACAAGAGAGATCTATTTAACCCAAAGTTTACAGGATTTGGTGGATCAAGGATTTAAAATTGCTGCAGTTCCATTAAAAAAAGGAAATCTAGACTTTGGTAGACCTTCTGAATTGCTTAATGGTAATAGATATCTGTTAATGCAAAAATCAGTTAAAAGAGAAGACTTTTTAGGATTAAATATAACAGCTGAGAGATCATTTATAAAAAATCCAGTTTTTATTGGAAAGAACACAAAAATATTAAATTCTGTTATTGGACCATATATTTCAATAGGAGAAAATTCAATTATTGAAAATTGTATTTTGGAAAATAGTGTAATTGAAGAAAGAACATATTTAAATAACATCATTACTAAAAACTCAATAATAGGTAGTGATGTAATGGTGGAAAATATAAGCAAAGACTACTTAATTATTGGGGATAAGAGTAGGTATTGAGGATATATCACCTTAAACAGCTCTAAAAGTAAATTCTCGATGAGAAAAATTTCTAAATAATATAGTTAAATATTAATTTTAGAATGATTAATTTATTAATATCAAGATTTTGATTATAGAAGAAATTTAAATAATACTTGACTTTTTATGAATCATGTCGTATCATATCGCTTTTGATGTTGCTCATAAACCTAGAGGTCGAATTGATGAAAATTTGACTGAACTACGAGATCATTTAAATTCAAATGATTTTGTAAGTTATAATTTTTTAGAGGTCCCAATTACAGAAGAATCGCTCATGCCCTATGACATTTTAGTATTTGTATGCCCCGATTTTTCAAGAGTCAATGCTAATGAAATAACCCAAATTGTAAAATGGGTTAAAAATTCAGGAGGTGGGCTTTTATTACTATCTCATGCCGGTGGTGATAGAGGTCGCGGGAGTAATTTATCAGAAATTTCAGAACAGTTTGGTATTATTTTTGAAAATGATCAAGTTCTAGATGAACGAGTAAATTTGGGTATGGAAAACATCCCATTAATTTCCACATTCAACATTCCTCATCCAATCACATCTGGTATCGATACTCTTTGTTATAGATCGGGATGTTCTCTGACAATTGTTGGGAGTGGAGCATTTTCGATTGCCGACTCAAATGAAACATCAGAACCTTTTTCTTGTCCTCTTATTTGTGTATCTGAATTAGAGAACGGAAGAGTTTGTTGTATAGGTAGTTATGAGATGTTTAGAGATCAAATTGGAGGGGGTTTTCAGTGTTATGACCACCCAGATTTGGCACTAAACATTTTTAAATGGCTTGTTTCTGATTATCGGATGGAATTAAGATCCACCCTTGACATCCCAACACCTATTTCCCAACCGTCTGAAACAATATCTTCTGTTGAAGACCAACCGATATATTCAACTGATGCAGCTCCAAGTGGAGGTAGGACAATTAACATAGATTTTTCGATGAAAATCTCTAAAAAAAGTGAATTGATTGAATTATTAAAAATCTTTCAAAATCAAATTAATACCATCAAAAATACAATTGATAAATTAGTAAACACGGCCTCAGAAGCTGATACTGATATTATAGAATCTGATACGCTTATCATCCCTGAATCACAAGAACCCATCCAAGAGAATCAACCTAGCATCCAGGAGACTCCTTCAGTATCAGATATAGCCCGTGAAATAGACACAATAAGTAAATTAGAAAAAGATGAAGAAGCACTCACATCATTACCCCCCAAACCAGAAAGTATGAAAAAGAAAGAAGTTGAAGAAACTGGCTTAAAACCAGTACCCAAACTTAAAACAAAAGGCAAAACACAAAAAGAATTGAAAGATGAAAAAAAAGACTTAGAATCAAAATTGACTTCTGTTGAAGAATTAATGGAATATATTGATAAAAAACATTCATCAGGAAAGCTAAATGATGATGAATATTCAAAAAGATCAAAAAAATTGCAAACTGATATAAAGAAAACAAAGAAAAAGATGAGTGTTATTGATAAATTATTAGAAAAATAGATAATTAAGAAATATCCCGCAATTTTTTACTCTTTTGGTTTCACAGGGTGTCCTTCCGGAATATACGGTTGAGCATATTTGTTTACAATCTCAAAGAAATCTTTGTCACTTACACCTTTAGTTACTTTTTTTAGTTCTTCTTTAATCGTATTAAATGTTTTCCTGAGTTCTTCTTTGGAGGTCGATTCGTGCTTTTTTTTAACTTCTGTTGAGATCTTTCTAATTATTTCTACAGGGATATCTAAATCAAGTACTTTTATCTTCTGTTGCAATGCATGGGAAACTGATTTTGTTCCCGAAAATTTTCCTAAATAAAATTTTCTCCTCCTCCCAACCATATGTGGATTTATAGGCTCATAGGTTAATGGGTGAGCTAGAATTGCAGCTATATGGAGTCCACTTTCATGAGAAAAGGCATAATCTCCTACAATTGGTTTATATTGGGATAATGGTTTACAGAAGTACTTTTCACACACTTCACTTAATTCAGGTAATTTCGTTAAGTCAATCCCTGTTTTTATCCCTAATCGTTCTAAAATCGTCGCCACTTCTTCTAAAGCCGCATTTCCCGCACGTTCTCCATACCCGTTTATACAAGTGTGAGGATATTGACAACCCTCTATGACTCCTGTTATGGTGTTTGCTACAGCTAATCCAAAATCATTATGAGTATGAATTCCAATTGGAATTTCTTGTTTAAGAGGTGTTATTACCTCCTCCTTGATACATTTAATCAAATATGAAGTTGAGATTGGGGTTAAGACGCCAACAGTATCCCCCAAGACTATACGTTCTGCTCCGGCTTCGATAGCAGTATTAAAAACATTTTTTAAATGGCCAAAATCACATCTTGTCCCATCTTCTGAAACCCAGTTAACCTTGAATCCATTATCTATAGCATAATATATCGCATTTTCAATTGTTTCTAATTGTTGGTTCTCACTTTGCTTCAGTGTTTTTCTAAAAATTGGTGATATTGGCATAAAAATTACAATTTCTTTAAGATCTGCATCTATACAAGCATCGATATCATCCTTTCTGGGTCTAGCAATCCCTAAAATTGTAGAATTATTAATATTTTCATTAACAATTGTTTTTACTATTTCTTTTTCAGAATCAGAAACTGCTGGAAAGCCTACTGCAATTAACTTTACTCCAATTTCATCCATCATTTTGGCTAAATGTATCTTTTCATCGAGAGTTAGATAAACCGTGGGGCTTTGTTCTCCATCTCGCAAAGTTTCGTCCCAAATTTCTATAGATTTGGGCAGATCATAATCTTTTAGTGCGATTTCATTATAATCAATAAGGAGATCCCGAAGTTCTTCCTTTGAGAATTTATAAGACATAGTTTATGCTTCTTTTTTATTGATGATAAATAGAATTATGGGATACAAATAAATTTCATTTTTAGAAGAAATTACTATAATTAAAAGATAAGGAAAGAACTAATCTTATCAGCAAGAATTGATAGTCTAAAAAAAAAAGAAAAGTTTTATTTAATAACGTCAGTAATGAAACAGGTTTCTACTATTTTTACACCCTTAATTGGGGAAATCTTCTCTTCTATAAGAGGATTAAACTGTTCGATGGAAGGGATTTCAACTTTCATAAATAATCCACAATCTCCAGAAAGTCTCCAAATATCAGTTATTTCTTCAACCTCTAATAATTCTTTCAAGATCCTCTTTATTTCTTTGAAATCTGGTTCTACTTTTACAGTGGCTCTGGTACGAGGTTTATTGTCAATTGCATAATCAATTGTGAACTTTCGAATCACTCCATCATCTGTTAATTTTTTTACACGTCTTCTAACAGTTGCTTCAGTTTTACCTACACTTTGAGAAATCTCATTAAAAGACATTCTGCTATTATCTTTAAGTAATTCTAATATTTTTAAATCTACAATATCCATAATATTGAAATCACAATTTAATTTTTGAATTCTTTTTATAAAAATAATATAACTTTATTATTAAATTTGATGAATTGTTTATTAAATTCAACGAAATTGATTAATATCACAAAGAAGAATGTCTAAAAAGTCGTATTAGTATTTATCAACTTATTAATAATGAATTGAAATGTGGAATAAACTTCATATATAAAAGTAAAAAATCATCATAATGATTTGTCTTACTTATTAGTATTGAAATAATAGAATGAATGGAGAGAGCTTTACTTTATAAAACTTTCAAAGTGTAAAACACAATATTATTAGCAAATTTCAGTATAAAGAGTTGAATTAAAGAGAAAAAAATAAAAAAAATTGTATTCTATCTTTTTTTAGATAAGATTATGATAATGATATCAATACACCCAAGCACAAGAAAGATAAGACCACTAATAACAAAACCTAAATTTACAATATTTCCATAAGTATATACATCAGTGGGTAAATCCAATTTCTCTTTCAAATGTGGAAGAGAAAATTCTTCCCTCATTCTTTTATGCCATGCCATTATTGCTTCCATCTGAATATCATCCAGTTCAAAATAATCCTGTAAAGTATTGTATGCGCTTTGTTTCTTTGTCGCTGAAAACCATAACCCATTTCCTTTATGATTAAGAATAGAATAAATGTTATCTTCGTCCCATAGATTCTCTGAAGTTTCTTGGGGAATATTACTTTTTACTGGGATGCCAAGCTCCCATTCTGTGATAGAATTTAAACCAAAAGCGGGATTTAGATCAAGACCATTGACAAAGAGTGTACCATTTGTCCATTGGCGATGGAATTCAAATTCTGCTAATGAAAGGGATGTATATCCCGTTAAAGCAGTTAAAACAATCGGGATAATATCCTCTTTTAATGTAGTGAATAACCAATTAGTTATCATGTCCACTTGAGCCGAATCTAAACCAAATAAAGCAATTATTTCACTTTTTACAACAAGGTTTCCATTATAAATATCAATCCATTTTAAAATTCCATTATTGTTACTTATACCTGAAGGATTTCTTGTATCAAAAAGATCAGTTGCTGTGTTAAATGAGATATTCGACTTTAACGGTAAACCTACTTCAAAACCTTTAAGTCCATTACCAAGATCGATCCCACCTGGGATAACAGTCGCATTTGCCCATTGTTCAAAAAATAAAATATTCGCATACTCGCCAGTAGTTAATCTAATTCCGAGTGGTTGTTGAATAATAAAAACTATCGGGGTTAGAATACTTTTTGCTCTTGTTATTAACCAAGTGTATAATCGATTAAATTGAAATTGTGTCAAATTATAAGTCATATTTAGCTGAACTTGGACGGATTGATTACCAGTCGCAGCTTTGTACCATTTTTTAATACCTGTAGTATTTACTATTCCATCTGCATTCATTGGATCCCAAAGACTCACAGTTGTACTATACCTAATGGTGGAGGCTGTTGGGTATCCAACTTCTAAACCCTTTTGAGCGCTAGCTGTAATTATAGTCCCTAATATATAATCCGTGAGATATTGGCCAAAATAATCTAGTTGTTTCCATGTGGCATTATAGGTTGTTTCCATTAAACTTCGATTAGTTCCTATATCTAAAAGGGCTGATTGAAAGAAGTCTAACCAATTAAGTAGACCAAAACCAGAGCTTATAGAATCGAAGATTCCAGGAGCATCCCCATAACCTTCCAATAATCGTTGTTGAGCAAAAGTTGTAAAATTAAGACTATGGTTGTCCCCTGAAACAAAAAAATAATATTCTGACACTCCTAATATACTTGTCGAGAAGTTATCTTGGAATGTATAATTATTGAAGAACAAATCTCTAGCAATAGTCGTGTTGATTGATGCTGGTAAAGAATCTATTTCATCTCGAATTTCAATAGCAGCACTTCTAGCTTTTAACAGATCTCCAATTTCACTGCTTAATTCATTGATTCCGATTCCAGTTGTAAAAATTGAGGCGTTAGCCCATTGCATATAAAAGTCTCTTAAACCTGCAGTCTCTAAAGTTAATCCTTCTAAGGCTAGTTGAGCAGGAACAACAATTTTCTGAATATATTGAATTAAATATGTTGTTAAGTTATTTAATTGATAGTATGTAGCATTATATGGGGCTTGTATCGTTTCATTCCCTGATGTTTCAGCATAAAATTCTAAATAATCGACCAGACCTTGACCGAAGAATATATTTTCTAATATTCCAGGAGTATTTCCGCTTCCATATAATATTCTTTGTTGAGCTGTAGTAGTATAGCTAAGATTATTCAACCCTCCGGTTTGTTGCTCTGAAATACCCATAATCGGAGTAAGGTTTTTAGTAACAGTTGACCAATCTTCATCATTAAAGAAAAGCTCTAAGGATGTCTCAGAAGCAAACGTAGATGGCGTGATAGGTTTATTCCACGTCAAGGGAATAACTGAGTTCCATAAGTAAACTGAAATATAGTCAGCTAAAGATGAGAGTTGGTTCCATGTTGAATTGTAAGCATTTTGCATAGTTGCGTTGTAAGTAACTGGATCATTTGTAGCATTCTCATAGAATTCCATAAAATCTAAAATACCAGTGCCATTTTCAACATCTTGAATTAAACCTGGATAACTAAGATACCCATCTAATAATCTTTGTTGAGCAGTAGGAGTAAAATTTAACATCTCAGTACCGCTGTATTCAGAAATCCCTTTAATTGATGTGCCATTAATTGAAGTATCATAATCAATTTGGAAAGTATAATTATTGAAAAATTGCTCTCGAGCAAAAATTGAAGTTGTTAAATTAATATTGATAACTTGTTCTAATGTGTCATTAATTATCTGTGCTGATAATGGTCCATTGATATTTGCTAGAATATCGTTGGATACAATCGTAAGACTATCACTAATAATGTTTGCTGGTAATGATGCATTTAATCTATCTAAGAATAACGGCATTGAGAGACTTTTAAGATATAATAGACTACTAGGAAGAAATTCAAGCTCTACAATTTCGTTTTTTATATTTTCAGTTTCTTGGCTTCGAATTTTTGGCAAAACTTCTGCTATTCCCAATCCAAGATATTGTTCTTCTATTTCTAATATCGCTTCTTCATTAATGTGCGAAAGAGTATCCGGTATATTTTCTCCTACTTGATCTCTTATGTATTCATTTACAATCAAACCAGTTGGTATCAAACCAATACCAATCGCTATTAATACAACCGCAAGATTTATTTTTGATTTATTTAGCATAATAAATATTTTGTATTGTATAATATAAAATTTATCAATAAAAAAACAATTTATTTGATTATTTCTATACTAAGTTTCATGTAATTTGAAAATCATAAGTTAAGATATATTATATTATAGCTAAATTGAAAGCTAAGAGTAATTCAATTCTAATATCAAAAAATATCCGAAAATAAAAAAAAAACTTTTTTATAGATTTTATATTAAGAGGATTAATATGAAAAAACAAACAATTATAGGATTAGTAATCCCACTTGTATTTTTATCAAGTATTTATTCAGGAATATATTACAACTTAGCAATATGGTTAAGAGACAGTGTATTTGAAACTTATTGGTCATTTTTTCTTACTGATTTTACGTTCACTACCACATTGACGATTACATTTATACTTTTTACCATAATTTTACTAGTTTCAATATTATATGTAGATAAATTAATTTTGAAACCACTTATGGTATTTCTTGTTATTTTAATTGGATTTTGTTCCATCTACATTAGTTTTACAACGACAATAGAGTGGAATTTTCTTTACTTCTTTCTAATGGGCATATCTATAGCATACCTCACACCTTGTTTAAAGAAAATAGCCGATGATAAAGTAATATCAGAGAATCTCGAAGGATATGAGAAACATTATTTCTATATTACTGTATTTGCTTGGATAGTTCTTTCGATAATATTATTTAAATCTCTGGGTAAGGCTTTCCCCGCATCTACATGGAGGTTTCTATATTTAATTACAGG
>JBHLNR010000139.1:0-10585 GCA_048941385.1 Promethearchaeota archaeon
AAATATTTCCTGTTCATGTTGATCATTCAATTCCTGCAGCATACGGATTTATTATTTGTACATCATCAGGAATTATCGTTTATTCCGGGGATTTTAGAATGCATGGCCCCCTCCAATTAATGACAGCAGATCTGATTCATAAGGCAAAAGAACTAAGTAAGGATAAAGGGGAAAATATAAAAATGTTGATATGTGAAGGTACACATGTTAATAAAGGAGCAATTGAATCTGAGAGAACAGTGAAACAGCAATTAGGAAAGCTGTTTAGCTATAAGCTTTTTGATTATGCTCTTGTTCATTATGATAGAGTAGATTGGGATAGGTTTAGAACCTATGTTAATATTGCAAAAAAGTATGATTGGAAGTATATTATTACTGAGAAAGATGCATATTTCTATAATCGTCTAAATAAAAAAGCGGTGTATGACACAATGAAAGATCCTGATATAGAAATCAGCAAAAATATCCTAATTCTCTCTCAAGATGATACTAATTTACCTTGGAAAAGGCGTTTAAATGAATTTTTACGAGGAGAAGATATGAAAGAGCGAAGATTAACCCTAGCGAATTTGAGAACTCTTGAAGGTCAGTTTTTTGTATATTTTGCATCAAATTGGGACTTTAATAAGATAAAAAGTTATTTACCATCGAATTTAAGAGGAATTTTCATTTGTTCTAATGTTGATCCATATTCAGAAGATTATAGATTTTACAAAAATAAAATTTCTAATGAGTTATTAGAAAGAGGTATTCCTTCCTATAGAATTCATTCTTCTGGTCACGCTAAAGTTCATGATCTAATTAGATTTATTAATGAAATCGCCCCAAAAATACTTATTCCAATTCATACAAATTATCCCGAAGTTTTTGAAAAAATATTCAGAAAAGAGGATATTAAAATCGTTTTACCAATACGAGAAGTCCCAGTTGAATTAAATCATTAAAGAAATTCTCTTAATAATAAAGTTCTTGTTTATTTATAATATAAGAACATCCTTTAAATACACTAAAAAATAATACTCAAATCATGTCTTCGACTCATAGTGAAAGAACTGCAAAAATTGGTGATGACTCGTACATATTTTTGCAATTCGTAATCTACTTGCTTTTCTTTTTTGGTCCGTTAACTGGAAATGTAATATTAGTCTTATTTCATACACTTTCAGAAGAATTTAGCGTATCAATTAGCGCAATTCAGATTGCAATTTCAGCATTTATGTTCCCTTTTGCTATTACTCAACTCTTTTCTGGGGCAATTTCAGACATAAAAGGAAGATTTCCTGTATTATACTTAGGGTTGATCTTGTTTGGTTTTGCCATGCTGCTTGCAACCTTATCCATATCTTTGGAATTATATGTTATTGCGAATATATTAGGGGGAATAGGATTTGGTTTTGTTAATCCAGTATTGATTTCTTTAATGACAGATATTACTAAACCACCAAACATCCCAAAAAAAATGGGGTATCTCGGGGCAAGTGCTAATCTTGGAGTAGGTATTGGGCCGTTAATCGCATCTCAAATGATAGAAATAGGTTGGCGTTCAATTTATGTCTTATTTATAGGAATAACTCTATTCGGATTTATTTATATAATATCCGCAAAAAGACCACATCAAAAAATTCCAAAAGAGTCAGGACTCCAACTTCTATTTTCACAACTATCTATTGAGATACGTCGAGTTGTAGTTATGATAATGATAATCTCGGCGATTTTAATATCACACACATATTTAGCAATTAACATTTGGACGTCTAAAATACTCTCAGGACCTCCTCCCATCATAAGAGAAAGTATTGTTGGATTGGTGTTGGGTTTAGCAGGTATAGGTGCAGCTTTAACTGGATTTCTAACTGGCATTTTCATTAAGAAAAGAGGTACATTAATCCCGATTATTATTGGTTTTATCCTATTATTTATTTCCTTAGCATTTTTCCTTTTAGTTGGAGATATTACTCAAAAGGAAGTTTTTACATTTACAGCAATAGGCTGGATATTTACAGGCCTTGCAGGAGGAATTTTATTCCCTGCTTTAACATATTATAGTCAAATTCTTTCTCCAGAAAGACGAGGTGCCTTAGCAGGATTACTTACTGCGGGATATTTTATAGGAATTGCTTTAGTTCCCTTTACTTTAGATCCGGTATATGATGTCTTTGGAGTAACAGGAATTTACTTATCCATATTATTGATCTCAATACTGTTTGCTTTCATATTGCTGCTATTGTATGTATTCGCAAAACGAGTTGATAAATAATATTGGTTTCAGAGAATTAACGTTTAAATTTTTCTTTAATTCTTTTTTCTTTCACATCTAAAGATTCCTTTTCTTTTCTGATAATACTAAAAACATCTTTTTTGTTTAGGTTCTCTTTAAATGCCTTTTCGAGTTCATCATCTAATTCATCATCTGTTAATTCTTCTTTATCCACAGTTTAAAAAGAGTAAAAGAAAAATAATAAATTTTAGGGAAACGATTTGAAAGATTCCATAATGGTTACTTTTTTATAAGTATTGAAGTTTTTATCATAACCAGCATCATTTTGAACTTGCTTATTGCTTTCAATGCATGGGGTTCATTTGCTGGCATTATTATCATTTGCCCTTTCTTAACGATATGCGATTGATTTGATATTGTAATATCAGCTTCTCCGTCAAAAATATATACCAGAGCATCAAATGGAGTAGTATGTTCACTTAATCCTTCATTTTCATCAAAAGAAAACAAAGTGACTGTACCTACATCCTTGTTTATTATCGTTCTGCTAACAACTGAACCTTCTTGATAATCTAACATATCCTCTAAATCAAAAACCTGTGCTAGAATCTCTTTTTCACTCATAAATTTCACATCTAACTATTGAAAATGTTTTCTAAGTTCTAAAAGTTAATTTGGTATTTAAAATTAGATTCGAACATGTTTAGGAGAAAAGATTATTTTCTCATTTTTAGAAATTCTCCTGATTTCATTAAATTACATGGCCGAAGGTATAATTTCCCTGTAATCTTAGCAGTTTCTTCTAATTTTTGTGAGAGACGTTCATAATTCCTCTTATTCATACTAAATGGACCAGGTATTCTATATCCTGCAGAAATAACTTTATCAATAGTTTTATAACCTTTGACTACTCCCTGTTCTAAAAGCCTACAACCTTCATTTAGAAATTGGGCTAGTAATACTTCAATTTCCACTATTCCTGCTTTATTTGAGGGATTTATTTCAGGCGATTTTCCATCTGTCCAATCATAAAATCCTTTACCCGTTTTTAAACCTAAATTTCCTTCATTAACTAAACGTTCCAAAACTTTACTTGGAGCGAATTCGGGTGACAGAGTTTCTTCGAAATACTTCATTGCATTATAGACCGTATCAATACCAATTCCATCGCACATTTTACATATACCATTGGGCATAAATTCAATTATATCAGCATCAATTTGCTCAAAGGGAATATCTTTTGATATCGCCTGATCAAATACCCAATTTAAATAGGGATTAATAGATCCTATTATTCTGTTAGCTATATGACCAGGAGTCTCTTTTTCAAGATTTATAATAACCCTCTTTCCTTCAGTAGAAGGCAATTTTTCACCGATTGCAATACCAATTTGCACGCTTTCATCTGATGTTCTATTACCCTTAGTGATCTCAATTAATTTATTACCGATGGGTGAAAAAAAATGCATCCCAATTACTTTTTCAGGTTTTCCTGACGCTTCCCCTAATTTTGAAATACTCATGGTTGAGGTATTACTTGCTAAAACTGTATCCTTACGAGTATATTCTCCTAAATTTTTATATACTTCCTTTTTGATGGTCATAACTTCGGGAACAGCCTCGATTACAAAATCAGCATTCTCAGCGACTTTTTTTAAATTAACTTCTTTGAATAAGTTATTTAAAAGGTGTTTAACTGTGGTTTCTTCCCCCAATTTTCCTTCAGATTCAAGTTTTTTTAACCCCGTCTCAGGATTATCAATCATCCATCTAATTCCTCTTTCAATGGCTTCTTGATTAATGTCATTTAGAAAGACTTTATCGAAACCTGCCATTAGGCAAATTTGTGTAATGGAATGACCTTGAACACCTGCTCCAATTACAGCTATATTCTTAATCTTCCCTATATCAACCATAGTGTTCACATAATTCACTAAAAAAAACTAGAATAATGAAAGGAATTTCATAAGTAAAATAAAGATTATTAAACTAAGATTTGAATAGAAATATTTTAAAATTTTACCTAAGATTTAGTCAATCTGTTATACTAACATTTTATAGACATTATTCCAAGGTGGGACTTATTTTCCAATAACCTCCACATCGACCACATTTATACTTTTTGCCGTAAATACGTGGATAATCAAGGATGATGTTTGTTTTATCAATTTCTTCCTGGATATACATTTGACGGTCATTATCGCAGTGAGGACACTGGCGTCGAGAATAACCTTCAATAATCGGCTTATTTGCACTGCTTAAAGTTGGGACGGGGGAGTCTAAATCTAATGGTATTTCTGCTGATAGATTTTCTAAAGGCTCAGGCGAATCAATTTCGTCTTTTATTTTTATTTTTCTTGGAAATTTCAATGGTATTTTTGGTTCCTTTTTAACTGCAGAAGGTTCAGATTCTTGAAAAGCATAGTTAGTATGTTTGAGGAATCTATTTTCCTCCTCTAATTCAGAAATTCTATCTTTTAAACGCTCATTCTCTTTCATCAATTGTTCTATTAAATTTTCATATTCGATGAGAGTAGGATCTTTTCTATCAGCCATTTCAAAACTCAACTTTTCTTATTTTCAAATATTTGTTGCTTAAAAACATAATAGAGAACTTATTAAAAAACTTAAGGAAACCAAAAACATATACAGGCAAAAAAGATTTTTAAACTAAAATTGTATTTATTTCTATATTATCAGATTTTTCTTGTGAGAGAGTTTTATGAGATTATATAAAATTAATAATAGGGGAGAATTAATCAAATTAGACAGACTATTTTTTAATGAAAATGATGTATATCTTGTTGATGATGAAGAAAAAAACACGATTTACATTTGGGTAGGTCTAAAAGTACGTCAAGAAACAAAAGATATTACTGCAGAAATAGCACGGCGGTTAGATAAAGATCGCGGTGGATCAACTAAGATACTTATCATGAAAGAGAAGAGGGAGTATGGTTCATTCTTAGCAATGATGCATAATCTGGAGAAAGGTTTAATCCCGGGAGTTTCGATTGAGAGAAGACCAGAATTCGTATTTGAGGTACCTCCTGAGAAGATTGAGTCTATTAGACTCGATGGAACACCAGAGGAACGAGAAGTTACAGTTGAAACAAGAATTATTGAATGGCTTCAGCAAGTCAAAGAACACAGAAAAACAACACCAATATCCACCAGCGAAGAAAAAGTTAAACCTGTTAAATTTGTTAGAATTGAAAAAGCACTGATCGAAGCAAAATCTGAAGTTCCAACTCAAGTGGAGGAGCCCGAACCAGAGGAGAAAGTAGAAGAAGAAGTGGAAGAAGAAGATGATTTTAAAACACAAATTAGGGAGGCAGCATATTTCCTTTCTTTAGATAAATATTCTTATGATGATCTATGCTGGATGTTAGCAGAAAAAATTCAAAAGATGAGCTTGGAGATGCCCTCTATTGAGGATATAAAACAAAAGGCAGAGGAAGTCTTTAGATCATCATGTAGTTATGATGAATTATGCTGGTTAAATGCAGAAATGGAACATTTAATCAAAAAGAGTTATCTGGAAGAGAAAAAGAAAAAAAGCTATTTTTAAATTGTAGATTTGTGAAGATATCTACAGATCTTTAGGTTTTTCTCATTTTCTAATATTCATTTGAGTAAAATTTGTTATGATAATATTTATTAAAAATCGGGGCAAATTATTATTTAATCCAAGAAGTTAAAATCTGTCAGGTCTTCTAAATTGTATTTTTGTAATATATTGCCTCAAAAATGTAGAAAAGTAATTATTCTTATTTTTATCTTAGCTAACCTTATTTTTATTCCTCTAGTATCAACTCCTATGATGAGGAGAGGATCAATTCAAGAATCGTCTGATTCATTTAATAATTTAAATTTCAGTGGTTCGGAGATTAATATAACCACACCCAAAAATGTAACTTACACTAAACCGATGAGTGGTTATTATCCAGCCACATATGGATTTGAAAATGATGAAGATGGAATCTCGCAACCTGACGGATTTAATAATATCTATTCCCCAAGTTGCAGCGGTACTGTCCTCTCTGACATTGATGGACATAAAAAAATGTTTAGAGCTTATGATAACAATGCGGGCGGTTCAGCAATAGTGCAACAAGCGTTTAATGATGTTGGATTTCAAAATCAAACTTATGGGAGTATTGAATATTGGTATCGTGTCTCATCTATTAGTGTTAATACCGAAACTAGGTTAAATTATAATTATGGAAAAGATGAAGCAGCTATTGTCTTCAGAGTTTATGGAAGTACAGGACAATGGCAACAAATTGATGGCACTTGGGTCACAATACCAAATATTCCTAACCCTCTACCAAATATATGGCATCATATGAAAATTCATTTTAGATGCGAAGGTGCTCCCTCATATTTAGGATTAAGTGAAAATCAGTTTGAGTTGATTGTTAATGGAATAAGTAGTGGTGCTCTGTCTTTTAGTGCAACTTCAAGTAAAATAGTAATGTTCATGCCCATTTATACAGCATGGGGCATATATGGAGGAAATTACGCATATTGTGATGCAATAGCGTATTCTTGGGATCCAAGCTATAATTTAGGTGATAATCTCAATGAAGGTTTATTGCTTAGTTATGAAAACAGCACAGCTTTAGAGTGGAAGGGATATTCATTAGACAATCAAGCAAATAAGACGATAAGAGGAAATACTACTCTTCCAATGCCTTCACCTGGGCATCACACAATCCAAGTCTTTGGAAATAATTCCATAGGGGAAATGTTTGAATCAGATGTAAGGCATTTCTCGGTGAGGGCAATAGATATTATGACACCTGAGAATATCACATATACTAAACCAATGACCGGTTATTATCCTGCTACTTATGGATTTGAGAATGATGAAGTAGATACAATTCCGATGGATTGGACAGATGAAAGTTATGGCCCTACTTGGTATAAAGTGATAGCAAATGAAGACGGACACAATAAAGTATTACAATTATATGATACTACTAGTGGGGATCCTTATGCAATTAAAGCTATCGGCAATAAAGAAAGTGGGACAGTTGAATTTTGGATGAAAAACGTTAATATGAATGAAAAAGCCTATTTTACACCACGAAACGGATTAACACACTTATTCAGAGTATTATTGGCAGATAATTTGGTAAAGGTAACTGTACAGGGAGGAAGTGGTATAGATTTAGTTGCTGCGGCTGCTGATACTTGGCACCACTTTAGTATTGATTTTGAATGTGGAATAGGTAGTTATAAAGGATTAGGACAATATCAATTTTATGTGACTTATAATGGAGTGCTATATGGACCATATAATTTTTGGAATAATGCACCATATGCTGAGGATATAGCTTTTTCTGGATTTTACGGATCTGGTAATTATTACTATGTGGATGCTATAGGATATTCATGGGATCCAAATTATAATGTAGGAGATAATCTAAATGAAGGTTTATTATTGAGTTATGAAAATAGCACTGTGTTAGATTGGACTGGTTATTCATTAGATAAATTAGCAAACAGGACGATAAGGGGTAATTCTACTCTTCCAATGCCTTTAGAAGGACATCACACTATTCAACTGTTTGGTAATAATAGCATTGGTGAAATATTTGAATCTGATATTAGATATTTCACTATTAAAACCCTTGATATTATTACTCCTGAAAATATTACTTATACTAAACCGATGAGTGGCTATTATCCTGCGTCATATGGATTTGAAAGCGATACTATAGGTGGAGATGCTCTTGATTGGGATGATTCTCTCTCAGATGCAAATTGTGGTTCACTGGTAGTAGCGGAAAAAAACGGACATTACAATGTTATTGAAGTTTATGATAATAATGGAGGATCCAAAGCAAGACTGGATAATTATTTTACTGACCAATCATATGGTACAGTGGAGTTATGGATCTCACCTGAAGATGCTACGAATGGAGGAGTAGTGAGACTTCTCGATGATGATTTAGTTGAGAATAGAGTTTACCTTCGACTCCATAGTGAACATTGGTATTCTTATGACGGGGCCGTTGATACATTAATTCCTAATGTCCCTGATCCCCAAGATAATGTGTGGCAACATGTTAGAATTGATTTTGAATCTACATCAGGAGGATATCAGGGATTATCTCAATATACCTATGAAGTAATTATAGATGGAATAAATTCTGGACCTATACCATTCTATACTAATGGTGGTTCAATTGATCGATTTAATATATTCACAAGCAATACCGCGACAACAACAAGATGGATTGATGCTGTTGGATACTCTTGGGATTCAGGTTATACAATTGGGAATAATATTTATGAGGGAATATTATTGAGTTATGATAAAGCTTTTAGTACAGATTGGATGGGTTATTCTCTAGATGGCCAAGCAAATCAGACAATATTAGGAAATACAACTCTCCTGATGCCAGCAAATGGACATCACGAGATCCAAGTCTTTGGAAATAATAGCATTGGTGAAATGTTTGAATCTGATATTAGGCATTTCTCTGTTGAGTATATTTCTATAAATTTACTTACACCAGGAAATATCACATATACAGAACCGATGAGTGGTTATTATCCCGCGACATATGGATTTGAAGATGAGGAGGATGGAACCGTTCCTGATGGCTGGGATTATCGGTTAACAATCCCTCCAGCCGATTCCTATATTAAGGTAATATCTTCATTAGATGGGCACAATAAGGTTTTAGATTTAAATAAAGGTAATACGTATGGGTCACATCTGATTATAGGTCAAAATTTCTCAGCTCAAGAGTATGGGACAATTGAATTTTGGTTAAGAACAACCGACGTCTCAGAGAAGACGGAAATTATTCTTCGAGATGAGAACTTGTCCTATTGTGCAATAAGTATTGCTCAAAGTGCTGCCTCTTCTTTCACAATTTATGCATCAGGTGAATGGCAATCACTTTCTTATTCCGCATCTAATAATAGATGGTATCATATCAAATTTCAATTTGAATGTGGAACTGATAATCATTATGGGCTTGACCAATATTACTTCAGAGTGTTTATTGATGGAGTAGAGTTTGGAGACTATAATTTTGATGGTACTGCAATTTATCTTGATAGAATTGCAATCGTTCAAACTTGGGATTCTGATAACTATCATTCATATTTTGACGCAATCGGCTATTCATGGAATCCCAATTATAACATTGGGGATAATCTCAATGAAGGTTTGTTATTGAGTTATGAAAACAGCACAGGTTTAGATTGGATGGGCTATTCTTTAGATAACCAAGCAAATAAAACAATTATAGGAGATATAGTTATTCCAATGCCAGATAATGGACTTCATTCTATACAGGTTTATGGAAGGAGTACTTTAGGGTACTATTATGAATCAAATTTGGTATATTTTACAGTTGATGTTAGCGAAGAACCACCACCTTCACCCCCTAATGGAGAAAATGTATATATTATATTAATATTCATTTTTGTTGGAGTTTTTTCCTTACTCGGTATTGCAGTTGCCTTTATAGTTTATAAAAAGGTGCATACTCCATCAATAAAACCTAAACCGGTAAAGGAACCAAAACCTCGAAAGGAAAAAATGAAAAAAGTAAAAACAAGGAAGAGGAGGATTATAGCGGAGGATCTTTTCTGTCCGTTTTGTCATACAACAATTACACCTGAGCAAAAATTCTGTACCTATTGTGGTAGCCATTTACAAGAAGAAAGAGAGCTATAATTCGGTTATAAATAATTAGATAGAAAGAATATAAGAGTTACTAAATAGCTCTAGACTCTTATCCGCAACAACCATTATTTTGAGGACTTTTGGAACGGGCTCGTGCATCCCACAAACACCCGCATCCTTTACGTTCTTGGAGAATTATTGCCATAGCCGGACAATTTCTTTTACACGCACTGCATTCAGTGCATCTGTTAATATCAAGAATTTTGAATTTCCCATTATTACTAAGTTGGGGGATCCCAAAAGGGCATATTTCAGCACATAACCCACAACCAGTACATAACTCTTGATCAATTGAAATTTTGGGAAGAGTTATTGTTATGTTAATTGAAGCCGGTTTCAGCATTATTATTACCATAATTTATTTAAAAAACTATAATAATATAATATTTTTAGCAATATTTATGCTATTCTATTATTTAGAATAAGACAAATCCAATACTACCTAAAATTAAACCTACAATCATTAATGGAAGATGAATTTTCCTAAAAGTTGGATATTCTTCTTGAATCTCACCTGGACTTGTCGCCATTGAGTATCCACTAAAGCTCATGGTGGAAAAGAATGCAATCCAGAAATAGAACACGAAAGACCACAGACTTAAGAGAGCCAAATCATGAATTAGCCATGTTATGCTACCTAAAGCGACGATATT
>JBHLNR010000312.1:0-2662 GCA_048941385.1 Promethearchaeota archaeon
TCTTTTGGCTTCTTGCTTAGCTTCTTTTTCTTTAAGTTTTCTTTCTTGCTTTAATCTTTCAAGCTCCAATTTTTCTTTTTCAATAGCTTCTATCTCTGCTCTCTCCTTCTCTATACGTTCTCTTTCTAATCTGATTTCCTCTTGTTTTTCTTTTTCAATTTTTGCTAAACGCTCTTTTTCTATTCTTTCTTGTTCTAATCTTTCTTTTTCTTTTCTTTCTCTTTCTAAGCGCTCTCTTTCTTGTCTTTCCCTTTCCTGCCTTTCTCTTTCTTTTCTCTCCCTCTCCTCTCTTTCTTTCCTTTCTTTTTCCTTGCGATTTCTCTCTATCCTTTCTCGTTCCTTTCTTTCCTCTTCTTGGATTTCAAAGTACCAATAATCAATTTTATTACTTAATTCCTGCTTTTCTTTTAAGGGCAATCCTAAACCAGATTCTTTTTTCACGTAGATATTAGCGAATTTACTCATTTCCCATATTTTTGTTTGGTGAGTTGTAGTAGCACTAACTCCTATTTGTCTCATACTCTCCCTAGCGATTTCAAAAGCTTGACCAATTGACCGCATTTCATAATTTTCTACAATAACTTTTTTTAAATACGTTAAAATTTGTTTAACATCTGCAATTGGGGGATTAGGTAATGATTTAAATTCAACTTTTTCAGATTTTAATGTTTCCAACTCAAAATTTTCTTGTTCATATTTAAGTGTTATTGGTAATCTAACTTCAGGACTTCGAACGTCAATTTGTTGGAGATATTCGGGTTGTTCTACCATCTTAGGGAGAACTATTGGTTCTTTCTTTGCTTTTCTCCTAAATTTCAATGGCCAACTAGCGAAAGCATACAAACGATCTTCTGCAGAAGCAAAAATTGAATGTTTAGATGATTTTTTGGTAGAATCACTTGATGGAGTAGATCTTTGGGCAGCGCTGGGACCTAATGTGGTTGATGCATTTTCTAGTATTGAGAATAGATACATTGGATCGAACTCCAGATTAGAGTAAATTCTCTTTAATGAATTTATATTGCTTTCAATTATACTGAGATTCTCATCAGAAATTGTTTCTTGTAAAAGTTGTTCAACTCCAAAATTAATCCCATTTAATCCTGCTGTTGAGTTTAAATATGATTCATCTACTCTTCCTCTTATTTTATCAGAGACTAAAATCTGATTGTAAAAATCCCAATGAGTACTTAATAACATATGACCATCTTTAGCTATTTGATAGGAATCGGCATTACGGATTACTTCCATCATTTTTAAAAATATATCTTTATGAGGAATGAATATATTTCTCATTAACGCACCCTTTATGAAGGTTTTATGATTTTCAGATTTATAAGATAAATCAACTGGAACTTTAATCACTTTTTCTGCGATTATTACTTCTTGATCATCTTCTAAAGTAACATTTGTAGAGGTAGCCATATGGTCATAAGCAAAATCAGATAGGATTAATCCGGTTAAGATTCTGTTATCAGTAATATATTTACCAGACTCCAATTCAAATTTTAAGAAATAGTAACCTAATCCAAAAAGGTAATGAAGAGTCCCTCGTTCAATCTCAATGGAATAATCATAACCTGTGAAGAAGATTACGGTATCTGATTCTATTCTTGACACTTCATGATGAGCGTACATTCCTAAAGTAGGATAACCTAACAAATCGCCCCAACTAGGTATCATAAATAGCGAGTTGCTGGGAAATAGTTTATTCTCCATTTTCTGTTTTTCTATTCTTTCTCTCTCAAGTCGTTCTTTTTCAAGACGCTCTATTTCTAATCTTTCCTTCTCCAGCCTTTCCTTTTCAAGCTTTTCTTCTTCCAATTCTTGCTCATCAATTCTTTCCATTCCCATAATATCAGTCCTAATTATGTTATTTCATTTAAAAGAATTTAATTTCCTAATATTATATTAATAACTACCTACTAATTAATGGTTCTAGTCAAATGATTAAAAAAAAATGAGAAAGTAATAAATTTGTTATTTTAGCAAGAAAAGAATTTGAGTTTTCAATTCTTCGGGAGGAGTTACTCCAGGATCATCTATATATAATTCATAAGCGATCCCAGATGCTTCATATCCATTCTTTTCAATCCATTGAGTGAGTACGTCATATGCGGGTTGTATTTTATCATAAGGACCTGTATAAATACAACCAGCATATTTTCCAGCGGGAATTTTGCTTAATTTCATCTCATCTTTTTCAGGAAGTTCTTTAGAGATAGGAATGCCAATCTCTATATCCAGATCTTGCATATCTAAATTAAAATAACCCACAAAAGGGGCACTTGCGGGATTCACTCCTTGATCACCTAAATATTGCATGATCTTCATGTAAGTTTCTCCTATTAACTGAGGCAGTTGTTGTATTGAGGTTTTCGTACGAATAGAGAGAACAGGTTGAGCTTGTCGCTCTAACAATTCACAATTATATGACATTGGAGTTCCTCTAGTGCTTTTTGATATTATTTTCAAATATTATTATCTATAAAATATATAAATTCAAAATTTTTTAAAAGATACTCGGAAAAAATTAAGTAATTTTCAGCTATTTTTGGAATATATTATAGACTTATTCATATTTCTTATATACTTCCTCAATAATCCTGTTAAATGCATTAGCAATTCCATGCCCTGTTTTTGCTGATGTTAAGTAAATACC
>JBHLNR010000313.1:0-2659 GCA_048941385.1 Promethearchaeota archaeon
TAAAATTGATTGAGGGTTTATCTGATGATCAATTATTCTGGACTCCTGATCCTAAGCAATTACCAATCATTTGGCATATAGGTCATATTGCTCACCGGGAGTCTTCTCACATAAGATATATTATCCAGAAACATAAGGACAATATTATTCCTTCAGGATATGAAATATTTGGCACAGATTGGTGGCCGATTGACGAGATTCGCAAATCCATTGATTCAGTTGAAAATGTAATAAAATGGGCTACCAATGTTCGAGCGAAAAGTCAAAATTTTATTTCATCACTTGAAGAGGAAGATTTTTATACTATAGTAGAAACAGGAGAACATGGTTCAATGAGTGTAGCACACTGGCTTTTCATCACTGCATCTCATACAGCATTACACTATGGCAAAATTCAACTTTTACGATCTTTACTCGAAGATAGCCTGGATTCTCCTTGTTAATCTATTTACTGCTCTAGGGAGAATTATTGTGTTTGACAATGAGGACAATAATAAACTTGTCCCCCTCCCACACTAAGTTTTTCTATAACTGAATCACAATCAACGCATGTCGCTGCTTTCATATTTGGCCCCATCGCTGGAATATATTGACCCTTTTTCCCATAGAGATCAATAAACTGAAATTTACCCCCCAATTTAATTCTCTCATTTACCACTGTTTTGATAGATTCAAAAAGTTTTTTTCTTTGTTGATCACTTAAACTTGAACCTTTAACCTTAGGATAAAGTTTTGCCCTATATATTACATCTTGAAAAGCACTGTTCGATATCCCAACTAGTATAGCTTCTTTTCCTACAAGAATAGATTTAATACCCCTATTTAATCCTTTTACTAATTCGGAAAAATGATTAGCAGTAAAATTTTCTTCTAGCGGAGATAAAACATCCGAAAAATCACGTTTATATAGATAGGAATGTTCTAATTCGCTATCTCTAAGAGTATATATCAGTCCCATCCCTTTAAGTCTTACTGTGAGCATCGTTTTATCAGTAAAATTGATTTGCAAATGAAACTTCCCTGATAGGCTTTTCTTATCCTCATGGTATGATACAATCCCCCCATATTCTGGCCCAAGCAAGAGATTTACTTCCCTGTCTAAAGCTACACGAATCAGATTTCCCCTCGAAATAATAGACATTATTTTGCAATTTAAAAGGAGATCAAAATCTTTTATGTTGTTATTTAGAAATCCAATTTTCTGAAGTCTTTCATAATTTTCAAGACTATAAGACTCTATCTGCTTTCCTATTAATTCCTTGCTCATCTGTTTAGCAAGGATATATGCTTCGGGTAACTCAATACTCATAGTAATTTCATTTTAAAATTATAATATACTAATATTTCAGATTAATTTCAAATATTTAATAATTTCATGTCATAACAATTACTAAATTATAAACAATTAACTATTAAATCATAAATCCATTCATAATATAAAAAAAGAGCTGTAAAAAAGATGGCTGTAAAGAGAGGAGAATGGATCAAAGTCGAATACGAAGGAACTTTTGATGATGGAACTATTTTTGATAGCACAAAGATGAATGGTGGAGCCCCCCTAAAATTTCAGGTAGGAATGGGGCAACTTATAAAGGGATTCGATAACTCTGTTATAGATAAGAACCTTGGTGATGAATATTCTATCAGACTTGAACCTTCTGAAGCATATGGTGAACTTAGGGAAGGTATGACTCAAAGAGTTCCAAAAGAACAATTTCCAAAGGGTGTTAATTTGCAACCGGGCTTGATGCTCGTGGTCATGGGTCCGCAAGGTCAAATGCCAGCTTCAATAAAATCTATTGAGGAGGATGAAGTTATTATAGATTTAAATCATCCTATGGCTGGAAAGGTTTTAAATTTTAAAATAAAGATTGTTGAAACAAATTGTGAGCCTGATCCACCCAGTGTGTGTGGATGTGGATGTGATTGTGGCTCCGACACCCAAAATAATAGCTGTTGTTAAATTAATTTTTTTTTTTTAAATTTTCTATGAACGATTCAGTTATTCTGGTATTCTCTTTAGGAATTCATTCATTTTTTGTCTATATTTCTGAAATGCTACACGTCCTTCATTAGTAAGACTAACTCTTGTCATTGTTTTTTTACCTGACAATTCTTTTTTTACAAAAATATAACCTGCCTCCTCAAGTTTAGTAAGATGACTACTTAAATTACCCCAAGTCATTCCTGTTTGGTTCTTTAAAAAAATAAAGTCAGACTCCTTTATAACATATAATATCGCTAGAATATCCAAACGCGCAGGTTCATGTATTAATTTATCTATCGAAGGGAGAGTGGGAATTGTCTCATTTATTTTCTCATCTTTTTTAGCCATCTGTCACCTCCTAAGCTTGTTCTTTTTTTGGTAGAGGATAAGCTTTTAAAAACCGGATGAAAATAACAATTCCCCAAGTTATTATTATACTTCCAATAGGACAAAAAGTTAAAACGTATTTAAGAGGAGAACCAACTATTGGACCAAGTAATCCTGTAATGGATAAACCTACACCTCCCATAACTCCGATAAGATATAATCTTTCAAATTGCAGGAAATAGGCAATTACACATATAGGGAGGGTAAGAAATAATGTTCCGATTATTAGCATAGTTTTAAATGCATCAAGTTTAATGTTTAAACCACTGAATGGTAATAATAGAA
>JBHLNR010000314.1:0-2649 GCA_048941385.1 Promethearchaeota archaeon
ATCAATATTATCAATTGCGTATTGTATAATATTTCCTACTTCAATATCTGTTACTCCTTTAGCAATAGTTGCAACTAGTACAACTGAATTCAATCCTGCTTTTCGACAGTTATCAATTACTCTTTGCTTATATGACATTAGATTTTTTATTCCCCGAGTTTTTTCGTATGTAATATCATTGATTCCATCAAATTGAAAGTAAAGTGTATCAAGACCTGCTTCCTTCACTTTCTTTGTCCATTCGAGACCACCATTTTTCTTTTGAAAGCCATACCCATTTGTAGCGACTATTACTTCTTTAAAACCATGATCCTTTGCCATCTTGCAGATTTCAGGGAAGTCTTTTCTAACTGTGGGTTCCCCACCGGTAAACATGATTGCAACTGCTGGAATTGGTTTACTTCTAAAATGGGTCATAATCCGGTCAATTTCTTCCAAACTAGGTTCCACGAGATATCCACTTTGCAATACATTTGCATAGCAAAAGTTACAGTTAAAATTGCATCGATTGGTGAGATCTATTAATGCTAATGAACATGTTGAAATGTGTTGTTCGCAGAGTCCACAATTATAAGGACACCCTCTTGGGTCATCTCCCTTAAAATCAGGAGGGTTTGTCTCTCCATCTTTATCAAATTTCCAAATAACATTTCCATTTTTACCTTTTATTTCATAATGAGTCCATTTATAATATTTAGCAGAACTACTAAGTAAATCTCTAAAATCACCATGGTCTTTACATGTTTTTCTCATCCATATTTTATCGTCTTCTTCATAGACTTCAGCTGATATCGGTTGTAAACATTCAGGACATACGCTTCTCGTTTTCCGATAATATAGTTCATTTACATAATCTTCATCGTCTAAGTGGTACATGTTTTGTTAACTCCAAATATATTATTGTTTATTAAAACATTCATTTAATCAAAATTAGAAGTGCTACTATAAAAACATTTTTCTACTTTTCCTATTATTCCGAATATCTTTTGTAAATAAACCTAAAAACTGTTGTATCTCCCCATCTACTATCATTTTCTGGAACTTAAAGTAAGAGAAAAATAATAATTTTGGCTACTGAATTTTTTTCTTCTTGAAACTTTTATATACTAATTTAAATTAATTGAAGAAAAGAAATTCTAAATAAATATTATATTAGGAAATAAAATGATAATTGATACTCATTGTCATATTTGGGAAGAAAAATATATCCCCGAGGATTTAATCACCGTTTTACATAGTATTGCTAAACTGATGAATTATGATCTAAAACTAATCTTGGATGCTGGTCCAGAAAGATTGGTATCAGAAATGGATGATGCAGGAATAGATAAAACGGTTATTTTCGGAGTGGATTATGAATTCCTCTTCAAAGGAAAAATAAGTTATCGAGAATATAATGATATGGTAGCTGGATATGTAAATAAGTATCCTGATCGGCTTATAGGGTTTGCTGCTATCGATCCGAGAAGGGGAAAAAATGCCATCCAAGAGTTGGAGAGATGTATAGATGAACTTGGATTTAAAGGTGTAAAATTATGGCCTTTAACTGGTTTTTATCCAGATGATTTAAAGTTTTATCCATTCTATGAACGTGTAGAAGATTTGGGTGCCACAATATTATGTCATACAGGAATGGGACCTAGCAAAACATATTTAAAATATAATAGACCAATGTACGTTGATACAATCGCCGTAGATTTCCCAAGAATAAATATTATAATGGCTCATATGGGTGATCCTTGGTATAGTGAAGCAATTACTGTTGCATTTAAAAATCCCAATGTGTATCTTGATATTTCGGGATTAGAACCTGTTTTCAAAAGAGCGCCATTTGCATTTTTTCAAAACCTTTTAGAAGCGAAAATGACATGTGGTATAGATAAAATCTTATTTGGGTCTGATTGGCCTTTGTTTTCCCCAATTTTGTCTCTTAAAGAGTATATCGAGGGAATTAAAAAAATGAAGCTACCACCCCCCATAAAAATGATGGGAATGCCTGAATTTACAGCTGAAGAATCAACTAAAATCCTAGGGGATAATGCAGCAAAAATATTAGGGTTGTAATTAAGCTGCAATTCTATCTTTTTCTATTTACCCTTAAAATCTGGCTTTCTTTTTTCAAAAAATGCTTTCAAACCCTCTTGGAAATCTTCAGTTCCAGCAGTTTTTACTATAAGTTCTTGTTCTCTATTTAAGTGCATGTCCAAATTATTATAATACGATTCGTTTAAAAGTTTTTTTGTGTTCTCGAACGCCATTGGCGCTCCACGGCTTACTTCAATAGCAAATTTTTTAATTTCTTCTACAAATTTTTCTGAGCTAACGACTCTATTCACTAGATTATATTGTAAAGCTTCCTCAGCATCAAGTACTCTATTTAGAAACAACATCTCATTTGCCAAACTTAATCCAACAATTTTTGGGAGGTGAAACGTTGAAGACGAATCTGGAGATAAACCAATCCTCGTAAACGCGCATCCAAAAGTTGCCTCTTTAACACATATTCTAAAATCACAAGCAGCAGCATATCCTAAACCCGCTCCAAAACAAGCACCGTTAATCGCGGCAATAGTTATTTTTTTCATGTTCCTAAGAATCCTTATTCCCTTATGTAACCTACTTGCTAATTCATTCATAAACTCAGCAGGT
>JBHLNR010000011.1:0-42988 GCA_048941385.1 Promethearchaeota archaeon
GAGGGAATTATAACAAAAGAAGATTTGGGATACGAATTACCTTTTGGATCTACCGTAAACCTCGTTAAATTTACTGAAGAAATGATCCTTGGTAAAGGATTTGCAGGAAGGATTTTTGGAGATGGGGCACGAGAAGCAGGAAAGCGATTGGAGGAAATGGGTAGAAAAAATGCGAGTTACTATGCAATGCATATAAAAGGATTAGAAATGCCTGCGTTCGATGTCCATGGAATGAGTTCTTTTGCTGTAGGAATGAGTGTTTCTATCAGAGGTGCGTGTCATCTAAGAAATGGTTCATATGGTCTTGATGCTAAAGGTAATTTTGATAGATTCGGTTATGATAAGCCTCTTGAAAGAGGTAAAGCAATAAAAGCATTGGAAGATATCTATGCGATAATAGATTCCTATATAGTTTGTAAATTTACTAGAGGTATCTATGAAAATGACGCTGAAATGGCAAAAGTATTTGAATTAGTGACCGGAATCCCTGTAACTGATGAATTTATTAACCTTAGAGGAGATGCCATTGTTAATCTTTCAAAATGCTTTAATATACGAGAAGGATGGAAACGTGAAGATGACCGACCTCCAGAAAGATTTTTCAAACAACCTCATACCAAAGGACCTGCTAAAGGTGTGACATTAAAGGAAGACGGATATCAGAAGCTCTTAAGTGGATATTATGAAGCTCGTGGATGGGATACTAAGACAGGAATTCCAACTGATGAAACATTGAAGAATCTTGGACTAGATTTTGTTATTGGTAAATTACAACCTGCTGGGGGTAAGAAGTAAATGTCAAAAGCAACCAAGAAGAGAGGGGGAGTAGTACACCAATTTATTATTGTGGATCCCAATTTATGCACTGGATGTGAAACATGCGAATCTGTTTGTTCTTTTGTTCATGATGGTGAATTCAATCCAATCAACACTAGAATACATAGAGTAAGAATAGAGCCTATCTTAAATGTGGCATTAGCATGTCAAAAGTGTGATGATGCTCCATGTGTTCGCAGTTGTCCTGAAAAAGCTTTAGAACAAGACAAAGAAACAGGTTCAATTATCGTAGATGATGAAAAATGTAATGGATGCGCTTTTTGCATCAGAGCGTGTGATTTTGGAGTTTTGAGTCTTCATATACAATCTCAGAAAGCTCTTATATGTGATCTTTGTGAAACAATGAAAGATGATTATATCAATGAAGAAAGAGGAGAAAAATATCCTGCTTGCATTGACCTTTGTCCAAAAGAAGCAATTTCATTGAAGGATGTTGAACAAATAGGGGAAGAAAAGCGAATAGATGCTGTTAAGCGTCTTTTTGGCGATATTTTGAAAGAAACTGAAGGATAAATTTCTTTTTATTTTTTATTTTTTCTTTTATTTGCGGGTTCAGAAATGCCTGCTTTTGATCGACTACAATGTCAAGATATATTGAGAGAAAATTCAATATAAAAGAGATAGATTAAAATAGTTTCTTATCAAAATTTTTAATTACTACATAACGGTGAGTTAAAAAAATGGAAAATATACCAGATAACATACCTCTGTATGAAACAGATATGTTTAAAAACATGATAAGTGGTTTATTAGGAAGAGCACCAGCAGGATTAAATGCGAGTTTTAGAACATCACAGATTTATTTCGGTATAAATTCGATTAACCAAATGGGTGAATTGATAAGGACTCGGATTAGTAATAGAGAAGAAAGAAGAGCTTTAATAATTACAGATGATTTTACTAAAAAATATGCAAATTTGGTTCTCGAACCGCTAAAAGCAATAAATGCTGAATCGAGAGTGTGGTCTGGGGTGGAACCTGAGGGACCACTTTATACTATTGAAGCTGCTGTAGAGGTGTGCAACGAGTTTAAACCTTCCGTATTTATAGCAATTGGAGGTGGGAGTGTTATGGACTCTGCAAAGGCTATAATGATCAAATATGAACATCCAGAAACAAATCTTTTTAGAATATCTCCTTTTGGACCACTTGGATTACGTAAAAAAGTGAAATGTTTAATTGCTATTCCTACGACTTCAGGAACAGGATCTGAAGCTACAAGTGCAGCTATGCTTACAGATGTAGCAAGAGACCCTCCTAAGAAATTGGCAATTGCACATGGTGAAATACTTCCAGATATTGCGATTTTACATACAGATTTTGTAAAAGAAATGCCGCCGTTTTTAACTATGGCTACAGGATTAGACGCATTAGCCCATGCAGCAGGAGCATATGTATCTTCATGGGGGAGTCCTTTCACTGATGCTCTTAATATTGGAGCAATAAAAGAAATTTTAAAATATTTACCACGAGCATATAAATATGGTACAAAAGATTTAGAAGCACGATTAAGGATGCAAATAGCAACAACAATGGCAGGATTAGGCTTTGGCAATGCTAGAGTTGGACTTGATCATGGTTTAGGTCACAGTTTAGGGAAGGTATTTCAGCTACATCATGGTTTTTGTGTGGGATTGTTTCTTCCATATACAGTGGCATACATGGCAAAAATCTCAGAAAGATGGAAAGGTCTATGCCCAATTTTCGGAGTTAAAGAAGAAGACAAGGAAAATAAGGTATTACTTACAGAATTACTTCAAGCAATAAAAGATTTCATACATTCTATGGATGGAGCGGTATGTATAAAAGAGATAAAACAACCAACTATAACAAAAGAAGAATATATGGATAAAATGGAACTTCTAATTCGTTATGCTGAAACTGATGCTGTGGATCTTTTGGCTCCACGTTATATGACTAAAGAGCTCTACAGAAAAATATTTGAATATGCATGGGATGGGAGAGATATTGATTTTTAGAGAGGTTATAAAAAAATGAGTGATAAATTATATGGTTATAATGGAAAAATTGCTTTTGTTAATTTAAGCGACAAGAGTTATGATATCAAAGCGTTGGATCCTCAAGTTGCAAAAGAATATCTTGGAGGAACTGGATTAAGTGCTAAAATTACCTACGATATGCTTTCAGAAGATGATTATAAACTATTAAAAACAGATCCATTAGCTGAGATCAATCCGTTAATTTTCGCGACAGGTCCCGTTACTGGAACAATTAGACCATCTTCAGGAAGATACTCTGTCGCAGGGATATCTCCCCTAACAGGAATATGGGGTGAGGGAACTTCTGGAGGTTATTTTTGCATATCTTTACGTAATAGTGGGTATGATGCTTTAGTTTTTACTGGTAAGTCTACTGAGCCAGTTTATTTGTATATAAATAATGAATCTATAGAATTTAAAGATGCAAGCAATATATGGGGTAAAGACAGCTATGAATCTCAAGATTTAATAAAAAAAGAAATAAATCAAACTAACCTTAGAGTCGCTTGTATTGGTCAAGGTGGAGAAAATCTGGTAAAATACGGAGCAATAATTAATGATGAGGGGAGAGCTGTAGGAAGATGCGGATTAGGAGCTCTCATGGGATCTAAAAAACTAAAGGCTGTTGCAATTCACGGAACAAAACGGATTGAAATTTCTGATAATGAACTTGGCAAAGAATTGCGAAAAAAGGAAGAAGCTGCAAAAGCAGGAAACCCAATGGCATCTATTGGAACTACATTATTTAAATTATATGGTACTAATTTTTATCTCGATCTCGGAATGGCTAGTGGTGATGCTCCAGGATACTACTTTACTGAATCAGAATTCCTTGCTGAAAAATTAACAAGCAAAACGTTGAAAGAAGAACATCCTATGTTTTTTTATGGATGTGCGGGATGTACAATTCAATGTGGTAAAGCTACGATTATAGAAGTCAATGGTGAGGACATTGAAGTGGATGGTCCAGAGTATGAGTCTGTGGCAGCTTTAGGAACTTTATGTGGATTATTTGATTCGACACAGGTGATTTTAGCGAGTCATTTATGTAATAAATATGGAGTTGATACCATCTCATGCGGTGTAAGTATTGCTTTTCTTATCTATTTAGCTCAAAATAACTTGGGCATTAAAAATATCAAATCCCACCTAAAAGGAATTCAAATTGAAGATATAAAATGGGGAAACGGTGAAGTAATCTTAGCTTTAATCGAAAAAATAATTAAAAGAGAAGGAATCGGAGATATACTTTCTGAAGGTGTTAGAATTATGGCAGAAAAGCTAGATGTAGATCCAGAATTAGCTGCTCATGTGAAAGGATTAGAAATACCTATGCATGAACCTCGAGCATTCGCAGGACAAGCATTAAGTTACATGACTGGATGTGTTGGAGCTAATCATAATAAGTGTGATTGGTATGGGGCTGAATTAGGGAATGTTAATTATCCATCAATAGGTATAAAAAGAAGTGAAGGAAGGAATAATATAAAAGGAAATGAAAAAGGTATTGCCAAACTTCAGGATCTCAGAGCTATAGATGATTCTGCTATTAATTGTAATTTTGCGGGAGTCCCTCTCGATAATATCATAGGCTATATTAATGGTGCTACTGGTTTTGATTATGACAAGAACAGTTTGATGAAAGTAGGAGAACGTATAAACAACCTTAAAAGATTAATAAGCTGTAATTTAGGAATTACAAGAAAAGATGATAAGCTTCCGGGACATTTTATTAAATCTTTACCTTCTGGAAGAATTGCAGATGTAAAACTCGATTTAGAAGAAAATCTAAAAGAATATTATGCTAAGCGAGGATGGGATTGGGAAACAGGGAGACCAACAGAAGAAAAATTAAAAGAATTAAACATCTTCAATTAATTGAAATTTAAATAAATTTCAAAACTACTAATAAATCAAAATTTTTTTTATTCTTTTTATCCAAAATTTCATTAGAAAGTAGGAGAAACCTCAATCTAAAATTTCAAAAAGCGAGTCATTTTTTAAAATTAATTAAGTTTTAAATGATTTACCAATATCTCTTTTTATACGCTTCCTTAGAATTGCTCCAATTAGAGTTAGACTAGCTCCAATAAATGGAGTCACCATGCCAAATTGAATTTCATATATACTCCAAAAATTTTGGTCAGAATGTAAAAAAAATCCAAATTGAATTCCCAGAATATAATATATAGCAGTGGCAATTTCTATTATAGCAATTATTATCCATAGATTTTCAACATTACTTAGAGATTTTTTACCTTGAATATTGAAAAATGTATATATAAGTATTATAATTGAACCAAGAGAAATTATTACAACTGCAATAATACTAGGGATAAACATTTCAATTGGTAGCACATCTAATACATCGCCAGCAGTAACATGATGAATAATACCCGCAATCCAAATATATTCTACCCAAGGTGGAGGACTATACCAAGCAGGAATTAGGATCCCGATTATTGAAAGAACTCCGCCTATTAATGGGAGCAATAAATATAATTTTTTAATTTCACCCAAAATATCTTATCCTCATTGTTTTAATAATGTTTTCATTCAATGAATGAATAATTTACTTACAGTTTAGTACTTTGTGTGAATAATAGGATAAATGACTCAATTATACAAAATTAAAATCATAATAATAATTATAAAATCGGTTGCAAAATAACTAGCTTAAAATTACCAATTAAACATTTTTCAACAGATTTTTTTATTCATTTTTTCTAAATCGATAATTTCTATAAATTAAATATTGAAAATCATTAATTTCTTACTAGTTTTTATTCCGGAATTGGAAATTTTGATTTAAAGATAGGATATTAAAAAAGAAAATTCAATTAGATTATCAGATAATTGAAGAATTGAATTAAACTTTGATAACAATTTAATTTTAATAATATAAACTATTTACACTATCATAATTCATTTCTTAGAATTACTGAAGAACTAAAAGAATAAATATAGTTTATCTTTAAAACTTAGGAGGTTAGGTTTAACAAAGGTGAATTGAATTGTCTGAGAAACAGACCAATGAAAATTTAAACGAAGAAGATAAACCAAGAATAGGTGTGTTCGTATGTCACTGAGGTATCAACATAGCAGGAATTTTGGATATCCCAAAAATCATCGAAGAAATAGATAAATTAGATAATGTTTGGGCTTATCCATATCTATCATTATGCACTGAAGGTGGATCATCCGAAATTAAAGAGAAACACGAAGAAAGGAAATTTGATCGAGTTTTGGTAGCTGCATGCACCCCAAAAACTCATCAACCGGTATTTCATGCAATCTTAACAGAGATGGGATTACCACCAAGATATTTAGAATTTGTAAATATTAGAGAGCACTGTTCATTTGTCCATCAAGCTCCAGAAGTACGAGAAAAAGCCACATTGAAAGCAATTGAGTTAATCAAAGCAGGAATTGCACGAGCTAAATTATTGGAAGATGTCCCAACAAAAACAGTCCCGGTAGAACCCGCAGCTTTAGTGGTAGGTGGAGGAATAGCAGGATTATCTGCTGCCATTGATTTAGGAGACGCGGGATACAAAGTCTATCTAGTAGAAAAGAATACGACTATAGGTGGTCGTATGTCTCAGCTTGATAGAACTTTTCCCACTGATGATTGTTCGATATGAATTTTGGGACCAAAGATGTTGGAAGCAAATCGTCATCCAAATATAGAAATCCTTTCTTATAGTGAAGTTGATGAAATAGATGGGTATATTGGCAATTTTGAAGTAAAAGTAAGAAGGAAAGCTCGATTTGTTGATGAAGACAAGTGTACAGGGTGTGGAACATGCACAGACGTATGTCCAGTTTATGTAAGTAATTATTTTGATGAGCATCTTTCTGCTAGAAAAGTAATTGATGTTGCATTTGCTCAAGCCGTACCAGCTGTGTCACAACTTGATAGAAAAGCATGTATTGAATGTTTTGCTTGTGTAGATGCTTGTGAACAAGAAGCCATAGATTTCAGTCAACAAGATAAGATAGTAGAACTAAAAGTCGGAACTATAATAGTAGCAACTGGTTGGGACCTCTACGAAGGCGATGATTACGGATACGGTATTTATGAAAATGTTATTAATCAAATAGAGCTTGAAAGGATACTAGCACCAAATGGTCCTACGTATGGTCATTTAAAACGTCCTTCTGATGGTAAGCGGCCTACTAAAGTTCTATTCATTAATTGCGTTGGTTCAAGGGATATAAAAAAGAATGCCCATTGTAGCGTTATCTGTTGTAATCTTTCACTTAAAAACTCAAAACTTATTAAATCTGAGTACCCTGATTCACAAATTGTTTGTACATATATAGATATGCGTTGTGCCGGAAAAGATTATGAAGAATACTATAGAAGATCTCGAGATGCAGGGATAATTTTTGTTAAGGGTTTAGTCGGAAAAATCGAAGAAGATCCATTAACAAAAAACCTTATTGTACAATTTGAACCCGTAGGTACTGATTCTGTAGTAACCATGGAAGTTCATATGGTTGTAACCTCACCAGCTTCACTTCCATCTGAAGGCACTAAACAAATTGCTAAGGTATTAAACATGGAAAAAAGTCCTGATGGATTCTTAAAAGAATATCATGCAAGACTTGACCCAATAAGCACTAAAGTGCCAGGAATATATATCTGCGGTTCAGCTCAAGGGCAGAAAGAGATTGATAAAGCAGTAAGTCAAGCTAGAGGTGCTGCATCAGTAGCAGGCATTCCGATGGGTAAAGGAGAATATACAATGGAATTAATTCGAGCAACCCCCTCAGATGAACGTTGTGCTAAATGTTATAAATGCATTGAAGCATGCCCATATTCAGCAATATCAGTGAATGAATCAGGAAATCTCGTTGTTGACCTTATAAATTGCCGAGGTTGTGGAACTTGTGCATCTTTATGTCCATCAAAAGCTATTGAATTAACTTACTTTAGAGATGATCAATATATGGCTTTATTAGACGAATTATTACCAATTGAGGAGTAGAGAGGTAGAGAATAAAAATGGCATCCGAAAATGATATAAAAATTATTGTATATGCTTGCTGGAAATGAGGATATGGTTCAGCTGATATGGCTGGTACAATTCGCGCACAGTATCCAGATTCAATCCGAAATGTTTTAGTACCTTGTACTGGGCGTGTAGGATGTGATCTGATAATGAGAGCATTTGGTAGAGGTGCTGATGGAGTCGTTATAAATGCTTGATACCCAGGGGAATGTGATTATGAAACAGGGAACTATTACGCATATAGGCAAGTAGAATACGTTAAAGAAATACTAAAAGCTGTAGGTGTAAGTCCAGAAAGGATAAAAATTATATACTGTACAGCTGCTGAGGGTCAGAAGTTCCAAAATGAAGCAACTGAATTCGATAGGACTATACGCAAATTGGGGCCAAGTCCTCTACGTATTAAAGGCACACCTAAGAAAGGGAAAGCCAAGGCGAAAGCCAAAGCTTAAAAAAATAAATGTGTTTACTAATGAAGCTGAGTTAAAAAAATGAGAACTCACGCTGAAGAAATGGGTGCACCATAGGACACATAAAATAGATTTTAAAATGTAATGGAAATTGGTAAAAATTTAATTAAAAAATTAGAAATTATACAAGAAAAGGAATTTGTAAGTATTAATTTTATTTCAGAGATGGAAATACATGGATGCAATAGCAGAATACCTAATTAAGAGTGAAGATTTTTCAAAAATTTTAGCAACTCTAATAAAAGAAAAGGTAGTAGACAAAATTATCGGAGCAGAATTGAGAGTAGATAAAAAATCTGGAAATGTTGATAGGTTTACAGTTCAACCAAAATTAGTTGAGAAACAAGAAGATCTATCAGATTTTCCATTATCACCTTTAATCGCATTTGGATATGCAAGAACAGATTCTGCATCAAAATTTCTTCATAAATCTGTAGCAGGGGCTATGAATGAGAAGGTAGGGCTTATTGCGCGACCTTGTGATACCCGTGCTCTAATAGAACTTGCTAAAATTAAACAAATAAATCTAGATAATCTCTTTGTTATAGGTATCGAAGATCGAGGAATGCTTCCAAAAGCAGGAAGAGAAATGAGAGCAATTAAAGATGTTGATCCAACCAATATTGTCAAAGAAAAGGTTGGAGATAACGGTCTAATCGTTAAGTTAAATGATGGAAGCACCAAAGAACTTAATTTAACAGTTTCAGAAAATTGTCTTAGATGTTACCGTAAAATTCCGGTTGTCGCTGACTTAACCATAAGTGATCTGGGAATACCGATTGAATCAGAAGATATTATTCTCAAGGTATATTCAGATAAGGGAAATGATATCTTAGAAAAATCAGGAATAAGTAAGAAAAATCTACCAGACAAGGTCAAAAAAAACCATACTGGAAAATATGAGGAGCTAATTAAAAAAGCTAAAGAAAAGAGGACAAAAGATTTAGAAGAATGGGATAAACTTTCTCAAGAGGAAAAAGTAGCTGAACTTCTTAAATGTACAATGTGTAACACTTGTATTAGAGGTTGCCCAGTTTGCTACTGTGTAGATTGCATTCTTCAGAAAAAGAGAAAGGAAAAAACAATTGATAAAGTTACCTATCAATTAACAAGAATTGCTCATGATGCCGATCGATGTGTTGAATGCGGCAATTGTGATAATAATTGTCCTCAAAACCTACCTCTTTCGCTTTATTTCCAGTCTCTCAATGATGCTTTTAAAGAGAAATTTGGATACGAAGCTGGTATGTCTCTTGATGATATACCCTTTCGTAGTGGGAAAGCAATAGCAGAGATGGAATTAGAAAAGACTTAAACTCATTTTTTTATATTTTATTATTTTATTATTTTAGCACTATCTTTTTTTGATATAATATTGTTTATATGGTTTCAATCATATTCGCAATTATGACATCAGATTTAACGAATAATTTAATTGAGCTTAAACGTGAAAAAGTTTTATCTGAAATAATGGAACGTCTAAGCCAGAATGAAGATCCAATGAAGATTTTCGATGAATGTAAGCAAGGTATGGAATTGGTTGGTGAGAGATATAAAAATAAAGAATATTTTCTTGCAGAGTTAATGCTATCTGGTGATCTTTTTAGAGAAGTTATGGAACTTATCGAGCCCTATTTAGGGGAACAAAAAATAGAAGGAGATATTAAAGGTAGGGTACTCCTTGCCACAATCCAGGGAGATATTCATGATTTAGGCAAAAATATCCTTGCTACTCTTCTTAAGATAGAAGGTTTTGAAGTTCACGATTTAGGTGTAGATGTTAAGCCCGAAATTGTAGTTGAGAAAGTAAAGGAAATCCAACCTGATTTTCTTGGATTTTCAGCTCTTCTCACCATAACCTTTGATCCAATGAAGGAAGTGATTGATAAATTGGATAAAGTTGGAATTCGGGATAAATTGAAGATATTGGTGGGAGGAGGCATCACAACCCAACTCGTGAAAGATTATATTGGAGCGGACTTTCAAACGATAGATGCCATGGAAGGAGTGAATTATTGTTTAGAGATTATTAAATCAAAAGTGGTAATTAAAGCAAGGGGTGGAATTTAACAATGAAAGAAGAATACATGACTCCCCAAGAGAGAACGACAGCTGCAATAAACTTGGAAGAGCCAGATCGTGTACCAATTGCTCCTATTGTAGGTATGGATTTACCTGCGACATATTATGGATTAAATATCGCAGAATTGCATAGAGAACCAATAAAAGCTATTGAGGCAATGGTAAAATTTTTTGATGAATTTGGAGGTTGGGATGGATATATTGCACTTCCCCTTGTTAAAATGGGGTATATATTAGGAGGATTAAAATTTAAAGCACCGGGACAAGAATTGCCCGATGCCCCGGGTTATTATGGACAGTTTGATGAAGGAGAGTGGATGAAAGTAGAAGATTATAAAACAATTGCAGATATTGGCTGGGGTAAATTTGTCGCAAATGAGTATATCTATAGGATCAGCGATTGGACTTCTGAAGATGTGGAAGAATATAGAAAAAAATATTTTCAGTTCGCTTTAAAAGGTGGTGAAGAATACATGATAAAAAGAAGAATGGGAATGAGAACTGGAGCTAATAGTGTTCACCCTTTTTTCCTTCTTTCCCTAAGTCGGTCACTGCTAAAATTCACCCAAGATATCTATTATAGACCTGAATTAGTCGAAGCAGCACTCGATACTATGACAGATGGTTTAATAAAAAGCACAATAACACAATGCAAAAATAATGGTGGTAATGTAGTATTTATACCTGAAGAAAGAGCAGAAGGTGCAATTTATCCCTTAAAAATTTTTGAGCGATTCTGGTGGCCCTATACGAAAAGAATAGTAGAAAGCTTATATGATGAAGGAATTATTTCTTGGCTCCATCTTGACCAGTGTTGGGATCTAAATATCCCCTACTTTAAGGAACTACCAAAAGGATCCTGTATAATTGACCTTGATGGTCTTACAGATATATTTAGAGCTAAAGAAATCCTTAGAGATCATTTATGCATTATGAGTGATGTAAGTGGTTCTTTATTTTCTATTGGAAGTCAAAAACAGGTCGAGGATTACGTTAAAAAACTTATTGACAAACTTGGGGTTGATGGAGGGCATATTTTATCATCTGGTTGCGAAGTACCTCCCACTTGTAAACCAGACAACTTCAAAACTTTTCTAAAAGTGGGTAAAACTTATCAATTATCAAAAGACTAAGGTCTCCATCAATTCAATTTATTAAAAATTATGATTGAGAACGATTATCCAATTAAACCAATCTATCTAAGCCATGTCAAAATTATTGATAATTTTTGGGCTCCTCGAATTGAAATTAATGCAAATATTACAATTCCTCATAATTTTAGAAAATGTGAAGAAACTGGAAGGATATCAAATTTCTCTAGGGCAGCTGGATTATTAAAAGATGGAAAGAGACCAATATATCCTTTTGATGATTCTGATGTTTTTAAAGTTATTGAGGGTGCCGCATATTCACTAATTTTAAAACCAGATTCCAAACTCGAAGCTTATTTAGATGATTTGATCGAAAAAATTGCAGCTGCTCAGGAAGAAGATGGTTATTTATACACAGAACGCAGCATAAATCCAGATAATCCACATGAATCTGCTGGAAAGGAGCGTTGGGAATTAGTTTCTGTTGGTAGTCATGAATTATATAATATTGGTCATCTTATTGAAGCGGGAATTGCATATTATCGATCAACTGGAAAATCTAAACTTTTGGATGTGGCAATTAAGAGTGTAAGTCTAATAAATAGAGTATTTGGATCAGGAAAACTCGAAAATTTCCCAGGACACCAAGAGATTGAATTATCTTTAATTCGTCTATATGGAATAACAAATAATAAGAAGTATTTAGATTTAGCAAAATTCTTCTTGGATATTCGGGGTACAACAAAGGTAACTAAATATAATCAATCCCATAAAAGAATTGTTGAGCAGGATGAAGCAGTTGGGCATGCTGTTCGTGCGGCCTATATGTATTCAGCAATTACAGATATCGTTGCGATTTATAATGATCCTGAGTATAAAACTGCATTAAATAACATCTGGGATAATGTAGTATCTAAAAAGATGTATATAACTGGTGGAATTGGATCTAAGGCTAAAGGGGAAAGTTTTCGAGGTAATTATAAATTACCCAATTTTGAAGCTTATGCGGAAACTTGTGCTGCAATAGCTAATATATTTTGGAATCACCGTCTTTTCCTACTTTATGAAGATGCTAAGTATTTAGATGTCTTAGAACGCACACTATATAATGGATTTTTGGGGGGATTCTCACTAGATGGTAAAAAGTTTGCTTATTCTAATCCTCTGGCGTCATACGAAGGAAATGTTAGAAATCCATGGTGGGAATGTCCTTGTTGCCCTACGAATATTGTACGCTTTATACCTCAATTACCAAGTTATATTTATGCACAGAAAGAAAGCACTCTCTTTGTTAATTTGTTCATAGGAAGTATTGCTAATTTCTTAATCGAAGATACTGAAATCACGATTAAGCAAGAAACAAAATTCCCCTGGGAAGGAAGAATAAAACTTAAAATCTATCTTCCAAAACCATCTGAATTCTCTCTAGCTATCCGAATTCCTGGTTGGGCTCAAAGTAGACCTGTACCGAGTGATTTATATTCCTATTTAAAAGCAAAGGATTCTAAGACAACAGTGAATATTAATAACGAGCCATATAAGTTTCAAGTCAATAAAGGTCTCGTTAGAATTCATCGCAAATGGAAGGACAATGATATCATGGATGTAGATTTACCTATGCTGATTCGCCGTGTGATAAGTCATGAAAATATTGAAAGCAATATTGGAAAGGTTGCTCTAGAACGTGGACCGATTGTTTATTGTTTAGAAAGCATAGATAATAAACCACAATCAATTTTATATTTCACCTTAAGTGATAATTCTGAACTAAAATCTGAACATCTTAGCAATCTCTTAAATGGGGTTACTATTATTACAGACAAATTACAAAATTTCATGGCAATTCCCTACTACACATGGAGTAATCGTGGAAAGGGCCAAATGACAGTATGGATAACAAGAGAATAAATTTTTTAAATTAATTTATTACAAAGGTTATTTTTGAAATTCTTTTGGTATTTGAACGGCAAATTTGCAAAGAATTCCTCCTGTAAGGGGTGTTTCAATTGGTTCTACCTCAACTGGCTGATCGAAGATAATATCCCAATATTTCTTAGTATATCCAGCACTACAATAACAGAAGTAAGATGATATTTCTTGATCAGAAACATTTTTGATGGCACTTCGTACCCAAGGACAATAGCAACTATAAAAACCTTTCATTCTCTTATCTTTTGTTTTTATATGTTCCTTTGTTTGATAGGGAAGTTTTGTGGTTATAATTTTATCGTCTTCTCTTATCCCAGGATTTATTGAAGGATTTTTCTTTATAAATTCAATTACTTCTTTATCTATATATTGCGCAAATTCAAGAGTTCCCTCTTTTTGATGTTGTTGAAGGCGTTCAATTAATTCTTGTTTTTTTAGTTTTAGAAATTCATCTATATCATTTAATTTTAAGAAATCTTCTCTATCCTTTTTAATATCCCCGGGACGTTCATGTAAGCAAGGTTTTAATAATTCTATTGTTCTTTCTTTACCGATTTTATCTTCTAGTCTTCTTAAAATTAATTTAGTAAATTTAGGTTTTTTCTCAGGATCAACCCCTAATGGTGGAATTTTGATATTTTCAAAAATTTCGTCTCGTAATTGTATTCCATATTTTTCAGCAACTCTTTGATAGAGATTATCCATTGCATTATAAGATTCTGAGATATCGATAATTTCAATTATATAGTCATATTTTTTCTTAAAATTTGCATAATTTATCAGTGCTCTCAAAAAGTCCAAAACAAGCTCTTTCTTACCTTTTTCTACGAGATATTCTGAGAATTTACGGATCTCTCCTTTAGGGATTGGATCTAATTTATCTTTTCCTTTTGAGAGAAAATCATTAAATTCATTCAATCTCGAAACAAAAATAGAAGCATTTTCTTGAGAGACATTATTTTCTAATAGATACTGTAAGAATTCTTTGTTATTCAACATTTGGGGAACCTTTGTTTATAACTTTTCAAAAGAATATTTTGGTATGTATTATTAAGTAGTTTAAATATAGTTTCCTATATGAGAACCAGATCTATTTTAATATACTGATATATCTACTTTTTGTTGCTATTAAAAGAACATATCCATAATTAATATCATTAGATTGTTCTATCATTTCAAGAGAATTTTTTAAGTATAAAAAGATTTATAAGTAAAATTTATTATAAATTATAAAAAAATGTAGAAAATTACCAAAAAGTGTGAGTCTTGCACATTCTCCTCTAACATTCTTAAAATTTTCGGATAATAAATTATGATTAACCACAAATATAAAAATCAACCAGAGATTGATGATTATGTCAGTTTAATTGAAAATTTCCAGACTACTAGCACAAACGATAATTTAGATGAAAGTTGGAAATATCATTCTTATTTTAAACTAGTAAAAACTCTAGAAAGAAATCAGAATAAGAAGATCTTTACAAATAACATAATCCTTATGTTAGCTTTAGCGGAGAATGTACCTCCAGATGGATTTAATAAAATTGGGAATAATATCAACCAAATATCAGACTATGAAAAGGATATCGCTATTGATATTTTAAAGAATGAATTTCTTGTTAAGTAAAAATCCTATATTCTTGATATATACTAAACATATATAATATCAACCCCTTCCTCAAAAAGAATAAAATTCAACATTAGTTCAAAATTAAAATTCCTAATTTCTTTTTAAAATGTTTTTCATTTCCTTTTTATAAGATATTTAGATAAAATTAAAATCAAAAATTCAAAAGATTAATTTAAGAAGAAATTCATTTGTTATTTAGGCGATTTAAGTTAGATACTTTCAGCCGTGATAATTCTGTCGACTCAAATCATAGAGCGGAACCTTTTCAATCATAATATATTTTTTGTTATCCCTAGTTGGGGGAAGTTACTTGGTTATCCTACACTTGGAAGTTATGTAAATCATAATATTTCGGAAATTTCTCAAGATCTTGTGATTTTTTTAGGTGGCATGGAAGCTACTTTATCGACAGAAAAAGGAACGCTCTATTATCTATTTGGATTAGGTTATTATTATGTTAAATTTGAATTACAATCTGGAAGATACATTACTGACAATCGACAATTGACAGGCTTAATTCTGAATGACTTTGTGTACGATCATCTAGCAACTTCAAAAAATATCACCTTAGAAAATGATAGAGATGTTATTGTCAGCGAGAATTTATTCAAGTTGCCAATTGATATGTCATTCAAGTCGGAAAACAAAATTACATTTATTCAAGGAACACTTATGAGAAATTTATTTATTCCCTATAAACATATTTTCTTAGAATTTATGGAAACAGTTCGGGATCCAAAAACTTTTCAAATAAATAGAAGTGGACATATGTTATTAAGTACTGAACGGGAGTCGTATAATAAAATATTAATCTCAGGAGATATGACATATGAACCAAAAGCATCATATTTAAATCCTACAGCTGGTTTACATGAAATTAATTATGGAGCAGATAGACACTTATATGATAATTTTACTGAATTAGAAATAAAGAAAATCAAGGAGACTATTATTAAATTAAAAATACTTTACTCTACCATTGATTATGACCCAATGTTCCTTTTTTCAATTATCGAAAATTCCAGTCCCTTACTAAAATCATCCAAATCATTCTCATTTAACTTAGATGGAGATCGAACAGACAAAAAAATGCCTAAAGAATCTATTTTCATTTCTGCGGAAAATAGATTGAATTCTTTTAAGGAATGGCCATTAGAATTTAAAAGGCAAACAAAAGAACAACTTGAAAGTAGTGCTGGGCAAGTGAAGGCTAAACTATATCAACCCCAGGAACAAGAAAAGCTTAAAGAACCGAAAGTGCTTGGATTTCAAAAAAAAGAAGAAACTTTTGTTCCGAGAACCTTAAAACATCCTTTTATTGAAAAAAAACCTCTTCCATATATACCAAACAATAATGTCTTAGAAATTCTTATGACATTAAAAAAAATTGTTGAAGGAAACTATGAATTAAACACAATTGGAAAAGCATTTGATATTGCTCGGAATAACATTAAAAAGAAAGTGTTGCATGAAAACTATTTATGGGATATCAGCAAATATGCTAATATTTATCAACGATCAGAACCCAATATAGGATTAAGTTCTAAAGAAAAGAGAGAAATTCTGATAGAAATTGATAAATGGGTTAAAATCGCCATTGATCATTCTGATAAATTGTAAACATCACATAATAAAACAAAAGTATGGTAAATATTAAATCGATTGTAGATAAATTACAGAAGCATTATCCAGATGCTTCACAAGTTGCAGTTGTGGATAGACAAGGTAGGGTTCTACATTCTAGCGGTAAATGGGATGTTAAAAGAGATATAAAAGATGTCCTCAGGAATTGGGCTAGTGGAAATGCTCAATTCGTAACTCTTGATGGAATAAGATATTCTATTTTACAAATGGAACCTGAACGTTTTATCGCAACTAATCGAAAGAAAATGGGACACTTAATAGGTGCTTCAACTCCAGATGGTAACATACTGTTTATAGCACATATCAGACCAAAAGCAAAGGGATGGTTTCACATGGCATATCCCGCGGTAGCTAGAGCTGCGGCTATGATGAAAAAGAGATCAGATTCAAAGTTTATGGAATCCAAAGTTGATTTATCAGATGTTAGCGAAATAAATATAATAGAAACTCAAAGAGGATATAATTCTTCAGGTGTTCTTGTACAGAAACCATCGATCGATCCTACTCTTAAAGCCGAAATTGAAGGCTTCTTACAATGGATTAACAATCCTTCAGGATTAGGTGGATATATTGCTTACGCATTACAACAAAACAATACTCAACTGATTTCTCAACTAGCAAAGTTATATAACGAGTTTTACGAGATATTCTATGGTTAAAGTCTCTTCTTAATAGTGCAGAGCATTAAAAATATTGTTTTGTTTAAATTGTAACTTTTATTATCTTGAATGAATTATAATTATTAATCTTAAATTCTAATCAAACTAGAGTAAAAATGTCATTACCTTCGAAAAAAGCAATACAAGTAGATGAGAATACAATAGATTATGAGTATAAAATGCTCAACCATGTAATGGTTCTTAGGTATGATGACAGTAAATGCGTGGAATGTGGGTTTTGCCATAGAGTGTGCCCCGTTACAATTTCTATCTACGATGAGCCGTTAAAAAGAACCGCTATCGGGATTCCTGAAGAAATGAAAATAGAATCTGACAAAAAGATTGTTGTAGATACAGAAAAATGTGTGTGGTGTGGTAGCTGCACATGGATCTGTTGCTCTTATACGTTGGAGTTATACATTAATGGTGAAAAAAAGCTTAACCTTGTAGAAAATGGTTCTCTTCCTGAATTTGAGGAAGAAGTTCGAACATTAGAGAATGGTAATAAAGTACGTAAAGTTGTTGAAGGATCTATAACAATTACATGTAATGAGAAAGATACTAAAATTATCGATGCATTTTGTGATGAGTGTGCTGTAGTAGCTATGGAACGAAAAGGCAAAGAAATTGAAGTTGACAGGGATAAATGCATTCTATGCTTCAAATGTACCGAAGCTGCTAATAAATATGACAATATAAGTGTAGAAGTACATAGGGATAGATTTAGAAATATAAAAGGAGAACCTTCATCTATATGGAACGGTATAATGTTAAGAGTTCTTGGAAAAGAAGGCAAAGTGAAGGGAATTTTAAGTCGCAGTCAAAACAAACTTGCTGATGCTGTAGTTCGGTTATTAGGTAGAGAAGAAACCAAAGAAGAATCTTAATTTCTATTATTTGAATTTATTTCCTCTTATTACTTTTTCATTTTATTTATTTTAAGATTAGCTATGTGATTAAAAAATGGATGATTCTCTAAAGCAGTGGTTGGCACAGCATAATATCCAATATACTTTACATACTCATCCTGCTGTTTTCACGGTACCCGAAGCAAAAATCCATACTGGACATATTCCAGGATCCCATTGTAAAAATTTATTTCTGAAGAACAAGAAAACAGGTCAATTATTCCTAGTTACTATACCATATGATAAGCGATTGGATTTAAACCAATTCCGACGAATGATTGGTGCCCCAAAAGTTCGTTTTGCAGGACCAGAAGATCTTTTAGAAGTATTAGGTATTACACCAGGAGCAGTATCTCCATTAGGTTTAGTAAATGATACAGATGATCAAGTGATATTCTTGGTTGAAGAGGAAATATGGAATGCAGAAGAGATTTGCTGTCATCCAAATGTGAATACTGAAACACTCCAAATGCCTGGATCTGAATTTCAAAAGCTAATTAAAGTCACAGGTACTACCATGGAGATTAAGAAACTTCCATATCTAGAATCAGTAGAAATTTAAATTATTTCTGAAGTCCTTTATAATATTTTATAGCATTCTTTATTGCGGATTCTAAGCTTAATTTTAAAACTGGAATATGTGAAAAATTTTTATAAATAGTATTCCACATTAAATCCGTTAAAAACTGAAGATCATTAAGTTTTTCGTTATTTTGGCTAAAAAAATCCATCCACTTATAGTACATAGAAACAGAATTATCAAGAAAACGATTGATGTCACTTCCAGTCAATACTCCAAAATGAGCAATACAGAGAAAGTCCAAATCAAAAGATCTCATTTTTTCGATGGATTCAAGATAATCTTTTTCTTTCCAATTTGTTGAATTTGAATTACATACAAAGAAATCAGTATACCAATGCATGCCTGGAGCATCACCAACGAACATACTTGTATTTTTTTCATCGTATATAGAGATGTGATCAACCATATGTCCTGGAGTTTCAATAATTTCTAGTGAAAAATCGTGATTGAGAAATATTTTCTCTCTATCTTTTAAAGGAGATACTCCTTCTATATTAAGATATTCAGAATAGTATGATTCGGATTCAAAGCAGTAGTTATAGGATTGATCCTCTAAATATGGAATTGCCTTCTCTGAAGCAAAAATCTCGATTGGTGCTAAACCTTGTTCTTCAATCTTTTCTCGAAAAAATATAACTCCTTGAGTGTGATCCCAATGAGAATGTGTAAGAATTAGTTTTTGTAAAGGCCATGCTCCAAAATTTATAAGATTTTGATAGACAGTAGGAGCTCCACTTCTAGCCCCTGAATTAATTAAGCAATTAGCACCGTCATCTGTTTGTAATAAATAAGTAGCATGTCCGCCTCTAACTTGAATTCCTTCAATATTCTTATATACAGCATCAATAAGCCACGTATTTTCATTAAATTTGCCAGATCTATAAATATATCCCACTAATGAAAACCTTTTAACGATTTTAAGTAGTCAAAACGAAATAAAATTTAAAAAGAATTTCATTTAATTTAAGGATACTTTTTGTATAATTCTTGTATAAATTCATCAAGTTCTTTCATGGATTTTTTCTCAGTTGCATAAGCAACCGCCCCACATTCATCTTCTAAATCAAAGCAAGATTTTATAAAGCCTTTATTCATAATTGTTAGCATCGATTTTATGAAGAATAGGAATTCTGTTTGATACCTACTTAACCGCTTTACAAAAGAGAGCGTTTCAGTTTCTAATTGATCAAGAGGGAAAATTCGTGTAGCTAGGTTGAGATTCTTTAGATCTTCAATTCCTACCTTATCAGTAGTAAAAAGTAGGGTTTTTGCGTAACTTAATCCAAAGGTTAACAAGGGGATAAGAGTTGCGCCAGTTTGAGGAAATGCTCCAATTTCAATTTCGGGGAGCCTTAAATATAGTTCTTCTTTTGGTCGATCAGCAAATATTCTTAGGTCCGCTGCGAGCATGAACATTACACCAAAACCTACAGCAATTCCCTGCACTTGGACAATAATTGGTTTTTTCATAAGGAGCATTGTTTGGTTTACTTTTCTCCCCCACTCTTGAATTTTTGCAGCATTCTCGCGCGCACCTTGTATTTCTTTAAGGTCATATCCTGCTGAAAAAAATCGCTCCCCTGCACTTTTTATTAAAATACATTTAACTTTTTCATCTTTATCAGCATCAATTAATCCTTTATGAATCGATTGTAACATTGCTATATTACAGGAATTCGCTTTATCTGGCCTGTTAATTGTGATTGTGGCTATTCGCCCCTTAACGTCATATAAAATTAAATCTTGGTCAGTCATAATATCTTTAACTTAAAATTTGATTTAAAATTGATTAAGATTAAATACGAATGGAGCTAATTTAAAAACTATGTTGAAAGAAATTGAAATTCAAGGATTGTGTGAACCCCGATTCGAAGCTGTTAAAGATGCGTTCATGCAGAATTTTGAGGAAGGAATGGAAGTTGGTGCAAGTTTTGCGGTTACAATTAACGGGAAATATGTGATTGATATCTGGGGTGGATTTAAAGATAAAGAAAACACTCAACCATGGGAACAAGATACTATCTGTAATGTATATAGTACTACTAAAGTTCCAACAGTACTCTGCACAATGATGTGTGTAGATCGTGGACTCCTAGATTTAGATGACCCAGTTGCGAAATATTGGCCAGAATTTGCCCAAAATGGTAAAGAAAAAATATTGATACGCCATATTCTTAGTCATACTTCAGGATTAGCAGGAATCGAAGAAAATGTTCCTAGTAGAACTATATATGATTGGGATGAGGTCATAAAACTTTTAGCGGCTCAAAAACCGTGGTGGGAGCCAGGTACAAAATGTGGTTATCATTCTATCACCCATGGGTATCTGTTAGGAGAATTAGTAAGAAGAATTACTGGAAAAATTCTTGGAGCATTTTTTAAAGAAGAAGTAGCTGATCCTCTTAATATAGACTTCCACATTGGTTTAGCAGAAAACCACGTTCCCCGTGTCAGTACCTTAATTCCTGATCGTCCTATAATGATAGTTATACATCTTCTTCTGGGAGCTATATTCAGAACTGTTAATAACTCAGAAATCGTAAAGAATGAAATTAAGGATTTGGAAAAAACAATAATGCTTGATTATGGAGATCAAGATCAATTTGTTGTTATAATATCAGATGGGAAAATTGAGCTTAAAACGGGTAAAATTGAAAATCCAGATTGTAGTTTTATTGTTTCAAAGGATAGAGCAGGAGCAATGAATTGGTTATTTAACAGTTTCAATGATGATGATGATTATGTGTCTAAATATTTGAAGGTGGAAGGAAATTCTGAAGAAATTGACCAAGTGAAGAAACTTTTTGAAATAATTTCTGTTGAGGCTCGTAGATTAGGATCTGTCGGAATTAAAATGTCACTTCCGGGAGGGATACGAGATAGATCTGGAGATCGTGAATGGCAAGCTGCAGAGATTCCCGCGGGAAATGGGCATGGAAATGCAAGATCTGTGGCAAAAATAGCATCTATAATTGCTTGTGAAGGGGAACTTGATGGGGAGAGGATTATCTCGAAAGATACATTAGAAAAAATACTTGAAGAGCAGATTTTTGAGAAAGATCTTGTTATGCAAATCCCCGTTAGATATGGATTGGGCGTAGGATTACCACACAAAGATCGTCCTAGTCCTAATCCACGAACCTGTTGGTGGGCTGGTGCTGGAGGTTCTGCAATAAGGATGGATCTTGATGATCATATCGGTTTTGGATACGTCATGAACCAGATGAGAAATCAAACTAGGGAAGAAACTGCAGCAAACTTATATCACTCTGACACAAGAGGAAACCGATTAATCACCGCAGTATATGAATCATTAGGGTTAATCTAAATTTTTTTCTTTCTATTTATTTTTCTTTTAAGCTATTTCCGTTAAATAACAAAATGCTGTTATTGCGAACATTTTCGTAATATTAATTAGATCTCCAAAAAAATTCCGATATATCCTTCTTTGATGTGTAAAATTATAAAACTATAAAATTTTAAAACTATCTACCACATATTTGAATTGTTATTTGAATTATTTCAAAATGTTTTAAATAAAGTGATAAAGATGGCTAAAAGAATCGCAATTAATGGATTTGGAAGAATTGGCAGATTATTTTTTAGAGCAATATATGATAATTACTGGAATGATATTGATGTTGTTTCTATTAATGATCTATTTGAACCACAATATCTAGCTTATGCTTTAAAATATGATTCTGTCTTCGGAAGATTTAAAGGAAAAGTAGAATCTACTGAAAATTCATTGGTTATAGATGGTAAAAATATCCCTATAACTGCTGAAAGAGATCCAGCGAACTTGCCTCATGGAAGCAACAATATTGACGTCGCAGCAGAATGCACTGGTAGATTTGTTAATAGAGAAGGAGCAAGCAAGCATTTAACTGCTGGTGCAAAACGGGTATTAATTAGCGCACCAGCAACAGATCCTGATATCACAGTTGTACTTGGATGTAATGATGATAAAATTACTGATGAACATAAAATTATCTCAAATGCTTCCTGCACAACTAATTGTCTTGCACCAGTAGTTAAGGTTTTACAGGATAACTTTAAGATTAAATATGGATTGATGACCACTATCCATTCTTATACAAATGATCAGACTACAGGAGATATTGCTCGATCAGGTTCTCCAGACAAGATGATAAGAGGTAGAGCTGCTGCTCAAAATATGATCCCAACCTCAACGGGTGCTGCTAGAGCAATTGGTTTAGTATTTCCTGAGCTAAAAGGTAGACTAGATGGTATTGCTGTAAGAGTCCCAACTCTTGATGGTAGTGTAGTTGATTTAAAAGCTGTTGTAGAAAATAGATGTACTGCTGAAGATATCAATACTAAAATGAGAGAGGCTGCCAATAATAGTTTAAAAGGCATATTAGATTACGTTGAGGATCCTATTGTTAGTAGCGATATAATCGGTAATCCACACAGTTCAATCTTCAACAGTCTCTGGACTAAAGTTGTTGAGGATCAAATTTTTGTGCTAAGTTGGTATGATAATGAATGGGGATTCTCTAATCGGATGGCTGAATTGATTATCAAAAAATTATAAATCCATAATTTATTTTCCTTTTTTTTATTTTAACTTTAGATTAACTAATTGTATAAAAGAAAAAGCCTTTTAAAGTTCTTTAAATAATAAATTAACCATGGATCTAAGCACGGGAAAGCCTATCGAAATAGCTGACAAGAAGTTATTTGATGAATATTTCCAGAAATATCCTCCAGAAACATCTGAACTTACTTTTACAAATCTCTTTATGTGGAGAAATTATTATAATTTCTTGTTTTTAGAATATAAAGCCCATATAATTTTATTTTCTCGTGATTTTTTGAAAACAAGAAGAAAACCAATTAATTCTGATTCCACAGGTTACATATATTTCTTTCCTCCGATCGGTTCTACTCCTGAAAAGATTATTATTGATATTTTTAAGGAACATATGAAAGCGGAAGTTCATAGAGTCCCAGAGACAGTTTGTGAAAAATTGGTCAAGGATGAGGAATTTCTCAAAATGGAATTAAATTATCTTGAAGATCGAAATAATTGGGATTATGTATATAGTAGAGAAGAGATTCTTAATTTAACAGGAAACAAATATAGACAAAATAGAAGATGGTTAAACAAGTTCTTCGAGAATTATGATTATGATTTTCAATTAATTACAGGAGATCTTATTGAAAAATGTAAAGAACTTCAATTAGAATGGTGTATAATGAGAGCCTGTACGGAAGATGAGAGCTTAGAAGCAGAACAAGAAGCCATATATGAAGCATTGAATAATTTTAATAAACTTGGATTTAGTGGAGGACTAATATGTATAGAAGATAAATGTGTAGCTTATACTTTTGGCGAAATGTTAAATGAAAACACTTTAGTGATTCATATTGAGAAAGCACATGCAGAATATGAAGGTGCTTATCAAGCTATCAATAACTTTTTCTTAAAAAATTGCTGTGTGGATGCTATATGTGTTAATAGAGAGCAGGATTTAGGGATAGAAGGTTTAAGAAGAGCAAAAGAGTCGTATAAGCCAATTAAAATGAATAAGAAGAGAATAATCTATAAAAAAGTGTAATTTAGTTATTATTTACCTCTCAATTTTTTTTTTTTAAAAGTATATAAGGCTTTTAGGGGTAAGTGTGCAGTAAATGCTACATATTCGCGTTCCTTCACTTCAGGATCGTTATTTTGTGCTGCTAGTAATTCAATATTCTTTTTAACAAAATCACGCATTGCTTTCAAAAATTGTTCATAATATTTTTCACTGAAATAGGAATAACCAAAAAAAGGTACCAATTTCGAATCAATGCTAAAATATTTATCATAAATTTTTTTTGCACTAGGGAGATCATCAAGGTATAATTCAAAACTATTTAGTAATGGATTTAATAAGTCCATTAGAATTTTAAAACTGTGAATGGTGACTCTAAAAAAATTAATTTCTCTTTTGTAGAATTCAACTTTTTTTTTTGGATCTGCTGGTGGTTTTGGATTAATCGGATTATATTCAAGTATTTGTAGTAATTTTTTATTTAATTGATATAATTTTGGAGGGATTTTTCCTTTTTGATGCTTATCAGATTTTCTTGAAATAATCATACCGTCTTGTTCCATACTTTTAAGATGTCTAGCTACTGTAGATTTACTTTGATCAACCATATGGCTAATTTGGGTTATATTCAATTCATCAAATACTAATAAAATGTTATAAAGATCAAATCGTATATTATGTTTACCAAGTAGATGAAAATAGTTTTCAATTGTTTCTATTTCTTTATTATTTAATTTTATTACAATTTCTTCTCCATTTGGTAAGGTTATAGTGAATTTTTTTTTCTCATCCACTTTTAGTTTATCAGGTATATCTTCATACCATTCTTTTTTAGACATTTTTTAATATCCTCTCTCTAAAATTTATTAATTTTTTTCATATGTGCTAGTTTCAGTTTTTTTCTTTAATAATAATATAGCGTACCATTTTTTAATTTTTTGGATTGGTAAACCGTTTCATCTATCTATTTGTCTTAATGATTGAGATGATATAATCTTCATTTCAACGACTTTATTTGATATCAAATCAGTGATAAGATTTAAATATGAACCGTCCCAATAATATAATTGCCTAATGAGGATCAATTTAAAAATATAAAAAAGAGTTTTATAAAAACATATTTGAGGTGAAAAAGGTAGTGAAAAAGAAATTAAAAGTGACTAAAGCATTGCTAGCTAGCTCGTTTCTAATAGTTATCATCACATTTGTTACACCGGTGATAGCTTCTGACACTAATGGCATTTTAATCGTTGCGAAAGGGGATGACGCAGATATAGCTGGTGCTACTACTTCAATCATAGCAATGATTGATTTTGATAAAGCTAGCGGCCTCCCTTCAGTGGCACAAGTAAAATTCCAAACAAAAATCTATGATGAATCAGGTAAGAAAATTTATTCGATAAAGGGAAAGCTTAAAGATGGTCTAGTTATAAGTGACAGCTTTCAATTTTATTGCACAGTAAGAGAAGTCCTGTGGATTAATCTTTGGTTTGTTATGGGCGAAGGAGTGATTAAAACAACAGATACAGATTTGGACATAGAATATCGAGGAGAAACAATAACCTTGCCAAATACGGAAGGTCAATATCTCCCAGTTTCCATTTGGATGATGGTAAATCCTAAAGGTGAATATCTTTTAGGTGAAGATCCCAAAGTTTATATTTGGCCAGAAGGAGGATGGGCTACTGCTATTATTTTTATTGGTGGAATTCCGGCTGTCGGTGTGGTAACCTATTTGACAAAATACATGGAAATATAAGTTCAATAACTTTAAATCAATTGTATCAGATAAAAAATATATTCTAAAATCTTTTTTTTAATTCTTGAGTATTTTCTGTAATTTGGTCAATCTAATTAGATCTCTGACTATGAAAGAATTAAAAGTTAGAATTCAAATTTTAATTAGAATTAAAAATTGATATCGCTTAGATTTATATTTTTAAAATTTCTAAGATTATTATAACCTAAATTAAATTATGTGGTATGAATGACAGAAGAAGGTTCACAAGAAGAAAAGCCTGTGGGTAGACTAACGGGTAAAACAACAACACATACAGTCACAGTGGTATTTGAAGGTCTTGCAGTTGAAAGAAATAATTATTTAGTGATTTATGGTGAAAAGGATGAAGAAGGGGTTAAACTATATTATGTTCTATATATAACCGATATGTGGACTGATGAGAAGGGACGTATGGCGAAATTGGGAGTATTAGGAGAAAGGCCTAAGCGACCTTTTGAAATCGGCTCAGATGTCTTCATGGCTAAAGAAGAACAGATTTCAAGGATTTTAGGGATTTTCAACCCCCCAGAAGAATCTCTCTCTTTAGGGAAGCTTATTGGATATCCTTACGAAGTATATCTGTTAATAAAGAATTTCGGTAGAATCTTTATCACAGGTAAGTCTGGGTCTGGAAAATCTTATACAATGGGTGTATTATGTGAAGAATTTCTTAAAAAGGGGATACCTGTAGTAATATTAGATAGACATGGTGAATATGGTTCTCTGAAAGTGGCAGGTGAAGATCTCCCCGAAGGAGAAAGTGAATATGTTGATAGTATAATCGAATTTTCTGATTTAAAGAAAAATAAAGGTGGAGATGTTGATATTGAATATTTATTTTCATTAAAACCTTCAGATATAGTTGCTCCCAATTTATGTACTGTAGTGAATCTAAATGGAATGGCTTTAGAAGTACAGGAAGCAATAGCTGGTAAACTTCTCAAAAAGCTTTATGATGCTAGCACAACAAGATCGATTCCTCCATTTTACCTGTTCTTAGATGAAGCTCATTTATTCGCAGGAAAAAAACAAACAGAAACCTGTGAAGTAGTTAAACTCTTCGCTCAAGAAGGAAGAAAATTCGGAGCAAATATAGTCATTGGAACGCAACGACCACAATTATTAGATACTACAATTAGAGCTCAAGCAGGAACTTGGGTTGTTCACAATCTATCAGATATTAGAGATATTGGGATTACAATCTCTAGTGCTGAAGATTTAAGTAATGAAAATAAATCAGATATTTCAGGATTAGATAAGGGACAGGCAATAATCTGTGGTGAAGCTGTTAAGGGAATTCCACTTTTTGTAAAAATAAGAAAAAGAAGAACTAAACATGGTGGTGTTAGTTTTAATCCCTTAGATTTTCTTTCACAAAGTACTGTAGAGGAACTACAGAAAAGAAAAGAATTGCTTTTGGGTGGAAAATCTGCTGATGAATTAGAAACAGGCAAATCAATGTTCGAAGAAATGTTAGAACCAAAAAAGGCGGCAGATTATTTGGATGAAATTGCTGCTTTAAAAGTAAGAATTCAAGAATTAGAAGATGAAGTTGCTCGCTTAAAACAGAAAGTTGCTGACGTAAAAGAAGGAAAAGATATCCCTCTTGTTGCTACTGATGATACCATAGAAGATTTACAAACAGAGATAAATGTTTGGAAAGAGAAATACAAGTACCTCAAAGAGATGGCAGAAAAAGGAGAAGGTGATATGATCCCTTTAACCGAAGATACTGAAGAATTGTTGGAACTAAGTAATAAAGCAATTGAGCTTGAAGCACAGGTTAAAAAATATAAATCCAAGTATGACGATGCTATCATATTAGCAGAAAAATCTATAGAAGAATTGAAGAAAACTCGAAAATAAGGTATTTTTTCTAATTTTTTAAGTCTTTTACTTTAATTTAATATAACTCAATATATTGATTAAGCCGTGTTCATTATACCTAATTGTTTTGCTTATATTAATTTGGATATGACAAATTATGAAAAGGGATTCATTGACAATTGAAGGTATAAAAGATCTTCAGCAGAAGTTGTCTTCATTGATAGGTGTTTCCGGACATGAAGAAGATGTAAGCAACTTCATTCTAGATTTGATTGAGACTGAAGAGTTAGCTGATAAATCATGGATTGATCCCCTAGGAAATTTACTTGCGATTAAAGAAGGGAATAATAAAAGTAGTAGAATTTTATTAGATGCCCATATTGATGAAATTGGTTTTATGGTCTCGCATGTGGAGAAAAAGGGATTTATAAGATTTGTTCTAATTGGAGGGTGGGATACTCGAATTCTTCTTGGTCAGTCTGTTGTACTGAAATCAAGTACAGGACAAGTTTATGATGGGATAATTGGATCTAAACCACCCCACCTTACATCAGTGGAAGAAAGGAAAAAGAAAGTTGATGTTACCGATATGTATATTGACTTAGGTTTAGCATCCGAGGAGGAAGTATATGAAAACAACATTGAAATAGGGACAATGGGTACATTAGTTTCTCCCTTTACAGAGTTCCCAAATGGAATGATTAAAGGTAAAGCTTTTGATGATCGTACAGGTTGTAACGTACTACTGCATACTTTAAGGTTGTTAAAAGAAAATGACAAAATCAATGACACCGTTCTTTTTAATTTTGCGGTACAAGAGGAAATTGGTGGAAGAGGCGCAATAACTGGAGCTTATGCATTAGAACCTACTATGGGCTTAGCCATTGAAAATACTACTGCTGGTGATGTACCTGGTATCAGAGAATCGCTAAATCCTGTTTATATTGGAAAAGGACCTGCGATAACTGTTGCTGATATATTAATGATCTCACATCCTAATGTAAATAAAAGAATTATGAAGAATGCGGACCTTGAGAATATAAATTATCAGATTAAGAAACCCCGTTATGGAGGAACAGATGCAGGAAAAATTCATATTTCTCGCAAAGGAGTTCCTAGTTCTGTGGTTTCAGTTCCATGTAGGTATATTCATTCTCCTACATCTTTATTAAAACTTCAAGATCTTTATGAGACTATACGTTTAATAAATGTTTTTCTAAGAAATCCAGCAAATATTACAATTCAATAAACTTTTTTTCCTCTAATTGGTGTTCTATAAATTTTAAGTCTTTTACTTCAATTCCTTTTATAGCCACCAAAGCAGATAGGTAGAAAAAGCCCATGGAAACCCAGAGTAGTATCATGAGTATCGGATTTCTCTGATTTTCTCCTGAGAGGATAAATCCTATAACAAGTGAAATAATAGCCGATCCTAACGTTCTTACGAATGATAATAATCCATAATATGAGCCAGAAATTCTTGACATTGCTATATCAATATCAGACTCATCTGACTTTTCTGCAGCATCATGAACCAAGGCTGCTGTTAATGGGATTGAAAATAAGGGAGCGGAATACATTGATCCAAGTACAGTACTCCATGTAATTATATAAATGGTTAATTCTACACTAAATGGAATGAACGGTATTAAGAAAAAAGAGCCTAAAAATGAACCAATTATCGCGAATGTCAAAATAGCGGAATATGATTTAAGTATATGATTCCTTTTTCTCATTTTAATCCAAACGAAATACCACCCAAATTTTCCAATAATAGAGATTAAAACATAGGTGTAAAATCCAAAAGCTTTAAATTCGAGTACATAATTCTGGAAAGGAAAAACTAGAGTTCCTAAAATTCTTCCCGCGAAACCAGAAAAAAATCCGGCGAACACTAGATAAAGAAAATTAACATCCTTTAAGGGTATTCCCATTTGACGGAACCTACCCACAATAGTGACTTTCTCATGTCGATAATTACCACTTAAATTATGAAAATTCTCATCTACAGAAAAGAATATTGATAATACTGAAAGCAAACCAAAAATTGAAAATCCAGTTCCTATTATAGGGATTAAAGTAGTAACTATTTTACCAGAATCTGTCCACCATTGGGCGTTTTGAGCATCTGGAAGAAAACTACTAACCATTTGAGGCATCAACAAAGCTAAGATTGATGCTGTTATAGAGAACGCTGATCTTACAGAAGCTACCTTTTCCCTATTTTTGAGAGTTTGGGATTGTTCCGGCAACATTGAGATATAAACATTGAATAAAAGTGACCTTGATAAAGATCTGATTATGATTAAAATCCAGAAAAACATTGCCGTGGGAAGGAATAACTGATTTCCCTGTGGGGCTTTAGGTGGAAGCCAAATCAAGATATTAGCTATAAACCAAATTGGTAGACCAATAAGTAAGAAAGGACGCCTTTTCCCAAATTTCCCTGGTTTTTTATTGTCCACAATTACTCCGAAAATTATAGCAAACAACGAATCTAAAAATAATTGAGCAAAGATACCTATAGACACAAGAATGAAGTCAAGATTGATTGTATAAACATAAAATTGAAGTAGGTATATCCCTGTGAATATATTCACTAGGGGCATTCCTAAATCTCCCATAGAATATCCAAATAATCTTTTTCCATTCAATTCTCTTGGTGGTAGGGGGAGGCTATCTTCCATCGTTGATCATCCTTAAATAAATAATTCGGTAAATATTAGTGAATTGAAATAATTTTTGATTTTGTTATACTTAATTGTATAGTATTTAGAAACAAATCGATTACGAATTTAAAATTGTATTGGAAAACAAAAACATTAACCTTTAAAAAAAAATTAGAACAAATTGAGATATTTTTATTTTTCTTTATTATTCTTTTTTCTTTTCTTGATCTTTTTCTGCTGTTCAATAATGACATTGCTGATAAATTGCGTTGTAGAATAGGCTGATTCAGCTTCGCCGAGAGTTAAACCATCAAGATCCTTTTCCATTTCTTCTGTCTCATCATCTGTAAAAGCCATTTCATTTTGAATATACTCTTTAGCACTCATTTTATGTCGTTTGGTCCTTAATTCAGCACGTTGAAGGTAATAATGACTTGTCATATGAAGAATGGTCCCTCCATCTCCATAATCAAAAGTAATCACAATCGGAGCTTCTCCATATTTTCTTTCCATTTCTTTGCTGGTTACTAAGATTTTAACATTTTTCTTATCAATAATTTCAATGGGATATGAGGATGATTCAAGCCACCAAATAGGTTCCTCATCTGCTTTGAATAATCCTTCTAAAAATTTGTTGGATTTATCAACCACTTGAACTGCCACACAATCATCAGCTGTAGGTCTCTGATTATACTTTACATACTCTGGAAAAATTTTTTCCAAAATATTCTGGAGAGCCCAATCTGTAGTAAAAAGGAAGCCACCTCGTTTGACGAATTCCTTAACTTTGGGCAAAATATCATCATAAAGATTACCGGGGCAATTTATTATTAGGATCTGATCGGGATTTAATTCAATTTGATTAACTTCTTCCGGTTCGATCAGTACATAGGGAACATTAATCATATCAAGGACAGTTTCAACTCTATCATATGATCCAGCAACAATTATGATTGAAGATTCTTTAACTTTTTTTAAAATTTCTAAATCCATTGGACGTTCTTTGCTCATCCTCTTCTCTAATATTTTAGAAGAAGCCTTATAAGCCTGTTCCATTTTTTTGAAATCTCCCATAAATTTAACCTCTAATTTTGGAATTATATCGATCATGAAAATTTGTATCTATAAACTTTTTCCCTTTTTCTCTGTTTTCAAAAAATTTATCATAAATAAATGATGTAACCAACTATTTAATAGTAAAAGTGTTATTAAATTGATTTAAATTTGATAAATATGAACATTCTTGATTTAAACAGGAAAAAAATAACCCTGATTTCACTACTTCTTTCTATTTTCATAATAGGAACAGTTTTAATGCTTATTCTACCTGTGAATGTTAAAGCAATATATAACAAAACCGTAAAAACTGTTGATGGAGAAATTATATCATTTAATGTATTCGAACCAAGAAGACCAGGAGTAAATAAAAAAGCAATCATATTAGGGCATGGTATTATGTCAAATAAGGAGATGTTAAAAGGATTTGCGATCGAATTAGCTGCTGCGGGATTTGTTGCAGTTCCATTGGACTTTCGAGGTCACGGACAGAGTACAGGAGAACTTAAACGAGACTTATTAATTAATGATATAAATGCGATAATTTCTTATTTAAACGCTCGATCTGATATTAATACCAGTGCACTAGGTTATTTCGGGTTTTCTATGGGTGGTTTTCCAGGAATAGAAATAGTTAATCAATCAACGGATTTCAGATGTTTTATTGGAGCAGGAACTAGGTTGCCTAATGATGTTAGAAAAGGGAATTCTACTCACCCCTTAAATATACTCATGATACTTGGTAGGTATGATGAAGTAATTACACCAGAAGAGTTAAAGGAAGGATTATCTAATTATACAGGTATTACTCCTGAAGATTTAGATGTAAATAGATTATATGGAAGCTTTCAAGAAGGTAATGCTGCTATGATTTACCTTGATGACAACACCAATCATGTACTGGGGGATTGGGATCCAGATTTCATTAGAGAAGCAAGGAATTTTGCATTAAATTGCTTTCCCGATGTTATGCCAATTGATGAGAATTTTTATGCTAACATTAGACTTGTAATATTGTTTCTGCAACTTGTTGGAGGATTTGGATTTTTTGGATTAATAGTTAATCCTCTTGCAAAGATAATTCTGAGAACTAGAGAAGAGCAAAAACCCATTATAGAAACTGAATATGAATCATTATTACATCTGGGTGGGAAAACAATTGGCTATTCATTGGCACTCGGTATACCAGGAATACTTATTTTTGTACCAATTATTCTAATCTTATTTTTGGCGGTAGCGGGGTTTATTTCCGCTTTATTATTCGGGCAAGCTTTTGGAATTTTAGTTTTATTATGGAGAATAGGTAAAAAGAAAAACATTAAGTTAATTCAAACCATTAAAAGTCCATTTAAGATTTCCAGAATCAATATTGTTAAACAGTTCTTACTAGGGGGGATTTTGGCAACACTTCTAACCGTATTTATCTATCTATCTGGTGGATTACATTATATTGGGATGATTCCTTCAATTACTAAGATCCCTTGGATACCGTTATATTTCTTGATTTTCTTTATAATTTTCATGATATTTGGATTGATGTTCCATGGAATTCTACAAAACAAATACGGGAAGGGTATAAGACCACTTATAAAAGTATCTCTTATAATCTTCGGAATACAATTTCTATATATGTTTATGATCCTTCTGATTATAGCTTTTGTAATGGGGAGTTTTTTCTATTTTGGGTCTTTTCTTCCTATTGCTTTACCACTATTCCTCTTGAATAGTTTCATCTCAACAGTCATTTATGATAAAACTGGAAGCATTATCCCAGTGGCTTTGGTAAACACTCTCTTTTTCACATTACTAGTTTGTACGATTTCCCCATATCAGAGTGGTATAAGTTTTATTTTTGGATTTTTTCATTAAATTAAACGACAATTTTTTTTTAACTTTTATTTTATTAGGATTCTGCGTAATTTATTGCTCATTTCAAATTATAAATTTTAAATTAAAGGCTATCTTACTTCTTAAATAAAAATTCAGTAATTTATTATAACTTTTAAGATTCAATCAATCAAAATGTCTCAAGACCAAATTCTATCTGTGTCCTATTTTGACCAAGTGATAGGTCCAAATGTTTTTTACTCAAGTGAACCATTAGATGAAGTAGCAGGTGCTCCAGATTTAGATAGGATTCTTGAATTTAATGATGAGGAGGGTACCTTTATCTTTGCTTATCGAAAATACCAGACAGTAAATCATTTGTTTTATATTGATTCCAAATTTGCTCGTGGTGGAAAGGATTTAATGATGATTTCTTTTATGATTAAAAGTGCATTTTTTAAAGATGAAATTGTAGATGTGTTTAAATATTTGGATTCAAAAGGACCAATATTAGAGGATTTTGCAGGAGAGATAAAAAAATTGAGTGATCTTACAGTACTATTGCATAAAAAGAAAGCGGTAATTTCAGATGGAAACGTTTTAAATCATGCTGATGATAAACTTAAAAGTAGTTTTCTAGCTATTTTTAATAAATATTTTAAGAAATTAACTCCCCGATATCGTGTAGAGACGCCTATAAAAGATAAAAAGTTAATAAAGAAAATTTTCATAGTTGGGAGTCCAAAATCTGGTAAGAAGACATTATTAAAGAATATTGAATTTATCCAATTCTTAAATATAAAAGATAATGATTTATCTGTAAGAATTTTGGAAGTAATTATAGAGAATCTGGAGATTTTAAATTTCGATGAGGAAAAATGCGAATTTGGCTGTAAGGGTTTTAATTCTTTTGATGAATGCATTACTCATGCACAGGGTATAATTCTCATTTTCAAATTATCAGAAGATAACTCAATACAAGATTCTAAAAACAAGCTTCAGGTTATTGAAGAAAAATATTTGGAAATGCAAATCGATCCTGTTCCCGTCTTAATTATCGGTAATAAATTTGATATTGAAGAAGATGATAAAAAAGAATATATACATAATCTCTTTAAAATTCAAGAATTAAAAAAAAAGGGAAGGAGAATTAGATATTTTCCAATAAAAATTTTAGAGGAAGATGACAGAATTATGAAATCCCTTCGATGGATGATTAAAAATATACTTTGAGATTTAATCTAGTTCCTCTATATCTTAAGAAGCTCTCTAACAAATCTTTTAAATTATTATTAATATAATAAATAGATGACTTCTAATTCTTTAAAAGGTGTATTATGGGGGATCTTATTTTTCCTCACAGCGGTTATCTATAGCTCAATTCCTACATATTTGATTGTTAGGTTTTGGGTATGGTTAAACAGCTTTCCAGTTTATACCTTATCATTATTCATGTTATTTTTATGGATTGTTGCTATAATAGTTGTTCTAATATATATCGTGGCAATGATTAGAGCTTTTATTCAAAGAAAAAGTGAAGATCTAGGAATTCCTAAAGGAGTAAAGGGTTTTGGACTAGTTTCAACTGCAATTATCGCTGCGTTTATGGTAGTGTGGTACTTTATCTTTGGTCAAATTGCGTTTTTCTCTATGGTTCCCCCTTAGCAATAGGATATTATGTATTTTTAAAGATTTAAGGGGTAATTACCAAACTTATGAGTTGCCTCAACCATCCATTTTAAGTTTTGAACTTTGACAGCAGGATGCATATTTGCAGCACTTACTATAAAACCACCACCAGGGCCACCAGTTTTAATGGCAAATTTTACTGCATCAAAAACTTCTTCTTTCGTTCCGTATGTTAACACATGAGCAATATCAATATTACCCATAAGACAGAGTTTGTGTCCAACCTTTCTTTTTACTAACGCTAAATCAACACCTGCGGTAGGCTCAAGAGATTGAAGCCCATCAAAGCCACAATCTACAATAAAATCAAGAAGTGGTGTAATTTGTCCATCAGAGTGGAGAACTATTTTCCCCCCTCGTTCATGAACTGTATCAGTTATAATCCTGTATCCCGGAAGAACTAACTCTTTGAACTTCTTTGGACTCATCATGGGACCTGTTTTATAGGCAAGATCTCCCGATTCAACAAAAACTTCTGCACCTGCATCCATATAGTTTTTATATAAATCTGCTGTAAATTGAGCAATAACAGTATGGACTTCTTTTATGAACCTTGGGTCTTTTCTTACCATCCTCGCATAAAATGGCCATCCTAATCCTTGAGAGGCTGCTTCAAATGTGCCAAGGTAATCATTCGTAACAACTACAAAAATCTTGTCTTTATGTTTCTTATTTATCCTTCTAAAGAACTTTTTCACGATTTTCGTATATTTTTCAGTAGCGGGACCTTCTATATTTTCCCGAACTTCTTTCCATTTCTCTTTTGAATTTGTTGTACCATATAAATAGTAGGGATTAAAATTACCTTTATTATTCAAAACTGACCATACTCTTCCATAAATATCCCCTAAGAGTAGTGATCCATCTTCATGTTCTCCTAATGCGTAAAATGGGATTACACCAACTTGCATAACATCTAATCCTATCTTTGCAGCGGCCTCAACGCATCGTGAAAATACAGTTGTCTCAATCCCCTCAATTAAGTTGCTCATTTCTTCAATCCAACTGTCAGGATTATTTTTTTTAACCTGATTAAGCACATCAAAGTCGTCAATTTCTGGTTTTCCAAGTATCTCATCACTATTATTCGCATCAATTAAAATAGTGTGGCAAGGTACACGATCTGGTTCCTCTAAATTAAGAGCAGCAAGAACTCTCTCTCTACATTCCAAAATAAAATCACTTCTAGGATCATATAATAATGATTTTGATTTGTTTAATTAATCAATCGAGAAAAACATATTAGTTTTATTTAATGAAGACCCTAAAAAGTCTAACAAGAATGTCAGGATTTTTTAAGACAAATCTTATGAGAAAGGCAATGATAGATGAATTTTTTAAGAGCTTCAAAATAAGCGTTTTAGGAAAATCCATATCACCATAAATATTGATTAAATTCTCAATTTTATTAATTTTTATAATTTCAAATAATTTTATGAAATCATCTTCATCTAACCTTTCCAAAACCATCCTAATAAGATAATGGATCTTCAATTCTTTCCCAATAGTTACACGACAAGGTTTTTCATAATATTTCCTTATCTTCTTTCTTGAATAATTATCTGTTATATTACAATATTTAATGCATATAGCAGCATACTTCGCTGCGGTTAGAAGGTTTACAATACCACCTCCGGTAGTGGCTTTAACTTGACACCCTGAATCTCCTAATAATAAAACATTATTGAACGCAAGTCTATTCATCATTCCATACGGGATTAAGCCACCCTGCTGGTCTATTCTTTTATTAAAATCTATTTTAATTTTCTTAAGAAATAATTGAAACTTTTTTGCCAGATTTTGAAAACAGGCCATCCCAATACGGAAAATGCCATTTCCCTCTGGGACTATCCAACCAAATAATTCCTTCCATCTTGGGTTAAAATACATAACAGCTTCATCCTCATCAAAACTGGCGGGAACTCGAATTTGAGTTGCATGTAAATTTCTATTTTCAATATGTAAAGATTTTGCCACCGAGGATAATGGACCATCACACCCAACCAGTAATTTTGTTTTAATTACTCGGTTAGAAGTTTGAATCAATAATATCTTCTTTTTTCGCTTTTTAATACATCTATAGGATACAAATTTTTCCCCTAGGAGATATTGAATATTTTCATTTTTCCTTACCTTTTCATAAAAAGAGCGATCGAGAGCAGTTCGATCTATGACATAAGGTTTTTCATTGCCAGATAATTTGATAAATGTTTCATTAGGAGAAACAATCTTTGCTATCTTTACACGGTTTAGAATAAGTTCATTCGATAAGGTAATTAATTTACTTAACTTTTGAGAAATTATACCCGCGCACTGAAGTGGAAGGCCAATCTCTTTATGTTCTTCAATAACTATAATTTTTAAGTTTGTATCTAATAATAAATAGCATAAATAATTTCCAGCTATACTAGCACCTACAACACAAACATCACATTCAATTTCTCTATCCATTATAAAATGTTATGTTAATACTAAATTAGAATTTTTAGGAAATTTTGAAATTGAACCAACATTAAAAAATTGTCATGATGAATAATATTTCTTATAATACACTAATTCATCCTCAGGAATTTCTCGGTATCCTAGTGATATCATCTCTCCATAAACTATTGCTAATGAAATTCCATTTAACACAGGACTTTCATCTACAGATAAATCTGTTCTAAGATGCAAAAAGGGAATCATCTTTTTCAATACATAGGCAGTTTCAGGTTTTTCTTTATAGTAGTTTTTTATTTTTTCACGAAATTTCTTCATATAAGTCCGATGTTCTAAAAAAAGCTTCCTGACATTTTTCTCACCATTTACAAGTCCAAAATGTCCAAATCCAGCCTTTGAAGGATGTAGATTCTCAAGATTGTTTAATGTATCCATATATTTCTCATTATTATAAAAAATAGGCATCGAAGTTGGCATTGTTACCAATTCTGAGGAATGATATATTGTTCCCACAGCTTCTCCAAAATGTATAAAATCCAAAATCCCATCCTTGATAAATGTGGGACATTGATGATCAGGTGTATGACCTGGAGTTTTGTATATTACCAATTTAACCTCAGATTCATTAATATGAAAAATAAGATTTTCTTCAAGATTAAACGAATTATCATTAAATACATTATAGGGTTCTATAATTTGAAAAGCCGATTCTTCTATTGGATTCATAACACCTGTTAAATTTCCGTATGTCCTTGATCCTCTCTTTAAATGGTGTTCAAAATTATTTAATAATTCTTTTGTAATTTTATTGGTAAGAATTTTTACATCTGAATTGTGTTTTTTTATTTCTTCATATAGTTTCCAAATGCCCCCCACATGGTCAAAATGGTGATGAGTAGTAACTAAATATTTAAATGATGACAAAGGAATCTTGTTTTTCTTAAAATACCTTAAACTTTTATTTATGTCTAAAGAAGAACCACAATCTATTAGTACGCAACCATCGTCAAATTCTCCTAAAAACAGAGATAACATTCGTCTTGTACCGTAAGCTTTTGCATCTATATGGTGGAGATATTCATTTACTTTTCCAGAATTAAGTGTAATTAATTCTCTTACCATAAAACAAATAATTTAAGATTGAATAAGAAGTATTTTATTAACTCAGATAAAGGAAAAGAATAGTAATTAAAAAAAAATTATAGATCGAGTTGTTGACGCCAAAGCTTCATCTTTAACCTTAGATCTTCTCTTCGTTCTTGAGTGAGTAAGTCAGTATTTGTTTTTAAATCGTTGCATTCAGTATGGATATTCTTTAAAACGCTATTATATCCTTTACGTTTGACAAATTCGCTCTGAAATTTTTCTAAAGATGTAGAAATCTCAATGCCGGTTTTATCTTCTAATTTATTCATTATACTATCAAATAGAGTCACTAAGAAAGAAGGAGCTCTAAAATCGGTGACTTTTTCTGCGATTTCTGGCTCTTTTCGTTCAGGTGCTGGTGGAATTGTAAGAGGTTCTTCTGGTCTACGAGGTGGTGGGGTTATTTGCTCAGGTTCCCTTGAAAGTGTAGATTTGATATCTCTAATTATCTCTTTTCGTGCACCAACCCACGCATCCTCAAGTATAGGGACGAAAATTTTGATGTGTTCTTCAATTATACTCCCAATACCCGCTATTTCAGTAACTTCTTCTCCACGAAATTCTGTTTTGGAAAGCACGCATAAAATCACTTCTTCATAATCACGATTTATTCCCCAGAGATTCTGTAATGTCCGATTTCTGTAATCTACATTGTCCATTTGATCAAGCTCTTGCATTATTGCTTCATGTGTTTTAATATTTGGGTCAATATGAGTAGCAATTCTAAAATTTATCCTGGAAGGTCGTGTTTTTATAGAATCCATATCAATATCTAAGAGATCAGGAGCAACAATTAATACTCTCATTTTTGCTTTTGAAATTTCATCATTTATATGAGCTTTCGCGGCTTCTGGTGAACGAATAAACCATATATCTTTCATTGTCATTGCACCTTTTGCTTTCTTTGATTGTTCCCAGAATTGTTTTGTAGTTTTTTCACTAAGTTCCAATCTATTCAAGATGTCATTTAGTGTATTATTTAAAGTGTCTACAATTCCCTTGGAGAAAATCTCTCTTATGTTTCCAAATGATTGAAAAATATCTCCTGAAAGACCATCAATTTTCTTTTCAGCTAACTTAGCAGCTTGATTGAAATTTTCAATAATATTTGAAAATGCTTTTTCTTTATCATCATCAGATTTAATGGCAATCCCCTCGATATTTTTAACAGCATCCTCTATTTGGCTTCTCAATTTAGTAACAAATTCAGAATCAACACCTTGTGTTAATTTTTTTAATTCATCAGCAAATACAGTTTGGCTTACACTTAGTTGTACATTTAGATTGTCGGTAATATCTTTTAATCGAGAAGCTATAACTTTTTCTATTACATCACCAACGGCTTGCTCTATTACACCCAACCTTAATTTCTGTAGATTATCAGTTACAATCTGTTTGACATCCCCTAATTGAGTTCGTAATTCATCAACTTGGTTTTTTATGATTTGTGATGTCTTTACATTAAGATTATCGAATTGTGAAGTTAAGCCCCCTATTTGGTCATCTGAAATACTCTTTGTAACTTCCCCTAAACCAGAAATATCTTTTGTGATATTTTTTATTTGATCAATTGCCGAAATAGTTTCATCAAATTCTTTTTTTTGAGCTTGGATTTGATCGAGCATTTTTTCTTTTAATTCATTCATTGCTTCACTAGAGTCTTTTAAACTCTCCATACCCTTTGCTTGAGATTCTAGTTGAGCAAATGAGCTCTCTAATTGAGAAGGAATTTTCGATTTAATATCGGAAATATATTTATAGAACCTGTTTAATTGAGCAACTAAAGCAGCATATGGAGGTAACGCGGCATAATGGGGGGTTGCTCCAACAATTTCCTTAAATAATCCTTTCTCAATAAATTTATCAACAATTTTTTTACATTCTTCTTTAGGTTTTCCAATTAATATTGCAATCTCTCCGAGAGACACCGTTTCACGGCCAGTTGTTCTAAAATATAATTCAATTTCTTCATCTGATAATTCTATATCACTAAGAACCTGTTTAATTAATTCTTCCGAATAAGCAACTTCTTCTTCCTTCTCAATTAATTCTTGGATTTCGAAATTTTCAATCTCCAAACTCATATTTATAAAAACTGTTAGTTTATGTTCAGGAACTCCATGAGTATGTTCTTTTTTAATAGGAAACTTCTTAACGTCTTTATATTCGTCTTTTGATATTGGAAATTTAATTTCTTTCAAACAATATTTACATGTAATTGGTACTTCAATTACATCCTTATCTTTGAATAAATACATCTTATTATATCATCTCATATTTAATATTAATTAAAATTCCACTCTTTCGGGATATGTGATTTCCAGCAAACTAAGAGCTTTTCTCGCGATTTCATATGTAATCTCCCCATCGCCTTCCTCATTTCTGTATGCTTCTCTAATTTTAGGTAATAAATACTCTGGGAAGATAATTAATGGTCTTATTTCTGTTAGTAAACATATCCATTTGCGTTCATTATCATCTATAATCTCAGTAATAATGTTTAATTTTTTAAGATCATCTAATAATATTTCAGTGACAGCAAATTCTGAGAAAATTTTAGGGATTTTGTCGAGGGGGTAATGATTATGTCTCATTAAGATAAAGAAATCGTAAGCATCCGGACTGAGTAGGATTGAAGCAATCTTTTTTGTTTCTTCTATCGATTGCGTGTAAGGATCATAAGTTGAGAAATAATCGATTACTTTTTGTCTATAAAATGGGAGTAGTTCATTTTTCGTCTCTTTGAAATGATTCAATAAATTCTCGTTAGGGATCCTTGCAATCAGAATATCTTTCACTAAGAACAAATATTCGCCTTGATGCCGTATCTCACCTGTTTTTTTATCTTTTTCCCCTTTTATCCAATCACGTCGTATGATATTCAATTCCAGAAATGGTTGTAGTAGAATGTCGATATTAACAGTGGCAGACATTTTTTCGATAATCTTTTTTAATTCCTTCTTAGCAATTGGACGTTCTCGCAAGATCTCTAATATTTTTAGTCTTTCTTCACTATTATAAATTAGAGCTACTTTTTGAAGTTTATCCAAATTAGATAATCGATCAACCTGAAATATAGCAAATTTTATTTCATTCTTGAGTCTAATATTAATATTCTCAATTAAGGAGACTTGCTTCGAACTTTTTGCTCTGGTTAATTTATCGAAAATTGTATCCAATCGATTACCCATTTCTTTAATTAAATCCTCAAAGATTTCAATCTCATCATCTAATTCAAAAATTGATACTGCCAAATATTGTGTACCATCAGCCACCTGTTTAAAATAAGAAATTACTTGATAAGGGGTTCCTTTTAATCTCCCTGCATAGAAATTACTATAACTGTATTTTACTCCAAATAAACCCGTAGTATGTTGGTAAAATATCGCAAATAAATCATTATCAGAAAGTAATTCAGAAAAATTATCTTCATTAAATTCTTCTTCTCGAAATATCAATTGGATTGGTTCAAACTCAGGTTCTATTTCCCCTGTTTCTTTCTGATTTATTTTGAACTGAAATGTCAAAATTCCTTGGATCAAATTTCAATACCTCGAATTTCAATAAATAAGTTTTTTAAGATAAAATAAATATTATTATTTCTTAAGTATTATTTATTATTATTATTTAATTAAAGTTTATTCAATTTATATTAGATTTCATATGTGGAAATTCCAAATTGTTGGTGAAAGATTAAATTAAAGCATTAAAAACTCAAATAAAAATTAAATTTTTCATTATTGTAATTTCTATTTTTCTCGTTTTTCTACCTACAATAGTATCAATTTCTAATGAACATTTTAATAAGAATGAGAATAATTTGATTCAAAACATCCACACCTCAGCTGAAAGAGTACATATCGCAGATTGGTTTAATAATACGGAATTTGATTACCCTGTCTCATGGATATCTTTTGAGGAAGGAGATTTATCTGATGTGGATGGAGTCATTAGTCAGGGTTATGGGAACTATATAATTTATGGAGACTCAGGAGAAATGAGGATAGATGAACCACTTAATAATGGTGAGTGGGTAGATTTCAACAATCCAGAGTTTCCAATTTCCCCAGATAATAATGGAAGCAGCTCAGCAGGTTTATGGATTGATCATGAATGGGATGAGGGCGTTGATCAAACACGTAA
>JBHLNR010000140.1:0-10266 GCA_048941385.1 Promethearchaeota archaeon
TAATCCTGCTAATATTAGCGCAATCCTTGCAATATTACCCCCTTGTTCACCAAATTGAGACAAGCATCCTACTTGTACATCCTCAATTTCTTTTGGATCGAAATCTGGGCACCTTTCTTCAGTTCTATCGACAATCGACCTTAAAACTGTAACTAGAAGATCCTGTGCTGAACATTCTCTAAAAGCTCCACCCAATTTTCTCATCTGTGCTCTGCCCGATTTTCCAACGGGGGTTCGAACAGCATCAACAACTACGCATTCTTTTAATTCTTTCATTTTTAATCACTCCAATATTAGATTTTCTTCTTTTTTTACTATATTTGGTAAATTTAAAATAATTTCTTCTGCCTCAGTCATTATACTTTGAATTAAATCATGAACCGTTGGGATTGAATGAATTCTACCGGTTACCACGCCTGCATTCATAAGACTTTCATTTTCATCCTCATCAACTAATTTTCTGAAACCTCGTTCTTCTAAGATACGAATTTCATTAGTAGACGGACAAGGTGTCCCACGATAAAGATCTGAAGCTCCTTTTATTGTTTCATCCACAACTTCAAGAGAAGCCGGATTAATTAAGAATCTCATAGGACCAAATATTCCCCTTCCAACAATCGTATCGAATTCAGTGGCTTTAACAAGTTGTTCTTTCCACATTTGTTCAAAATCCCCTTCTTGAGTAGCTATAAAACGAGTTCCCATCTGAATTCCAATAGCTCCTAAAGCAAGAGCCGCAGCTAATGAAGCACCATCAGCAAATCCTCCTGCACCAACTACTGGCAAATTCACAGTTCTAACTACTTCTGGGAGCAGTACCATTGATGATGTGTCTCTCCATGCACAATGTGCTCCTCCCTCCCTTCCAGAAGCGATTATGATATCTACACCAGATCTCTCAGCTCTTTTTGCCCCTCTTACATTTGGACACACTTGAGACCAAATAATTGAGGGTAATTCCTTCTTAATTTCAAGAAACGATCTCTTAGAACCTTTTTCTCTCGCCTCAACCGCCCATGGAAGTGGATCACCTGCGGATGTAACCATCACTTTTAGTTGTTTCTTCACTTCTGGTGTTTCTTCAAAAATTTCAATAACCGCTTTCATGAACTGTCGTGAAACCATGGTAAATTCTTTTGCAATTGGTATATTTACACCAAATTTTGCTTCAGGATATTCCTTGAGCTTTTCATAAACATATCTTATTGTCTGTTTTAGAACATTTTTTGGATTTCCCCCAACTCCAAAATCAAGTTTACGATCTTCTTCAGGTATGAAATTTACATCTGGTCCTGCCATGCCAATTGTTGAAATGAGACCTAGTCCACCTTCTTTAGCTACTGCAATACAGAGTTTTGTAGTCGCATAAGGACCCATACCTGCCTGTATTATAGGATATTTCGTCCCAATAATTTCTTGGAATTTTGTTTGAATCATTATAATTCATTTTCAACTTTTTTAAATGATTACCATTCTTTAATGTAATGTAAATTTTAAATGTTAATTATTTCAAATTGAAAATTTTCCATTCAAGTTATAAAGAATTAAGTGATTTCTTAAGAGAAATTTTTGAAAAAAAAAAGGTGGAATAGAATTTATTACTTCTGTTTCCAATATTTTCTAATCAGATAAATCATCAGACTTATTCCTAATATCATTATAATGAAAAATAGATTATATCCTGGAATTTCTGGTTCATCTTCACCTGTCGGAGGAATTGTTACAGTGACTTCTAAGCAGTCTGATAATGTATACCCAATTGAATTGTGAGCAGATACTATAAAATAGTATGTTCCATTCCCATAGCCTGTTAACGGCAGTGTTAAGGCGGTGATCCCAGAGCCTAATAGCGTTAGACTTCCATTAATTTCTGATATATATTGGTTATATTCATATACGGAATAACTATCAGCATCAGTAGCACTCGTCCACGTTAAATCGAAGACTCCATCGTTATCTGGAGTTCCTGCAGTAGAAGACAATGTAAATGGACCGGGAGGAGTAAGAATTCCAACAGCATTAGTATGGTTTAAATTAACCGCATACCAATAATCCCCATCATAATAACTAAAGTTTGCTTCAAGAACGAGCCCAGTATTTTTCTCATACTTAGCAAAACCCGTGAAGTTAGTTATGTCAGTCAATATCCAACTATCCAACATTCCGTATCCAGTATAAAAGTCAGTGGATTCACCAGTCACCTGAAAAATATGATCTCCATCTCCATCAACAGAAATAAGATAGTAATCTCCAAGTTCAGTATTAGGATATATCCAACTATTAATATGCGATCCATTTATATCTACTGGCATTCCTTGAACATTTGAAATTTCTCGTGTCGTTTTATTTAGCTCATATTCTACTAACTTTCCTGCCTGCCAAGTCGCAGTTACATTATAAGTATCCCCTATAAGATGAGTATATGTGAAATTCAGAGTGGTAATAAAACCATTATCATTCCAAGTCTGGTTCACATATAGACCATCGAATATAGAAATTTCATCTCCAGCAATATGAATTTCAACAGATAAAGGATTAGAAGTGTTCGTTCCATTTTCATTCCAAGCTTCAACCATAAAATAATATATTCCATCTGTAAGACCACTTAACGGATGAGTAAGAGCTGAAATCCCTTCTGTCAGTAATACCAGACTTTCATTAATTTCAGATATAGGTTTTGAATGCATATACACAGAATAGTTATCAGCATGGTCCGAAGAAGTCCAGGTTAAATCAAAAATGCCATCCCCATCAGGACTTCCCGCAGTAGATGATAATGTAAAATTACCAGGTAATATTGGTATCAGACGATTCCATGTACAAGGGTAAAAATATAATCGTTCAAGAGAATTTGGAATAAAATTAGTTAAGTCTTTATGATAAGCATAATAAGTATCATACACAAACATAGGAGTGTGACAATATGAAGATGGATTTTCAAGTCTCGTTATATCAAAAATATAAGACTGAATCTCTTTAGCTGTATTCATCCTTGCAACTGGATTAGTTTCACTTATCAATGATTCTATATTCGTCTTTAACCAGGGATCACTTATTCGGGAAAAACAATAGTCTGAATCGTTGTTGAATAATGGATCTAGCATATCAAATGGATCGAGATAATCAGCGCCCCAGCCACTCATAGAACATTCAATTTCCCATGGAGTGAATTCAATTGTATCGAAAAACTCTGCCCAATCTCTTGGTGTTACAGCAATATCAACTCCAATTAAATCCCAGCAATAATCAAACAAAATATTCAGATCTTGACTAAGAAAACTACCCGCTCTTTGATCCGCTTTAATTGTTCTAAATGAAGCTCCTGTCCAGTCTGCTTCATTAGTTCCCGGATATGTAGTATTCCATCCAGATCCAAAACCCATTGCTTGCATATATTCTCTTGCTTTCTTTATATTACTCTCAAAAGTAGCACCAAAAGGATAGTCTTGAGCCATCTTTCCATCAAGTGAACTATTAAACGCAGGCATAGATCGAGGAATTGCAGGACACCCAGGATTTGCATAACCTTCTTGTATGTCTTCCCATATGAATGTATAGTTTATCGCTAAACTGAGAGCTCTTCTCCAAGTAGAATTTAATATTTGGTAATCCCATGGATTTCCAAGCACTGGATCACCTGGCCCGCAATAAAATTCTAAATAGTAATAGGTTAAATCTGCTCCTCCATTCAATAACTCAATATCAGGATCCCCATCGAACGTTGAATGAAAAGATCTACGTGGATATTTTATAAAATCAACCTGTCCTATAAGAAGTGCGTCATTTAATGTATCTTCATTAGAATAAATCTTAAAGATTAGATTCTCAATATCTGGTTTACCTCCCCAATAATTTTCATAGGCAGAATAATTAATTTCTACACCAGGGATTAAATAATCAAATACAAAAGGACCCGTTCCTACAATTTGGTCAGTATCTCGATCTAAATAATTATAACGTGGTGTAGATGTAGGTGATAAGATATACATTGCAGGAGTTGTAAGAAGATCAAGTACTGGACCATATGGATCTACCAAAAAGATAGATACATTGTACATACTATTTACCGTCGCATTGTTGAATATAGGTGTAACTCTATCAGGGAAATAATATAATGAACTTGGATAAGCTAACCCACATGTTGAATTATCTGGTAAAGTACCTGTGTAATTGCAAAACCACATGAGTCTTTCTATATTCCATTGAACTACATTTGCAGTAAGCAGTGTGCCATCATGAAAATAAACTCCTTCCCTAATTTTAAAAGAAATTTCAGTAGGGCTATGCCAGTAATAACTTGTAGCAAGTTTTGGAATAATTGGATAATTAGGATCTGAATAATTATAATCCAGTAGAGGTTCTGCCGATTGACATACGACATCATAAGATTCTGTATCCCACATATCAATAGGATCAATTGTGTTTGGAGAATCAATTGTTCCAAATATAAATGGTGCTTTAGAGGATTGACTCAAAGAAAGGTCAGATTCCATGCAATATGATTTAATCTCATTTTCGTTGGAGAATATAATCGTATTAATAGAAATACTAAAGATACTAGTGAATAAACAAAGAAGAATGATGCTTACATGTAGTTTTAATTTCTTATTTGACATAATTAATAATTTAATTTTTTTTTTGAAAATGGATTATTGTGATACTATTTAGATCTAAATTACTTAAAAATGTTCACTAAATTTGAAGGATTGAAAAAAGAGTGTTTTAGAAAAGATGAAAAAGAATTGCTTTTCTAATGATTTATCCTGTTATTCTTATAAGATTCTGGGCTTTTTTATTAATTACTTCTCTTCCAATATTAGCTATTCTTCGGGATAGTTCCGAAATTTTCCATTTCTCATACCCTTTCACGAATGTAGAAAAAGTATCTTGCAAAGGATCCTTCCATTTTTCAGGAATTTTACCTGCTCCTAGTTGGACTCCCAAGAGTGCTCCAATATTGCCACAGTTACAATCATTATCATAACCCATCATCGCCGCAATGCAAGTTGAGCGCCCAAAAGTGTCTTCTTTATCTTGAGCACCATACAGGAGTGAGAGTATTATTATTCCTATATTTGGTAAAGTATGAATCTTCCCCATACCAGAATTAATTACCAGAGATCTTACGAGATCTCTTTGAAATACTAGAGATGATTTAAGTATCTTTGGTGCCATTTCTTTGATCCAATATTCCTCAATAAGAATTTTTCTAGCAGCTCTAAAATCTGATTTATTATTCTCATAAATTTCAATTGCTTTCAACACCATTTCGGTGTATAAACTTTCTTTTTTGGGGGGGAGGAATTTAAGGGCTGATTCAATATTTTTTCTAATTTCAGACTCAAAAAATGCCTGAGAAATCAACACTGCAAGATAGACTTCTCCTTCTATCCCAATTCCAGCGTGAGAAATGGAACCATCCATTTGTGCATATTCTTTAGCTATTTCTGGACACCCTGGAGCAATTTGTCCCCATATATCTGCTCGCATCTGAGCACCTATAAAATCATAATAGAAATTATTAAGGATACCCGACTTAGGTGGTAAGATTCCGGCTTCAAGATTATCATACGCGATTTTTTCAGCTGTGAAGATATTATCCCTTCTACTAAGGAGATTTAGCCATTCCTGACCAAGTTGTTGGGCATTTAAGTTTATACCATATTTTTCCATAGCAATCAAAGCAACAATTTCATACATTTCATCATCGTTTACATGGTTAAAATTTATCGACTCGGGAAAATATGTTATTTCACCATATTTTTTCAGAATAGAGTCATAAGACCACATCTCAACTGGTATAGCTACGGAATCTCCTGCTACTCTTCCTAACCATGACCCAAAAACTCTATTGTAATATTCTTTAAAACTTAATTCAATCATAAAACATTTGCTTTTTCCTGTTTATAATAGATTTTATAAATTTTAACTAAAATTAAAAATGTGATTAAATCAACCTTAAGGAGCAAAGCTTGAACGCATTTTTATACCCCAATGCCCATCCTGATTAGTAATAATCCAAAGGGAAGGGAAAAAGCCAATCTGACTACCATCAGCTCTGTATCGAGAAAATTGAACTTGAAGATGTACTTTATTGGGATCACTTTGAATAACACATCGATAATCCCAACAACTATGATTCCAACCATATACATTTGTAAACCAATCGTAAAAATCTTCGTTTTGGATTGGCGGTTCTTCAGTAACAACTAATTTCCCACCTTTTCCAACTCGAGCATGAGGAAAATTACATGCCTCTGAACATCCCCTATTATCTCTATTATTAAAACAATTCATGAACAATATAGCAGTTTCAACGGCTCTCTCCTCATACTCATTATTTATAACTGTTGAAACTTCTGTTATTTCAGCAGAATCTTCTGTAATTTTTTCTTCAGTAATTATTTCCTTAGGATATTGACTAGTACTCTTATTTTGGCTCAAGTTTATTCACAATGATATTATATATACAATCTATATTTTGCCTCTGTTTTTGAGAAAATCCTTCTCTTTATCAATAAAATAAACCTACGCAGTAGATATTTGTCAAATATTAATATTATTTTCTGTTTAGTTCATTATCAATCTTTTCCCAAACAGTTTCAATAGGTAAAGGTTGATAAGGCTTTTTATTAAAATGTTCCTTACAGAGTCTATAGATAATTCTGTTATAAGGAATTTTAAGATCTAAGGAGTCAGCTAATTTGAGAAGATACCCATTTAAAGATTCAAGCTCTGATTTACTTCTGTGTCTTTGTATCATGTCTTGAGACATGCTATTCAACCAAGCATACTTGGTACTTCTTCTGAAATTGTTAATTGCTGTAACTTTATCAAGTTTTTTCCCAAGTTCGATCGCTTTCCAAGGAGTTAATCCTCTCAATTCAAACTCCCTATATCCGGCTGTTTTTACAACCTCTACACCCTCGGCGTACACGTTCATAAGTATTTGCCACAACTTGAAAACTGCATCATCATTTTTAAGTTCTGGACTTATTAGTGTAAAAACTGAATTTGCTAGGTTTATTATTAATTTTGAGTGAGCTGCATCTTGAAATTTTTGCGTTGTTCTTGTAGGGATTGCAACATTTAGGATTTTAGCTGCTTTTTCAACAATTTCTTGGTTTTCATTATTTGGAGTTCCAAGTGTCAGATGTCCTTTCCCTCTAGTCCCAAATATTCCGGGTTTATTATACCAACCTGATTGTACCACAACACCATAAACAATTTTAGTAAAGTATTTCGGAAGAACGTGTTGATTCTCAAAACCATTTTGTAACCCAATTACTATTGGAGTGTCTCTTAATTTCTTGGAAATATCCTTAGCGACTTCCTCTAAATCATAGTTTTTAACGGTGATTACTATGACATCAATATCGTTGAGTTCATTTAAGTTTTCGATAACTTTTACTGGTATGGGTTTTGGATCATCACTTTCTCCCTCATAAAGAATTAAACCATAAGTTTTAAGTGCTTTTGCATTTTCTCCTCTCGCTAATAAGTAAACATTGTCATATTCTTGCGTTAACCATCCTCCGAGAGTAGCACCTATTCCACCACTTCCATAAACTACAACTTTTAAGGAATTCATTGTTTTCATTTCAGAATGATATGCATTTATTTAAAATTGAAAAATGAAGGGATAGATTAAAACTTACGGAAGGATGGTAGAAACTAAAAATCTCTAACTTTAATAGATTTTCTTAATTATTTTAGATAAATATTAAATTATAATGTTGAGGAAAATGGTATTAGAAACAAACATAACTAAAATGTTAGGGATTAAACATCCCATTATCGCAGCTCCAATGGGTCCTTTCTATACAACTGAGTTGACAATTGCAGTTTCAGAGGCAGGCGGCCTTGGTGTTTTAAGTCACAGCGCTCTATTAAGCGATTATCAGAAAGGAAGAAATCCCGTCAAGATTATGAAGGAAAATATGTTAGAGGTGGTTGAGCATACCGATAAACCTTTTGGATTTAATGTAAGGACTTCGCGTAGGGAAATAGCAGCCCCACAATTACTTTCAGAAATTCCAAGATTTATTATGGAAAATCAAAGGTTGAAAGAACAATGTGTTTATGCCATCACGAGCGCAGGATCTTCAAAAACTTTACCAGCATCAAAGGATTATCAAAAATTAAAAGAAAGTGGTTCACAAATTAAACATTTTCATGTCGCACCTGCGTTATGGCTTGCTAATAAGTGTGCTGAATCAGGAGTAGATGGAATGGTTATCACTGGAGGTGAAGGTGGAGGTCATCAATCGTATGAAAAAGTGAGTACCTTAGTCTTGTTGCAACAGGTTCTACAGAAGTATCCAGATTTTCCTATAGTAGCATGTGGAGGATTTGCCACAGGTGAAGGATTAGCAGCTGCTTTAGCAATGGGAGCAGGCGCTATTGCAATGGGCTCACGTTTTATAGCTACAAACGAAAGTGAATTTAGTCAAGAATATAAAAGTGTTATTCCACCAGCAAAAGCTCAAGATACTATTTTAGTAACTGGATCTTTAGGGCCAATTCGTTTATGGAAAAACGAATATTCATTGCATCACGGCTTAGTGACTGATAAAGAAGCGAAAATAGCTCAAGAACAAGCCATGTCGCAAACAGAGTTAGTTGAAGAAATGAAGGCATACGAAGCAGCTTATAAAGGGGATCTCACTGGAGCTGTCCTCTTAGGACAAAGTATTGGAGTTATTCATAGCTTGGAAAATGTCAAGAAAATTGTTGATGAAATTGTTGATGATGCTGAAAAACGTTTGAGAAATGCTTATGGATTTTTAAAATAAGCAAAATGTTACTTTTTTAATATTTTCTTATTTTTTTTTAAACTACAATGATATTTGAAGGTGTTATAAGAAAATGGTAGATATTAAAAATGTAGTAGTAGTTGGGACAGGCTTAATGGGTAATGGAATTGCCCAAATATCAATGATGGCTGGATACAATACAACACTAGTTGATATTTCTCAGGAAATCATTGAGAAAGCAGTAGCAGGTATTAAAGATGGTTTACAAAAGCTTGAATCTAAAGGAGTATTAAAAACAGCAGAAGTTTTGGCACGAATGAAAACGAGTTTAGATCTAGCTTCAGCGGTAAAGGATGCTGATTTGATTATTGAAGCAGTAGTAGAGGATATGGATGTGAAGAAAAAGATATTTAAAACTTGTGATGATAACGCCCCTCCTCATGCTGTTATTGCTTCAAACACATCAACAATGTCTATAACTGAAATGGCAACTGCGACCAATAGACCTGATAAATGTATTGGTATGCATTTTTTCAACCCCGCTCCTTTAATGCGTTTAATTGAGGTCATCGCTGGGGAGAAATCCTCTGAAGAATCGATGGAAATTGGAATGAAAGTAAGTGAGAGTTTACCATGTCTTAGAGGAGATAGATATGTTGCTAAAGTTTTAAAAGATCGACCAGGATTTATTGTAAACAGATTAAACGCTCCCGGTGGTATCTATATGAACTATCTTCTTGATAGTTGCTTAGAAAAAGGAATACCTTTCGAATCCTTAGATGCTGATTTAGGAAGTGGTGGTCCAATGTCTCGATTAGTTCTTTCGGATTATACTGGTATTGATACTGGATATCATATACGAAATTATTATGCTGAAACTCTGCATGAAGACTTCAGACCTGGAAAAGTTATCACTAAAATGTTTAATGAAGGAAAATTTGGTAGAAAAACAGGTCAAGGCTTTTATGACTGGACTAAAGGACGACCCCAACCCGATTTCTCTAAAATTGAAAAAGCAGGAATAACTAATCCCGATGTTTTTACAGCTATAAGGTTGAATGAAGGATGTAGGATCTTAGAAGAGGGTATTGCATCAGGATGGAAAATAATAGATGATGCTAATATGGCAGGTATGAATGCACCCGGACCTTTTGAAATCGGTATTCCAAAATGGGAAAGTCTTGTTAAATTATTAGACGAATACTCTGAAAAAATGGGTCGTGAATATATTAAGCCGTGTGATTTGTTTAGAAGTGGAAAATTTGTAAATATGAAATAATCTTTTTTTTATTATATTTTTAATTTATTTTCTTGTAATTAATGGTTCAAAATTATGTCTAAAGAGAATAAAGAAAGAATCAATACTTTTACACCTATAAATGTCTATAATCTTAAACCAATTTTTGATAATCCCATTAAAGATGTTGGCACTGTAAGGACTCCGCTTTCAAGTTGTGGGTGGATTCAGACAACTGAAGGAGTAGTACTAATTGATACATTAATCTCTAGA
>JBHLNR010000012.1:0-42470 GCA_048941385.1 Promethearchaeota archaeon
AATAGATTCATTGTAGCATCGTGTACACCGCGAACTCATGAATCTTTGTTTCAAGAAACTTGTCAAGAAGCAGGATTGAATAAATATCTTTTTGAAATGGTTAATATCCGTGACCAATGTTCCTGGGTTCACATGACAGAAAAAGAAAAAGCTACCGAAAAAGCTAAGGATCTCATAAGAATGGGAGTTGCAAAGTCAAGGCTATTCAGACCCCAATCAGAGGAGAAACTGCAAATAACACAAACTGCTTTAGTAATTGGTGGTGGTATATCAGGAATGACTGCGGCATTGAACATTGCCAACCAAGGATTTAAAGCGTATCTTGTAGAAAAAGAGAAATTCTTAGGTGGAAATCTTAGATATTTAAATGTTTTATATCCTACTCAAGACGATGCTTCAATCTTATTAAACGAAACTGTTGAAAAGGTCATGAAAAGCAATAAGATTCAACTTTTCCTAAGCTCTCAATTGAAAGATATTACTGGTTATATTGGGAATTACAATGTTACTATCATTGATTCAGAAAATGAAATTCACGATTTAGAAATCGGTACTATTATTGTTGCAACTGGAGGCCAAGAACTAAAACCTACAGAAGTATTTCAATATTCATTCAAGAATCATAATGTTATTACCCAATTAGAACTAGAACAGAAACTGAAGAGCGAAGATGTGTCTTGGCTTGATAAAATTAATCGTATAACATCAATGTTGTGTGTAAACGCAAGACAAAAAGAAGGTATTACATACTGTTCTAATATATGTTGTGGAAGTGCTATTAAAAACATCAATATCCTTAAACAATTAAAAAGTGACCTAGAATTAGTAGTTCTCTATAGAGATCTTCAAATGGCAAAGAAAGAGTTCGAGGAATACTATCGTGACCGTAGAAAAGATGCAATATTCTTAAGATATGACCTAGACAAACCACCAGTAATTAGCAATAAGAGCGGTAAATCAGAGAAGTATGCAATAAAAGTATTTGATACAAATTTACAAGATTTTATTGAATTTGAGACAGATTTAATAGTTTTATCGACTCCAATGATCCCAACAGATAATCTAGAAGACATAGCAAAAATGCTTAAGGTTCCATTAGATAATAATGGATTTTTCTTAGAGGCTCATGTTAAACTAAGACCTTTAGATTTTGCTACAGATGGGATTTTCCTATGTGGATGTGCGCAGTGGCCTAAAAACATTCAAGATTCAATATCACAAGCAAATGGCGCTGCCGGGAGAGCCAGTAGATTTCTAAGCGCCCAAGAAATTACAACTTCAGGTTTAGTAGCTGAGGTTGATCAAGATATGTGTATTGGATGTGGGACTTGTGAAGAAGTATGTGCTTACAACGCTGTAGAACTTACAGAAACTATGAAAGAATTTGAAGATGTGAGTTTAATTATAAAAAAATCTTCTATCAATCCGAACTTATGTAAAGGGTGTGGAACTTGCGCTGCAAATTGCCCAAATGGAGCAATTTCTGTAAAACATTACGATTTTGAGCAAATTAATGCTTTAATAAGGGCTTTAGTAATTTAAGATTTTAATTTCTTATTTTTCTTTCTTGTTTTTCAATAGGATTATTAAAACTAATCAGAAAAAATAAATGGTTTCTTTTTTTTTCCTATACAACATAGGTTCAAATTAATAAGTCTCTATTAAACCCAAAAAAGTGAATGATATTACTGAGATTGAGAAACTCAAGGACTCAAATGAAACTAGCAAAGATAATAGTTCTTATCTTGAAAAAATTTATGAGCCAGATATAAGGAAATTATTATATCGGTGTTATCAATGTGTTCGTTGCAGTGGTGTATGTCAACTCAGCCGGGTTCAAAGTTTTGAGCCAAGTAGAATAATACAAATGATTCTTGAAGGTTTTGAAGATAAGATCATTGATAGTGGCATATTGTGGGATTGCCTTACATGTAATGCTTGTCTTCAGAATTGTCCTGAGGGAATAAATTTTGCAGATATTGTTAGAATGGTAAAGTATAAAATGAGAACTTCTAAAGGACAAAATCCTGATGAATATATAGCTCATAAAGGAGTTTATACAACCATTTCAGAGATTATGAGTGAACCCCATATAAAGCCAGATAGATCTCTTGAATGGGTTCCTAAGGAATGTAAAATTTCAGATCAAGGTAAAATTTTATATTATGTTGGTTGTTTACCTTATTTTAATTTTGAGTTCGAAAATTCAGACACTATAGCAGAAAGTACTCTAAAAATCCTATGTCAAATAGAAAAAGAACCAATTGTGGTTCTTAAAGATGAAATATGTTGTGGTCATGATTTATATTGGGGTCAAGGAAAATTTAATGCTTTCATTGATCTCGCAAAAAAGAATATTAAGAGATTAGAACAAACAGGTGCAACAACAATAGTGACTGCTTGTGCTGAATGCTATAGAACGTTTAAAGTTGATTATCAAGATTTGTTTGAAGATTTTAATAAAAAATTTACTGTGAAACATCTAATTGAATATGTGTATGAGAATTGGAAAAAAAATAAAATTGAATTCAAAAATCCAAGTAAGCAAGAAGAACCAATTCCTTTTACTTATCATGATCCCTGTAGGTTAAGTAGATTCTTACCGAAAGATAGCAAAATCATAGATAATGTTCGTGAAATATTCTCACATTTGAAAAAGTTAGGATACAAGTTTAATGAAATGGTACATAATAAAACGGAAGCTCTTTGCTGTGGTGTAAGCTCTTGGATGAATTGTAATGATCGATCCAAAGCATTACGATACAAACGATTGTTAGAAGCAAAAGATGCAGGGGAGATAATGGTTACATCATGTCCAAAATGTAAAATGCATTTATCATGTTTACAAAATGATTATGAAGATATTTCTTCAATAGAAATTGTAGATTTCTCGGAATTTCTGGTGAATTTAATAACTATAAAAACTGCAGAGGAAGAAAAATAATGGAAGGTTCAGTTTTAGTAATTGGTGGAGGAATCGCAGGAATTCAAATCTCTTTAGATTTAACAGAGTTAGGATTTAAAGTATATTTGGTTGAAAAGTCACCTTCAATTGGAGGAAGAATGGCTCAATTAGATAAAACTTTTCCAACATTGGATTGCTCATTATGTATCCTTGCTCCAAAGATGGTCGAAGTCTTTCGTAATCCTAATGTTAAATTGATGACCTATCACGAAGTTCTTCAACTTGAGGGTCAGCCTGGGGATTTCACTGTTAAAATTCTGAAGAAACCACGATATATTGATGAAACAAAATGTAAGGGTTGTGGGGAATGTGCGAATAAGTGTCCAAAAATCTTAGCACCTAATCCTTTTGAAATGGATATTGGGAAACGAAAATCAGTATATATTCCATTCCCTCAAGCAGTTCCACCTATTTATTTAATTGATTCAGAATTGTGTTTATATTTAAAGAGAGGGGTATGTCAAGTATGCAAAAAAGCATGCCCTGCTGATGCTATAGATTTCGAACAAAAACCTGAAGAATTTGAAATAAAGGTTGGTGCTGTGGTAGTTGCTACAGGGTATGAAATGCCTGCTGAAAAATTATCTTCTCGATGGGGATATCGATTCCAGAATGTCGTAAGTGCCCTTGAATATGAGAGGATCTTATGTGCATCTGGACCATTTAGTGGTCATGTCAAAAGATTAAGTGATGATGAAGAACCGGAGGTTATCGCTTTTGTTCAATGTGCTGGTTCTCGAGATCTTCATGAAAATGTTCCATTCTGCTCGAGTGTCTGTTGCACCTATACAGCTAAACAAGCAATTATTACTCAGGAACATTCAGAAAATTCTGAATGCTATGTTTTCCGACATGATATACGAGCCTATGGGAAGAACTTCTATGAGTTCACTCAAAGAGCCCAACAAGAATACGGAGTCAAATATTTTCAGTCTAAGATAAGTACAATTGAAGAAGACTCTGAAACAAATGATTTAATTATACATTATGAAGATCTTAAAACGGGGGAATTTAAGGATTTTAGAGCAAACTTAGTTGTTTTAGCTTCACCCTTAGTACCTTCAAAAGGAGTGAGAGAATTAAGTGATGCTTTAAATATTGAATTGGATAAATATAATTTCTTTCAAGAAAGTTCCTATTTCAATAAATTAAAATCTACAAGAGATGGAGTATTCTTATGCGGATTCTGCCAAGGCCCTATGGATATCCCTGAAACTGTTGCTGATGCAAGTGGAGTGGCTGCACAAATTGCTGACTTATTAAGTCCTGTTAAATATACTCAGATGAAAGAAAAGGTTTTTGATGTTCCAGAAAAAGAAGTAAAAATAACTGATGTACCAAGAATAGGTGTTATGGTTTGTCATTGTGGAATTAACATCGGAAACTATGTAGATGTTCCTAAGGTTGTAGAATATGTAAAAAGTCTTCCAAATGTTTTAGTATGTGAAGATAACCTCTACTCTTGTTCTTCAGATTCACAAATTAGAATTAAGGAATTGATTGATGAATATAATTTAAATAGATTTATTGTAGCGTCCTGTACCCCAAGAACCCATGAATCACTATTCCAAGAAACCTGTCAAGAAGCAGGCCTAAATAAATATCTATTTGAATTGGTAAACATCAGGGACCAATGTTCCTGGGTTCATATGACCGAAAAAGAAGCTGCAACAGAGAAATCTATAGATTTAATTAGAATGCATATCGCTAAATCTAGACTTCTAAAACCACAGAAAGAAGATAAAATTGATATTACCCACACAGCACTAGTAATTGGTGGTGGCATATCTGGGATGACGGCAGCTTTAAATACTGCAAATCAAGGATTTAAAACAATAATAGTTGAAAAAGAAGATGAATTAGGTGGGAACTTACGATTTCTTAATGTACTTTATCCTGTTCATAAGAATGCATTAGAATTATTAAATGAAATAAAGGAAAAGATTGAGAAACATAACAACATTCAGGTATTCCTTAATGCTAAAATTGAGGATATTAAAGGATACGTTGGAAATTATGATGTTGTCATAAAAGATTCAAATAAAGAATCTCACGATATAAAAATTGGAACTATAATCGTCGCTACCGGAGGACAAGAACTTAAACCAACAGGTCTTTTTGGATATGGGGAGAAAAATCAAAATGTAATAACTCAACTAGAGTTAGAACAAAAATTGCAGACTAAAGATACTTCATGGTTAGATAAAGTTAAACGAGTAACTGTAATTTTATGTGTCAATGCTCGGCAAAATGAGGGGATAACTTATTGTTCAAATATCTGTTGCGCTACTTCGCTGAAAAATATTAGAATATTAAAAGAATTAAAACCTGAGTTAGAAATAGTGGTTATTTACAGGGACTTACAAATGGCTAAAAAAGAATTCGAAGAATATTACCGTGAGCGTAGAAAGGATGCAATTTTTCTTAGATATGACTTAGATAAGCTCCCAGAAGTAAAAAAGAAAAAGGGAACACCTGAAAAATATGAGATAAAAGTTTACGACACTAATTTAAAAGATGAGATTGGATTTAAAACTGATTTGTTAATCCTTTCAACCCCGATGATACCATCAGATAATTTAAAAGAATTAGCCATGATGTTGAAAGTTCCATTAGATAAGAATGGATTCTTTTTAGAAGCACATGTTAAATTAAGACCTTTAGATTTTGCTACAGATGGTATCTTCTTATGTGGATGTGCACAATGGCCAAAAAACATACAAGATTCAATTTCACAGGCAAATGGAGCAGCTGGAAGAGCAAGTAGATTTTTAAGTGCTGATAAAATTACTACCTCTGGATTGGTTGCTGAAGTATCTGAAGAAAAATGTATAGGATGTGGTAAATGCGAAGAGATTTGCCCCTATAAAGCAATTAACTTAATAGAGATAATTAAAGAGTTCGAAGATATCAACATAACTGTCACAAAGTCATCTATTAACGCTGCTGTATGCAAAGGATGCGGGACCTGTGCTGCAACTTGTCCTGTTGGAGCAATCATGGTAAAACACTATGATTTTGATCAAATTAATACAATGATTGATTCTTATTTATTAGAAAAGGAGGAAATAAAAAACGGATTGTAGGTGTATATCATGTCAAAATCAAAAAATACTGTAAAAACTAAGGGTTTTGAACCTAATATTCTTGTATTCTGCTGTAATTGGTGTAGTTATGCTGGAGCTGATTTAGCAGGTGTTTCACGATTTCAATATCCTCCTAATATCAGAATTATAAGGGTAATGTGCTCAGGACGAGTAGATCCTTCATTTGTGTTGAAAGCTCTTAAGAATGGTGCTGATGGGGTTCTTGTGAGTGGATGTCATATAGGTGATTGTCATTATATAACTGGTAATGAATACACGAAAGATCGATTCGAAAGATTGCATAGTATTTTAATTAAACAACTAGGAGTAGATCCTAAACGAGTAAGATTAGAATGGGTAAGCGCATCTGAAGGAAAGAGATTTTCAGAAGTAATTACTGAATTTACAAATCAAATAAAAGAATTAGGACCATTAAAGCAATTGTAATTTAAACATACATGAGAAAAATGTTATCAGTAATTTAGAGTTTCTCTTATTTATCTCGAACGCCTATTTTTTCACCAATTGGGCATGTATATTTTGCATTACAGTGCAAGCATGCTATTTTAGGAAAAATCACAAAAAAACGAAACACTAGCAAACCCAGAACTATTAAAAAAGTTATTAGCAGTAATAGAGAGAAATTTAAAATTAAAGCTGGAACTGATACTACGATTGGAAAGAATAGGGCAACCATATAAATATTATTGTAACAAAATATACCTTCTGCTCTTTTTGGAAAATCTTTTGGATCCCCTTCTTTTGCTAGTTTTCGTGATAGCCTATTTAAACCAGATACACAACGTGAATCTTCCATTCTGTAATACACACAATTTGGGCACACTGTTAACGGCATAAGAATGTACATCTGTAGAAATGCAAAAATAATATAAGTTAAACCTATTAGGTATCCCAACTGTAAAAATGTATACCCAATTATTAATCCTAATCCTCCTATTAAATAATGCAAAATAGTTGAAAATTCATAAATAAATACTCTCAAAAATGAATAGTTTCTATATAATTTAGCTTTCAGTTTTGATTCTTTTGCTTCAGTAATAATATCATTAGGTCTTTCTTCCATTTGAAACCATCAATAAATATATTATATGATTATAAATAACCAAGATATAAATGATATCTGTTTTTAAATTAAGCTTTCAAAAATACTAATTCGTTTATCAGTAAGATCTTTAGATTTTCTTATGAAATGATTGTCTTGAAGCTTTCTTAGTGCATAAGCAACTGTACGCTTAGGAAGAAGAGTTTTTTTAAGGATATCCATTTGGCTTAATGGGCCTCTTTGCTTCAAAAGATACAGTATAAATTTACTTGACGGAGATAGAGAATATAGATTAATTTTTTCCTCGTAATTTGATACAAAATATTTATCTTCAATAATCATTCTAACGCTTTTGAAAACTTAAAATAGTATATCTTTTATTCTCATTTACTGATTATCATATTTATATTTAATAATTTCGTATTCTGATTAATTCAAACAACTTTTTAGGTTTTTATTTCAATAGGAATATATTAAAAGGTAATAAGTTTAAATTTTAAACTATAAAAATATCGAACGTATGATTATATAAATGAAAGCAATTAGAAATTACCACAACCTTCACATTTCCCATCAAGAAATGCTTCACATTTTTTACACACGTTTCCACATGCCTTTTCTTGGCTTTGTTCGCTAAATAGGTTAAGGGGGAGATATTGTGGTACCTTGAATTGAGATACAAATAAGATTTGGGAATGCAAGATACCCTCTTTATTAGTAGGACCACAGTAATTAATATATCTATGTAATACTTCAACACTTTGTCCAATTACTCCCATAATTACATTATATTGTCCACTTAAATGTGCTAATAGAAATATTCTAGGACAATGAGAATAAGCATTCATTATTTCTTGTATTTTGCCATAGTTTTGCATCTCTAGCAGAATAAACATAATTTTGTAGTTAAGCTGATTGATATTCGTATTTGCTTGAATGCTTAAAACTCCAGAATCCTTAAGTTTCGTGATCCGCTTTTTAACACCTGTGTGACTCATGATTTCATGATCAGCTTTAAAGATCTTTTTATTTAGTTCTGTTAAACTTTGTCGACCATCGAGATAAAGTTCACGAATGATTTGTTTATCAATATCATCTAATTGCATAATAATATAAAAAGAATATCACCTCTAAAAATGTTAATTATTAAATGGAATAAGTTTTCGGCAAAATGTTGCTAAATCTGTGTGTCAAGAAGGAAAAAATGCAAATATTGCATTTACCTTTAATAAATATTTACTATTAAGTTTAGTGAGATTAATTATGAGATTGAATATTTCCAATAATACTCTAAAATTTATAATGTTATCAGGACTCATTGGTCCAATATTATTTTTTGCAGTTCTAACTACTCTAGGAATAATGTGGGAGGGATATGATCCCATATCAACAGGAATGAGTGAGATTGGAGCTGTAGACTCTCCTTTCAAAGTTATGATGAATTATTTGGGATTTTCGCTATTAGGGATTTTTATAATAATATTTAGCATTGGATTCAAAGTTTTTTCAAAAAAAATTTCCAACTTACAATTGTATTTATTTTATTGATAATTGGAGGGATCTTAATGTTTTTTGTTGGTCTTTTTCCATGCGATCCTCAATGTATTGATGTTTCACAGACAGGAAAACTTCACTCCTTAACAAGCACAGTTCCAGCAATACTGATTCCTATTGCTGTTATGCTATCTGCTTACCCCGTCTTAAGATTTTGGGGAACTAAATGGGGATATCTATCATTCATCATTGGTGCTCTATCAATTGTAACTGGACCAATTATGTTCATAGAATATTTAAATAATTATACAGGTTTGATTCAGAGACTAGGAATAGGATTATCTCTTTTTTGGATTCTTATAGTTTCAATAAAGATTATGTATTCTATTGGTTGCTTAAAAAAGTGATTTTTTTAATAAAATGTCAAAGAAAAGATTATAAAGATGTAATAATTGCACCTAGTTTTTTATTCACTTATAAAGTCTATTCCATAATAAAGAAATTTAATTTACACTTTACATGGAAGAATTTTTAAACTGCTTGAGTTGTGGAAGAACTTTAGGATCTAAGGAAAAAGAGCATTCAAATTTTTGCGCTGAATGTGTCTTAAACCTACAATTCCAACTTAGAGATATAGATCGTGATGATATTGATCAAAACCTCCAAAAAATTTTAGATTTCTTCGTATCAGATGTCAGTGCTGCGTTTAATAAAGATCCTGCGGCTCATACTCTTTTGGAAGTATTAACAAGCTATCCCGGAATAAAAGCAATTTTGATTCATCGAATAGCCCACTTTTTTTGGATTATTGGTATGCCTTTTGTTCCTCGCTATCTTTCTGAAATTGCTAGAAGAATGACGGGAATTGAAATTCATCCTGGAGCAAAAATTGGGAGGGACTTTTTTATAGATCATGGAGCGGGAGTTGTTATTGGGGAGACATCAGAAATTGGTGATAATGTTACGATATATCAGGGAGTTGTATTGGGAGGTACCAGTATACATCCTGTTAAAAGGCATCCTACTTTAGGCAATAATATTGTTATAGGTACCGGTGCCAAATTACTAGGCCCAATTTATATTGGAGATAATGTTAGAATTGGTGCAAATTCTGTTGTAGTAAATGATGTACCCCCTAATTCAGTGGTAGTCGGAGTTCCTGGAAAAATAATTTCTAGAGAAGGAAAAAGAATTAAGAAAGTTGACTTATCTCATGGTGATCTCCCTGATCCCTTAGCTATAACTCTATCCACGCTTAATGAAAGGCTTCAATTTTTAGAAGATAGATTAAACATTTCCCAAGATAAAGAAAAAGAACGGATAAAAATTCAATATTGGAAAGATGGAGCAGGAATTTAATTCACCTTATTAAAACAAATGGGAGGAAGTATAAGAATGGGAAAAATATATAATAATATTATTGAAACTATTGGGGACACCCCATTAGTGAAATTAAACAGAATAAGTGAAGGAGTCAAGCCAAACATTTTTGTTAAGCTTGAAGCTTATAATCCTGGAGCAAGTGTAAAAGATAGAATTTGTATGGCGATGATTGAAAGAGCAGAAAAAGAATATATAATTAATGAAGACACAATAATTGTAGAACCAACTTCAGGGAACACGGGTATTGGCTTAGCTTTAGTATGTGCTGCAAGGGGTTATAAATTGATTCTTACAATGCCAGACAGTATGTCTATTGAAAGAAGAAAAATCCTGAAAGCTTATGGAGCAGATCTAGTTTTAACTCCAGCTAATAAAGGAATGAAAGGTGCTATTGAAAAGGCAGAAGAATTAGCAAAAGAAAATGACAAGGTATTTATTCCTCAACAATTTAAAAATGAGGCTAATCCGGAAATACATAGAAAGACAACAGCAGAAGAAATAATAAGAGATTTAGATGGAAAGATTAACGGTCTTGTTGCAGGAATTGGTACTGGAGGTACAATAACGGGTGTTGGAGAAGTATTAAAAAAGAAAATAGGGTCTCACGTCAAAATTTATGCTGTTGAGCCAAAGGATTCTCCGGTATTATCAGGTGGTAATCCGGGACCTCATAAAATCCAAGGAATAGGAGCAGGATTTGTACCTGATGTTTTAAATACTAATATTTATGACAGAATTATCCAAGTATCATATGAAGATGCCGTTAATACTTCGAGAAAATTAGCGAAATTAGAAGGTATCTTTGTAGGAATCTCTTCAGGAGCTGCGGCATGGGCAGGAATTTATAGAGCCTCCAATGATTTTAATCAAGGAGAAAATTTAGTAATAATTTTACCTGATACCGGAGAACGTTATCTATCAACAGATTTATTCATAACCTAAATTCTTTGATATATTTTACATATTACACTCATTGAAAAAGTTAGGAAAAAAAATTCTTTACTCTGATGAGGAGAAAAAGGAGACTGTTTGGATTGATTCTTCAGAAAATTTAATTGGAGGAGGTACTGAATCCTTTTTCCATATTAATAGTATTTATTTAAAAAAAAATATAAATCTAAGTACAGTTTTTGCTTATAATTGTTATTAATAGAAATTATCAAATTTTCTTGAGTTTAAGAAACCAAAGATGCTTTTCTTTATCTATTTCTTTAGCTTCTAAGACTTCAGCTAAATCCTGCCTTCTACAATTTTCAGAAATATTTTTAGTAGCTGGTGGAAAATCCAAAATGACTTCTAAGATATCACCTTTTTCTAATTCTTCAAGAGTCAATTTTGTATAGACAAAAGTCATTGGGCAAACTAAACCTGTAATATCCAGCTGCTTAATTGGTGATTCCTCTGCTTCTCTAATATTATTTAATGACATACATCCTCAATCCTATAATTATAAATTTCAGTTAAATCTTTAGCTTCTCCACCACACGCTAAGCAATTCTCATCCTTAAAAACATCAATGAAATAAAAGGAATTTTTTAAAAGATCCACATATAAAATCCTATTTGTAAACAAATCTCCAATATTCAAAATGCTTTTAATTGCTTCATTTGCTTCCAAGCAACCAAGAACGCCAGGAATTAATCCTATAACTCCAGCTTCAGAACATGACATTCCTGTAGGTGTACTTGCCAGATCCCCAAAAACACACCTATAACAAGCAGTCTTAGCTTCTGGATTTGTGGTTATTATCTGACCATGGAATCTAAGAACTCCTGCAATTGTAAACGGGATATTTAAATAAACACAAGTATCATTTATTAACATCTTTGTTGGAAAATTATCAGAACCTTCAATAACAAAATCTGACTCTCTTAAAATTTCCTTTGAATTATCAGGTGTAATGACCTCATTCACTACTTCAATATTACAATCAGGATTTAAAGAGTTCAATTTTTCAAGTGCACTTTGAGTTTTCTTTCTTTTGACATCTTCTGAGAAATGAAGTATTTGTCTATGTAAATTAGAAGACTCTACTGAATCATAATCAATAATTTTTAAATACCCTATCCCTGCAGCTGTTAAGTAATATGCCGCGGGTGATCCAAGTGCACCTAGGCCAACAAGAGAAATTTTTGAATTAAGTAGCTTTTCTTGACCAATACCACCAATTTCTTTGAGAACAATCTGACGAGAATACCGTTTAATTTGATTCTCTGTTAAATTCATGGTTAGCTTTATAAAATATCTGGTTTGAAAGGAAGAAAATCCTCTTTCAATTTAAAATAAGATGCAAAAATTGCACTTGGCTATTTAAATTAATATCGACAAATTATCATAAAGGAAGTAAATTAAATCATTCATTGGATTTCGCCCTTGATTAAACGAAATGTTTAGTCTCCTCTCTTCATTTTTAAAATTGATTTGATTCAACTTTCTTTTTCTTCTTCTAATAATGCTTTGAAAGGTTCTCCATTCAAACCCCAATATTTGCAGCTTTTTCTTATCAATTTTCTGATATAATAATATATGAATTTAGATGAAATACGATATTTTTAATATCTTCTACCTAGTTAATTACTCTGATTAATTAGAGTATCTAACAGTTAAATTATTATTTAATAATAAAATACTCTTATTTAGGAAATTTACGGAGAGGTTAGAACAATTAAAGCAGCTGTTTTAGAAGAAATTGGCAAAATTGTATATAAAGAGGATTATCCTACACCCATTCCTGGTCCAGATGACGCATTAGTTAGGGTTAGATATTGTGGAATATGTGGCAGTGATATTACACATTTCAAATACAAAACTTATCAGATACCAATTATTATGGGACACGAATTAGTAGGCGAAGTGGTGGAAATCGGAGAGAATATTTCTGAGGTAAGGGTGGGGGAAAAAGTAACCTGTCTTAACGTTGCTCTTGATTTTAGTGAAGGAAAATTGAGCGGATTAGGAATGTTTCAAGATGGGGGTTTTGCTGAATTTGTAAAAGTTCCAAAAATTTCATTATTTAGAATTCCTGAAAATGTTCCAATAAGAGATGCTGTTATGATTGAGACTTTTGCTTTAGCGATGAGAGCATTCAAATTGTCTGGAATTGAGTCTAATCAAAATATTATTATTTTTGGAGGTGGGAACGTTGGATTAGCTTTTTTAAAAGCGCTTTTAATTGAAAAAGATCCAAATTATGTGATTGTTGTTGAACCCCATGAATACTTAAGAAATAAAGCTTTAGAATTAGGAGCTACACATGCAGTTCCTCCTGGGCGACCAAAAATAAAGAAACATATAAGAAACCTCGGTACAGCTTCTTATATATTTGATTGTGTAGGAAATGAACAAACAATATCAGATGGACTTTTTCTCATTAAAAAGGGTGGTACAATTTTAGTTGAAGGAATGTATAAAGGAAGTGTATCAGTTCGTATATTTATGGTAAATAATAAAGAGGTTACTTTAAAAGGATGCTTAGGACATGATCGTGAAGATATTTTGAACGCAATCGATCTATTTGTTAAAAATAAGATTGATGTTAGTGAATTTATTTCAGAGGAAATTCATCTTGAGGATTTACAGAAAACTTTCGAGCGATTTGTAGACCCTTCAGATAGAAATTTTGTTAAAATCATAGTCAATCCTTCATAGGCTATAGGAATAACTTGATAGGTTAACTGATTGAAAAATGAATGAGAAGCTAAATATTATATTATTTATAACTCATGACCAAGGACAATTCCTTGGATGCTATAATACACCACAAACTCCTAATTCCCTTCACACTCCAAATCTTGATAATTTAGCTGAAAATGGAGTAAGGTTTACAAATTATTTTTGTACTGCGCCTCAATGCAGCCCAAGTAGAAGTAGTATTCTAACTTCCTTATATCCACATCAAAATGGGTTAATGGGATTGGTAAATCTTGGATGGACTTTGCCAAGTTCTAATAAAACCCTCCCCATGCATCTAAAAGAGGCTGGTTATTCAACACATTTAATTGGATTACAGCATGAAAGTCGAGATCCTAATACGCTTGGTTATGAAACAGTTAGCAAAAGAGGTAGAGAATATAAATATTCATGTAGGAACATGGAAAAAAAATATAAACAATTTCTATCTGAACATAAAAATGATGAAGCCCCGTTCTATGCTTGTTTCGGTGTATGGGAAGCACATCGTCCTCTGAAAGGCTGGGCAGACCCTGCAAATCCCTCAAGTGTTAAAATCCCTCCATATTTACCGGATGATCCAATAATTAGAGAAGATTTGGCCGATTATTATAGCATGATTCATGTTATAGATAATACCATTGGAAACCTAATCAATCTTCTAGATGATACTAATTTAAGAGATAATACCTTATTTATTTACACAACTGATCATGGAGAACCATTTCCAAGAGCAAAGTGTACACTTTATGATCCTGGAATTAAAACTAGTCTAATAATGTCATCACCAAATTCAGATCTATTCAGTAGTGGAAAAACATACAATCAAATGATAAGCAATGTGGATTTACTTCCGACTTTATTAGATTTGATAGGAGCAGATATTCCAAAAAAGCTTGAAGGTAAAAGTTTCTTACAATGTTTAATTAGAAAGGATTCCTCATTTAGAGAAAATATATTTACTGAAAAATCATTTCATGAATTTTATGACCCTCTAAGAGCGATTAGAACTAAGAATTACAAGTTTATAATAAATTTCAAGAAATATGATAAAGAATATCAAATTGATGAATTCACAGCTCGGGAACCAATAGGAAAATATATTAGCCAATTTATTAATTCACCACGGAGGAAAGAGGAACTTTATGATCTTAATAAAGATCCAAAAGAAGTAAATAATTTGGCTTATGATACTAGTTATAAAGATATTAAAAAGAAATTAAAAGAAGATCTTTATAATTGGATGAAAAGTACAAATGATCCCATTCTTGAAGGTAAAATTAATGATCTAAGGAGAAATCCTGCTACTCATTATTAATTAATCTAAATACTTATAATTCCAAGAGAATTTTAGATCTAGATGTCATTTGAGGAAATAAAAAAAGCCTATTTAAACGTAAGAAAAGCAGTTAATAAGACACCTGTTATGACCTCAAGAACATTAAATTATCTCTTGAATGCAAAAATCTTTATCAAGTGTGAAAATTTCCAAAGAGTTGGTGCGTTTAAATTTCGCGGGGCTTACAATGCTATTTCATTACTACCAAAAGAAAAAAAAGAGAGAGGCGTTATTACACACTCAAGTGGCAATCATGCTCAAGCTGTTGCACTTGCGGCCTCGATACTAGGCATTCAGGCCACTATTGTAATGCCCAAAGGAGCACCTATAAATAAAATTAACGCTACTAAAGGTTATGGAGCTCAAATCATATTTTGCGAAAATACACTGGAATCTAGAACTCAAACTACTGATAAACTAATTCAAGAATATAAGTATACTTTAATTCATCCTTATGATAATCATAATGTAATTTGCGGACAAGGAACAGCTGCATATGAATTAATAACCGAAATCGGAGACCTTGACATAATTATAACCCCTCTTGGGGGTGGAGGATTATTGAGTGGTACTGCCATTGTCACAAAAGAATTATGCCCTAATGCTCAAGTTATTGGAGTAGAACCTTCAATGGCAGATGATGCTTATAGGTCTATTCAAGTAGGTTATATCGTACCAAGTACTTATCCAAATACCGTTGCTGATGGTTTACGTACCTCGATATGTGAAAGGACCTTCAAAATAATTCAAAGATGCGTAGATCAAATTGTAACTGTTTCTGAAATTGCTATTATTAATGCTATGAAATTTCTTTGGCAGCGAATGAAAATCGTAGTCGAACCTTCAGGAGCAGTGCCTTTAGCAGCCATCCTCGAAAAAAAGATTAATGTAGAAGAAAAACGAGTTGGTATCATTGTAAGTGGTGGAAATATCAATATCGAACCGTTTTTTGAATTATTAGAAAAAAAAGTGATTTAACAATGATCAATTCTCTCCATAAATTATTTAATAAAATAGAGCTCTCATGGATTGATAACTATAATGAGATTGCTAACTCACCGGAATATTCTCAATTAATCTCTATTTTTCCTAATTTAAAGAACATTTTTCAAATTGGTATTCAAAAAGACAAAGATGAATACCATAGAACACTTAGACATATCTTTAGGCTTTTTAAAATTTTCTTTCTCATATTAGATGGAAAATTTCTTCATGATACTCTTACAAATGAATCAATTATATCAATAAGAGAAAAAGTAATGAATCAGCAATCTCTAAATGAGCTAATTATTCCAATTGTTTTAATGTATCATGATATTGGTAGACTGGAAGAAAGAAAAGAGCATCCTTATTATAGTTACAAAATAATCGCAGAAAAGAAGTTGCTAAACCTGTTTGAGCTCTCTGATATCGAAGGATTGCTAATTAAAAAAACTATTCAGTATCATCTATTATTTGCAACAATTTACACGGGAGAATCCACTTTTTATGGAATCTATTCCCTCTTGAATGATAGTGAATTTGAAGAGTTGTTAGATAATAAGCAGAACATCAAGAGATTTATAGATTTACTAGAAATTTTCACCTATATTGATATATTAGGCTATTCCTATGCTCGCATTTATGATCATTATATAAAATATTACAATGAGATTAATAATAAACTAATCAATATCTTAAATCTTTGGCCAGAAAAGGAAAATGCATTACGTTTGGCACTTGAATATTCCCAAGAATGGATAGAATGGAGGATTGCTGGAGCTCTTCGGATTTTTCAATATATTGAAACTAAAACATATTTAACAAGAGATTTTTACTTTAGAAAAATTCGAGAAAGCATTGATGAGGATATTGAGAAGTTTTTTAATAAGATTGGATGGAAAATTATAAAAGAGCGCTACTTAATAAATTGTTCTAAAATTCAAGTGAAATATGGGTTAGCTATGTTGATGTTACTTGCATTTGGGGAATTTTTTAGAGGACCTATTAGTAAAGATGCTAAAATCTCTAGTAACCTCATTATATTTTGGATTTTGTTATCAGAAGAAATTAAAAAAAGATCTTCCGAAGACCAAGAAAGTATATGGAATATACATTTCTTAAGTTTACCTAATTGGCGGAACTGGGATAGAAAATTTAAAAATGAATTAAATTATCATACCCTCTCAAAGATAATAAAGCAATCAAGACAGGAATTTGATGATCTAAAAAAAGAATTCAATTTATACTTAGATTTTAAATCAGTTTTTTATTAATTAAACTTTTTTGATAAACATCAAATTTTTGATATATATTTCAATATCACATCTGTTTTATAACACACTAGTTTGAGTTTAATCTAGGTTATCAATTATATCAATGGTTTTAACAACTGGTGTTTCTATAAAAATTTAGTAAAATCGCTTTTGTCAAATGAAATAACCGACATAATCTATTTTTTTTTTCAATAACACGTACTAAGGTTTCAAGAATTACATTAAAAACTGAAGGTTTACAAATATAACATATCTACTTCCTTAATTGGGGTTAACTTTTCAACAATTAATTTAATATAAGAATAGGAGTATTTTATATGGGGAAATTATCTCAATTTATGAAAAAGCTGAAGAAATCAAGAAAATTAGTCCGTATGACTATTGTGGGGGATGGTGCCGTCGGAAAGACAACATTAGTGCAAGCTTTGATCCAAAAAACAACACATTATGTTAATGGTTCAAATTCTCGTAAAGTACTAGACACTAAAGAGATTACTCGCACTCCATTCATAGAAATTGAATCTTGGTCGTATAAAGATTTACAATTTCAGTGTTATGATTTAGCGGGGCAAAGAATTCCAGGGGGGCATCCATTAGATATACTAAAAGATCAAGTTATAAAATCCATAGATATCTATATTTTCGTTTTTTCGATAGATAGATATGAATCTTTTGAAAATTTGAACAATTGGATGGAACTGATGGATCTTGATAAAAATGGGAAAGCAGGATTAATCTTAGTAGGAAATAAAATAGATCTAGAAAGAAATATATCAAATGAATTAGTTGAATCTGTAGTTGGAAAAAAGAAATATTTCCAAAAATATGTAGAAACATGTTCTTTAGATGGAAGAGGTATTGATAAATTATTAGATGAGATTACAGATTTGGGTAAAAAACTCCTTAATTAAAGAGTTTAAGGGCGTTATATAATTATTAAATCGAAACTCTCATCTTCCAAATATCAAAAAGATGAGGTGTTTATATGACCGAGATTAATTGTAAAATATGTAATCACAAGATCAACTTTAATATTGATAAACCCAATACCTACATCCATAAATCCGAATCAGGCAATCCTATGATTGGAAAGCTTTTTACTGTTCGAGTAGGACATTCTGCTGATTCAGATTCGCTCCATATTAATGTAGTCGTAATTGATGAAAATGGGGCATATCGTGCTCATAAAGATTATTATGAAGAGAAAAAAAGTGAACGAGGTGCTCCTGATTTATGGAGTGCTCTTCAACGTTTAATTCCCTTAGAATTACGAGTTTACTTATCTTTAGCCACTGATGAAGAAATCAAAATTCTCACATCTGCTTCTGGATTGAAAATTAAAAATTTAAGTGAATGGTATGATTTCTTAACTGATTTACGAGTTAATAATCCAAATAGTCAATTGCTTACCTTTCTAGCTGTCAAATGGGGTTTTATAATTGGAAAGGGTAAAGATCTTCTAAACTATGCATATGAACCCCATTCATGGAGTTATCCGATATATTTAAGATTACAAGCAAGGTTTGCACCTTCATCAGAATTACTTGTAATAGCTAAAAGGATTAACTTTAAATCCGCACCTGCAATAATTCAATTGGAAGCAGCAATTGCTAAAGCTGAAGTGTATCTTCGTTTAAGTGCTTATGATTTATTAGAGGAATTATATGATAGTTGTCAAGAGGAGTGGGGCGACCAAACTTCCATAGAAATGAGGACGGGTTTAATGTTTTTACAAGGATATTATGGATTCAGGCTATACTTTCTTGGAAAGATAAACGAAGCTATAGAATTAATAAAACCTGTGTTTAATTTTGGACAATTGTTAGAGAATAGAGAAATAATAAGTGTTGTGGGTAATTTTTATGCTGCAGTTAGCCAATCCAGTGGAGATTTAGACAAAGCTCTAAAGATCTTTGAAATAGTGTTAGCAGTAAGCGAGGAAATGGGTGATGAAAGAACTCATGCAGTTATTTCATCGAATATGTCGGTACTTGAATCCAAAAAGGGATTATATGATCAAGCTTTAAAACGTCAACAAGCAATATTAGAATTACCAATTGTTCAAGAAGAATTTTTTATTAGAAGCTCTTTATTGAGTATTATAGCTGAAACACTGTTTATCTCTGAACGTTATGACGAGTCAAAAGAATTGTGTCAAAAAGTTTTATCAGAAGAAAATGTTCCTACATATTATAAACTTGATCTCCTTTCAACTCTAAAAAGAATAGCTGGGAAAACTGATTCCCTCGAATTGTTAGATTTTGTGAGGAATAACTTACCAGATGATCCCGATTTTTTAAAATCTCCAGTAGGTAATATTTTTATGCATGATCTGCAAGCTATAGAGGGTGAATTACGTGGAAATTGGTCAGAATTAATTGATCATTTGATGGAAGAAAGAGAAATCATGTTTAATAATCAATCGGTTGAAGATGCAAGTGATATCGAAATTAGATTAGGTGAAGGCTATTTTAGGTTTTTTCAAGAAAGTGGAAATTTAGAACATTTAAACCATGCTTATAATCATTTAGATCTGGCTAAAACTATAGCTATAGAGAATCAAAGTTATTTAGATCTCTGTAGATTGGTTATACTTAAAGGATTGTTAGCAGCAGAAAGTAAGTTAACAGAACAAGCAAAACTCTTTTTTGAAGAAGCTTTAAAGATTGCTCAAGATTTTGACTTATCTGGTCTTAAAAAAGAGATTAATTTAAATTTAGACCAGTTAACCACAGGGATTATTGAAAAATCAGCAGATTCGGTGTTAAGAAGAATGTTTCAAAGATTAACATTCAGAAAATCTGAAGAAACAAAATCAAAAAAGAAAAGTGTTATATATACGATTTTTGTTGGAACACATGATTCTGCTTGGGAACTAATGCTAAGAAGTGAAAAGAATGGTTCCACTCAAGATTCGATTTACCTTAGAGGATTTCGCGACCTCTGGAGTAATATTAAGAAATATGTACTTCAGCAACAAGTGAATTATTTTACCATAAGTAAAGGTGCCGTATTAATTGAGAACTCAGCTCATTTCCAATTACTTGCTTTATGTGATCATTTAGACTATCTAACTAGATTAACTCTTCAGAATCTTTTACCTGCTCTTGAGAATTTTTCTTTTAGACATATCCCTGAAGAATTAGAAGATGAGACTTTGAAAATTTTGGAAAAGAACATAGGGAAATTTGTTAAAGTTGAATAGATTAACAACTATTCCTTGTATTTATCCTCTTATTTTAAACTATTCTTTATATGAAGATTCTAATAAAATGAAATTCAAATATTATTATTCGATAATTATAATTCACTAATCCATTTGCATCATGAATGATAGCTATCAAATTAATAGGAAAAAGACCTTTCGTTCAATGGTTCTTTTGTATTTTATGATTTTTTTTTGTGCAGGGATTTTACCTGTTAATCTAGAAAACCTACTTAATTTTCTCCCCAAAACGACTAATTTTGGAATTGGGGTAGTTTCCGCTGGATCGTTGATTATGGGCATAATCAGCATATTAGCTTTTGGGTACTACAGTGACAAAATCTCAAAAAAATGGTCAAGGAAAAGAATTTTTATTATTACCAATTTTATCTGGATAATTTCATATGGTTTAGCATCATTATCAATAAATTATTTTTTCTATCTATTTTTTATCATCATAAGTGCAATTGGTACTGGCGCTTTTGTTCCACAGGCTTTTTCTATGATTGGTGATTTCTATTCTCCAAAAGATAGAGGAAAGAAATATAGTATAATACAAATTGGATTAATTTTAGGGAGTGGAATGGGAATAATATTTGGGGGATTGATTGGCAGCTATTTACCAACTACAATTAACAATATAGGATGGAGAATTGCTTATACCCTAGGATTTTTGATTGGTCTACTAACTTTGCTTTTCTACAGTTTTACAGCAATAGAACCGGAAAGATTACGTTCAGAACCGGAGTTTGAAGATTATAGTGGTGAGATAGAATATAATTATAAAATTACCTTTAAAAAATTAAAAGAATTATTTAAAAAGAAATCTATAAGTGCTATTCTAATTACTGTTTTATGTGGAGGAATAGCAAATTCTACACTTGGTGTTTGGGCTATTTTTTATTTAAGTACTAAGATTGAGGGTGCTGAGGCTTTATTCATCGCAACAACTATTTTTATATTAGCAGGGAGTGGAGCTCTTCCTGGGAATATTATTGGAGGAAGAATAGGAGACAAATATTTCAAATCCGGGAAAGTTGTAGGTCGGGTGTTAATTTCGCTTTTTGGACTTATTTTAGGAATCTCATTACAGATTTTATTTTATTCAATACCTTTTTTTACAGGTTCAAAAATCCAGATCATATTTTCTTGGATTTTCTTCCTAGTTATAGGATATTTAGGGTTCTTATTTGTAGGATTTTCTACGGGTAACCAGTTTGCCATCTATTCAGAAGTAGCACTTCCAGAGGTTAGAAGTACGGTGAATGCTATGAATGGATTAATGGTGAATCTAGGAGGTATTATTGGCAACTTCCTTATAGCCTCTATGATCGAAAGTAATATTTCATTCTTACCTTTTGCAGTTCTATTAGTTTTATTAATTTGGTTATTAGGAGCTCTTTTTTGGATAATTCCATATTTTTATTACCCACGAGAATTAAAAGAATGTAGAGAAACATTAATAGAAAGGAGAAATAAATTAGAAAGTAAATTATAATAAATACCAAAAATTTCGTTTAGATCATGAATATAGAAGATTACCTTAATACAATTTTATCTGAAGCTGATGGCCAAAAAGCATGGGATTGGGTTGCAAAAATTTCTCAATATAGCAGAATCCAAGGATCAAAAGGTTATCATGACATTGCTGAAATCATTAAAAAAGAATTATCAAAAATCGGTTATAAGGAAATTGAACACTTTAAATCCCCTGCTGATGGTAAAAATACAATTTGGGGTTATACTGCTCCGTACCAATGGGAAATTGAATCTGCTGAGCTTTGGATTACAGAGCCCGAAAGAATCAAACTTTGTGATTATGACAAAATTCCAACATCTATTATTACTCATTCAAAATCATGCGATGCGATAACTGAAATTGTAGATATAGGAAAGGGAGATAAAAAAGAGGATTATGAAAACATAGACATCGACGGGAAGATAATATTGATGTCCAGTCTTACTTACATGCATCATTCCTTCATTGAAAGTTCAAAAGCTTTAGGTGTGATTTATTATCCAGATTTAAAGAGGACTGGAGATCAATTAGATAAACGAATTTATAATAGTTTCTTCACTACACATGAACGACTTGATAATGCAAAATTTGGATTTAGCATATCTTACAAACAGGCAATTCAATTGAAAGAGTTGCTAAAAAAAGGGACTGTAAAAGCACATGCAAAAATCAATGCGGAATTTATAGAGGGTAATTTAGAAGTAATTAGCACATCAATTCAAGGTATTAAAAATCCTGAAAAGGAGGTAATCATTGTTGCACATTTATGTCATCCATTCCCTGGTGCAAATGATAATGCAAGTGGTGCTGCGGGATTATTAGAGTTAGCAAGGGCATTAAAACATTTAATTGATAAAAATAAATTATCACCCCCTAAAAAGACTATTAGGTTTTTATGGGTTCCAGAATTCAATGGAACTGTTCCATGGATGAAATTCCATGAAGAAAAGATGAAAAACGTTTTAGCTTGTCTTAATTTGGATATGATTGGAGAACATCGTCTCAAAATTGGATATCCTTTAGAAGTGAATTTAGCACCTCATTCTACTCCATCTATTATCAATGATATTGCATCTTTTTTTATAGAAAAAATAGCTGATCATCCTAAAGGTGTTGCAATTAATGGAACAAAAGTCCCCATGAGTTATAGGATAAATAGTTTCGAAGGGGGCAGTGATCATGTCCTTTTTTCTGATTTTTACTTCGGAATACCCTCTCTTATGTTTGGTCATGCAGATCCTTATTATCATTCATCAATGGATACAGTAGAGTATTGTGATTCTACAGAACTGAAAAGAGTTATTGGAATGGGCATATCTATATCTTACATTCTCTCAATATTGGATAGTAATGTTATACGTGAATTGTGGCCTATTATCCATCAAGGTTTATATAATAGATGGGGAAGAACAATCAAACTATTAGAAGAATTAATAATTAATATAACCATTCAAAATGAGAAGTTTGGTGATAATAATTCTGTTGAATTATTTCTATTAGGAAAGGATATTCTTCAACGTTTTCATAATTATGAAGTAGATTTATTATCCTGTATAGAGAACATCGATTCATCCCCAGATATAACCAAACTGATTGAAGCTTCAAAAGAAGAAATTTCAGAAATACTTGAAAATCAGAAAACAAGATGGAATAATCTAATTAAATATTCTATTAAAGATAATGTTTTAAATACATTAGAAGCTAAGTTTAGCCAAAGCTACAAACCCAATTTTGAGGGACTCTTTTTAGTTGATAAATTATTTCCCTTATTTAAAAAACCGATTTTTAAGCAATTTTGTGAAGATCTAAAATCCGAGTATTTAGGTGCAATGAGTGAACTTGTAAATTTAGTGTGCAAAGGATTGAATATTTTAAGGGTAGCAACTGTATTATCTTTAGAATATAAAACAATAATTCTACCTAGCAAAATAGAAGAACTTATAAGTTATTTAGAAAAAGATAAAATTGTTATTAAGTAGACCTGCTGTAAGGCGGAAAAAAAAGGATGTATTTTATTTAAGAATATTTTCTTCGAACATCTTCTTATTAATTTCTACGCCTAATCCTGGTTTTTCTAATGCTTTTATAATCCCATTTTCTGCCTTAATAGGGTCTTCTAAAAGCTGATATTCATCTGGTATAAATGGAAATTCACACCAGTCACATCGTGTGGACATTATTAAATGAAGGTTTGCTGCCAAAATATGTCCGAATCCAAAAATATGGGGAATACAACGAACTCCTTTCACCTCTGCCATTGCATCAATCTTTTTCATTTGCAAGAATCCACCACTTCTTGTAACATCTGGTTGTATTATATCAAAACAATCTTTAGAGAGAATATCTTCAAATCTAAATATCCCCATATCGTTCTCTCCTCCTGCAATTTGGACGGGAGATTCTTTTCTAATCCTAGCCAATCCATTAAGATTATCCGTTGGAATAGGTTCCTCTAACCAAGTGATATCAAATTTAGCACAAATCTTCGCTAGTTTAAGTGCTTCATTTACAGAATCATATGCTGAATTGGCATCGACCATTATATCAATCTCAGGAAATGCATCTCTAACTTCCTTCATTATTTCCTCATCTTTCACTAAACCATTGCCAATTCTCAATTTTACGGCTTTAAATCCTCCTAATTCTGGCTTCATTGTAGACTCAACAGCTCCTACTGCTGCTTTTGGTTTGTATCCACGTGGCATAGAAGCGTAAGCCTTAATTTTTTGCTTTCTTGCACCTAATAATCGATAAATTGGTTGTTTTGTCGCTTTACCTATGATATCCCAGCATGCAACCATAATAGCAGACGTAGATTGGGGAATTCCGAATAAAATCCTATTACTTGAGGTATACAAGGTGTGAAAAATATCTTCGGTCATAAAAGGATCCTTTCGAATGAGTAATTTCTTAAGAAACTCATCAATGAAAACCTTTTGGGCAGCATTGCTAAGGTTCCAATGACTTAATGCCCAACCATCTACTCCTTCATCAGTAAGAATGTTTATGTATAATCCGGTTGCTTTAAATCTTGGCATTGAGCCAAGTTTAAGTTTAAAATCAAGTTCTAATAAATGGGTTTTAATATCTGTAATAATCATATTATATTTCAACTAAAATGATTAATTATTGTTTAACTTTTTTTTTAGTTAAATTTTTAGAATAAGTAGGATTAATTCAATTGAAGAAGAAATAATTATTTTCCTTTTAATTATTATTGGATTGGTCGTATTGTCAGATATATTTGATGGATCAGTGGATAAAAATCCTAATGAAGATTTGTGTGTTGTTTATGTACTATATTTTGATGAAAAGAAAGGTCAAATTCCATTGTTGATGTATCCTAATGATAAATTTCGAAGTGACAGAAGATATATGCGACCAATTAATTATCATCCTGTATGGTTTTTAGATACTGAAGATCTTGACCATATTGATCTGGAATATAAAGGTTACACTTTTTTTGGAAAAAAGTTCCTAGTAAAATCCGAAAGAGCCAAGAGAAGGGCTGGACTTGAAGAAGAAACCCCAGAAACTATTGTTATAATAGTTTCTCTGCCTATTGAATTAGACATTTTTGGAGATGAGCTTATTCGCAAGGTAACAGATGAAATGAGGAAAAAATTCGAGGATCAGTTCTTTGAAGTTATCGAAAGTGAGATTGCTGATGAGAATGTAATTAAAACCCCCAAAATGCAAGAGCGTATAAATCAGGGCAAAAAAATTAAAGTCTTCATGAGGGAATTAATAGATAACACAGTAAAAAATTACTTTTCAAATGCTATTCAGAAAAAAACTGAATCTCCTTCCTTTAAAACTCAAAAAGCTATTTCATATTTTGCTTTGAAAGGGTTTGATTTTTCACCACTTGGTAATTTAAGAGGAGAAGAAGCATTTTCAAATATAGAGCTGTTTGATCCTAAAAAACCGGCAAATGGGGGAATATCAACCACGATTCCAGTATCGATTGTTAATATTAATTTCATTGAAAATAGTCAGGAAATAGAATTTACAGTCCAAAACAATACTAATAAGGAATTGAAAAATATTTCAATAACCATTACTCATGTGAAAGAGTTTTTTGAAAAAGAAATAATGAACCAAGAGGTAGAATTTTGGTTCCCTCAAGAGGAACTCCTATTTGTATTTCCCATCGTTCCTCATATTGATGAATATTTATTCTCAGTTAATCAACGAGTTGATAATGGGGATGATATAAAAATGCTAACTCAAAGGATAGATTTAAAATTAATAAATAAAATTTAATTTTAATAAAAGGTAATAAATATGTCAGAACGACTTTTAAAAGAAGAAGATATAATAATAAGAAATTATAGAACCTCAGATTATAAGTCCACATTAGAGATTCTAAAAGCACTTAATGAACTTTATGATATTGGTTTTGATGAAAATCACTGGAGAGAATCTTCAGGTTTAAGACAGTTTAAACCAAATTTGAAGCGGATAACTTTAATTGCAGAATTAAAATCCAATGGAGATGTGGTTAGTATGGGCGTAATTGAAGCTCAAAAAAACACGTTAGGACAGTATGTTGGCTATCTTGATAATTGGGCTACAAAAAAAGGATTTATTGGTAAAGGAGTGGGAAAACTCTTAGCAGATAGAGCTATTCAAATTTTGCAATCATGGGGTTGTGATTCTATTAGAATCAATCTCGCTTATAAAACTGACAAAAAATTGCTCGATGTTTTTAGTAAAGCAGGATTCCAGCCAATCCTTACAGTACTTGAAAAAAGATTTTAAAATTTTATAAGTCGAATGCTCGTATCCTAACTCAGAAAGGATATAAGTTCCATTATCGGTAAAAGTACTTTAAATCCTAATAATAGGATCTACCTCTTATCTAATGCACGATATATTAGAACGAGATTATGAAGTTCTCTTGACTAGGAACTATCATCTAAGAATTGGAAACACAGAAAATTTGTTTCGTTATAATCTCTTATTTTAAAGAAGAAATTTTTTTTTCGTTCTGCTAGAACATAAAATATCCAAACAATATACTCATTTATAATCGTGATAAGTTATTACATACGTAATTAATTGGGACTATACCAATTTCAAGTACAAATTTTGTAAATTTAAATGAACACTAAAGGTATGGCTTTTATTGATATAAGAAATGCTCACATTTCACTTTTTGGAGAAGAGAGATGGAATAAATTCTTTCAGGAATTCAAAAACCGATATAATCAATTTCCTAATAGCCCCCTGGTAACTACTCCCATTCATATTGATTTATTCCTCCCATTTATCGATGAACTAACTAAAGAATACTATAATGGTAATCAGAGGGTATATTGGGGATTCGGAGAAACTGCTGCTCAAACATCCTTAAGCGAAGGTGGTCACTTGAATGTATTTATCAGAAGCAAGAAAAATCCCAGGAGTTTTATTAATTATGCTCTAGCTCGGATCTGGCAAAACTATTTTGACATGGGGAGAGAAGAATTTGAGTTGGAAGGGGATCTTTTACATGCTCGGTTATTAGATTTACCAAGATATCACCCCTACATTGAATTTACTACTATGGGATATATTAAAAAAACATTAGAAATTGTTGGGGTTGAGGTTAAAGAAATCAAAAAAATAAAGAGTTCCGCAAAAGAAACCTATTATCAGTTTCTTTTGGAGTTTTAACTGGTTCTATAACTTATCAAATCGAGCTTGAAAAAATCTTAGATATTCTGGTTCATATACCATTTTTAATCCCGAATTGTTTCTCTTTTTTCATATAGGCGGATAATTGATTCATGATTTACTCCAATAAAAAGCATAGAAAATAAGACATTTTTAAATAATAAAAATTATAATTTTATCTAAAATAATCAATAGCTGATTTTTGAAGTAGAGTAAAGGGGAGAGAAAGTAAAATGATAAAGCATGCAATAAAAACCAATATGATCAAAATTTCTTTCTTATTTTCTGGAAATTTCTTTTTAATTAATTTTTTAATTGGAAAATTTAATGCAGAACTTAGTTTTTTTGGAAGCGGAAGTAGAAAAGGCGTCTTTTGTTGGTATTTCAGATAATCAACACCAAATTTCCGTTTCATTTTTAGCTCTTCATTGAGAGCAATCCCAATTATTATTAGAACGGATAAAACCCAAAACAAACTCGAATTCATCGAATACCCTCCAAGTGCATACCCACGGGGGATAAATGTGAAGGCATAACTCCAGATAATAAATCCTAAATACTGTGGATGTCGTGATATTTTGTAGATTGAAAAATCAATAAACTTTTTTTCATTGAAATGACCATAAAACCAAGTAGCAGCCCCTAAACTAAAAATAATAAAACCCAAGTATAAAAGTAGATAAATTAAAATTTCGATATATACCCAAGCATAATTACCAATTAATACATCTAAAGTGTTAAAAAGAGAATAAATATATCCCATAGGTAAATACACAATATCTCCTAAATCAAGCCAAGATAAATACGATCCCGTCAATGGAAGCCAGATAACTTGAAAAATACCTATACCATATAAGAAAAACATTGAGGAATTAAATTGTGAAAAGTTTGGCAGAAAAATCAAGAACGCCCCCCCTATTGTTGGTTCTTTTCTGTTGACGAAATATCCTACCATAATCATACCAATAATAATAATAATGAAAATCCAACCTATTACGCGTAAAATTTCAATGTAATCCTCTGGCATAGCAAAATAATAATATGGAGTTATTTTAGCGAGATTTTCATCTATAATAGGTGGAAATACTAAAAAGAAGAAGGATAAAATGACAGTAAATATACAAGTTAAAAGTATTAGAGTATAATAATAATTGGTCTTGGATTTAGTAGTAGCATCCTTTAATACAATTTTGCTACGATTCTTTAGTTTATAATATCCAATAAAGCTTAGTATTGCACCAAAAAAGGGAAGTATTATTCCTAAACCCGGTGAGATTTCATACCAAAAGCCAAAATTGAGCTCATTCGAGATATAGTAAGCGATTTCTGCAATTATCGCCCAAATAATTATAGCAGAGATTAATAAAATTGTAGAATTTAGCCAAATTCTTCTAATTTTTTTGCTAATTTCTTTATTCTCCTTTAATCTATAAGCCAGTAAAATTAAGATTGACCCGCACATTAATATGATAACTGTACAGATAAATGATGTTACTTGAATGATTTGATTATCAATAAAACTCAATCCTTCTTCATAGATACTATATTCATCTGATAGAACTAAACCACATAACCAGAAATAAGATGAATAATACTCATTAATATCATGAGCACAAGGTAATAAGAGCGAAAATAAAGCAAAAATTCCTCCCAGAATTGGAAAAAGCCACAAATTTTTTGAGAAATTTGGAAATTTGATTGATCTCTTCATAATAAAGTTAATTCTAATCGTTCATTTAGTATTATGTATCAATTGATTGATCTTATGAAATAAACTTCTAGAACATTCCTAAGATTTTATCCAATCATGATTTCATCTCACATTATTATTAGAATATTATAGGATTTAAATATGATTTAAAATCAGATTGAATAGAATACTGAAGGAAGAGGAAAAAAGAAATATTAAAGTAATTAAGGTAATAAGATAGTTTTTTTAGAAAATAACTTTTTTTTACATTTTTTGAGGTTTAGAGGGTACAAACTTTTATAATTTTTCAAAACGGGATTGGAAGAAACGGAGATATTCCGGTTCGTATACCATTCTCAATCCACGGATTGTGTCCCTTTTCTCGAATAAATGGATAATTGATTCCGCAGTATACTCCATATGCGAATTAGTATACACTCTCCTTGGGATTGTCAGCCTTACTAATTCTAAGGCTGGAAAGATATTTTCTCCTGTTTCTTTGTCGCGCCCTTTTGACACTGCACCACGTTCCATACTTCGTACCCCCGAGTCTTCATATATTGCTGCTGCGAGGGTTTGTGCCGGCCACTGTTCTCTTTCGAGGTGAGGCAGGAACTTTAGTGCGTTGACAAAAACACCATGCCCTCCGATCGGCTTCACGATTGGGACGCTTGCATCTTTTAATATCTCGCCTAAGTATCGAACTTGGTTCACACGATATTTTAAATACTCATATTGTGCTCCTTCCCTTAACCCTCGAGCTACAGCTTCCATATCACGACCCGCCATTCCCCCATAGGTGTGAAGACCCTCATATACAACTACCATATTTCGCGTAGCTTCAAATATATCCTTATCATGAGTAGCAAGGAATCCACCAATGTTAACCAAGCAATCCTTCTTTGCGCTATAGATGCAGCCATCAGAGTAGCTCATCATTTCTCTCAAGATATCAATAATGGGTACATTCTCATAGCCTTTTTCGCGTTCTCGTATAAAGTAAGCATTCTCACTTGAACGTGTGGCATCAAAAATTATTTTTAATTTATAATCATCGCAGAATTCCTTTAATTGGCGCAAGTTCTGCATTGAGACCGGCTGACCCCCACTCATATTAACATTTTGCTCCACATTCACAAATGCTATTTTTTCTAAACCATATTCATCAATATACGCCTGTAATTTTTTAAAATCTATATTTCCCTTAAATGGATGTTCATTCTCTGGGTCATGTGCTTCATCTATAATTGTATCTACCATCTTTCCACCAGGAAGTTCAACATGTAGCTTCGATGTTGTAAAATACATATTTCTTGGAACTATTTGCCCTTGTTTCACGAGATGACTATACATCAAGTGTTCAGCACCCCGTCCTTGATGGGTTGGGACTACGTATTTATAGCCTAAAACATCTTGTATAGCTTTTTCAAGATGATAGAAATTTTTTGCACCTGCATAAGCTTCATCACCTAAGAGCATTCCACTCCATTGATAATCAGACATAGCGGAAGTACCCGAATCTGTTAATAAATCAATAAATACATCTTCAGATTTTAACAAGAATGTGTTATATCCTGCCTCTCTAATTGCTTCCTTTCTCCTACTCTCATCTGGCATCCCAACATGTTCAACCATCTTAATTTTATATGGTTCGACTGGTCCCTTCATAATATTATCACAAGGATAAAGTACTTAGAATTGTTAATTAAAAATAGTATTTACATATTGAAAAAGATTCTTGCTAGTGTATCCCATAATTTTCCCATTTACTAAATATCCTAATGGAAATTAATCATATACAGTATATAATTAAGGTTTCTTGGAGAATTGAATAATTCATTGAAAAAAAATGTTATAAAATATATTAATTCTAAAAAATTCAGAAACATATAAAATATCAAATTATAAATTAAAGGGAGAAAAAAATAAATGATAGGAATAAAATCTTATGGGGCCTATTTACCAAAATATCTTTTGCCTCGTGATTTGATTGCTCAAGCGTGGGACTTTCCATCAGTTCCTGGTACTAAAGCTATTGCAAGTATTGACGAAGATAGTCTTACTATGGCCGTAGAAGCGGGATTAGATTGTCTAAACGGAATTGATCCAAAGAGTGTTGATGGTTTGTTTTTTGCTTCTACAACACAGGTATATACTGAAAAGGATTCAGCTTCGTTTATTGCTACTGTTTTAGATATGAGGGAAGATATCATAACTGCTGATTTTACAGATTCATTGAAAGCAGGAACGACAGCTTTAGCAAGGGCAATGGATACAATTAAAGCAAATAAAGATATCGGAAGCATATTAATTATAGCTTCAGATACTCGGGAGGCAGAACCAGCAACTATGTGGGAATTTGGATTTGCAGATGGGGCTGCAGCTCTCTTGGTTTCAGAAGGTGAAAATCTACCTATTGTTATAGATGATTATTACTCTATAGCAGCAAATGTAACTGGTCCCTGGAAAAGGGCAAAGGAGGATAGTTTCATTAGAACTTTTGAAGCTAAAATGGACAATCAATTTTATGCTCAATCCATTACAAAAGTAATGTCTGAGATTATGAAAAGAAATAACTTAAGGCCTGATAATATTGATGTAGCAGCCTATTATTATAATAATCCTAGAACCCATGCTCGAATCTCCAAGAGAATGAACTTTGCTCAAGGTGTCGCTCAGAATGGATTATTTTTTCAAGTTGGTGATCTTGGAACTCCAATGTCCTTTATGTTGTTAATTTCTGCAATGAAACGTCCAAAAGAGGAAGCTAAGGTGATTTTAGCAGGATTTGGTGATGGAGCGGATGCATTTTTGATGCATGTGCAAGACAGAAAAACTCTGAGAGACCTTTCTAAGACTCATATGGGTATAGCAGGACACCAAAAGACAATGAAAACTATAAAAAACTATAGTCTCTATATCGAAAATAAGAAATTGCTTGACAAGGATCGGTATGTAAGAAAAAGTTCCGCTGTGACTATGTGGCGGGATACTCCTACTGTATATAAAATGTATGGTAATAAATGTAAGAGTTGTGGAACTGTTCAATATCCAAGTACGTTCCGCTCTTGTATTGTATGTAGAGCTGATGATCAAATGGAACTTGTTAAACTAGCTTTGAAGGGAACAATATTTACATATACACTCGATCATTTGGTTGGCGGTACATACATGGATACACCTGTACCACGTTGTGTAATAGATCTTGATGGTGGAGGACGAATTCTACTTAATATGACCGAAATCGAAAATCCAGAAGAAAATGTTAAAATTGGAATGGAAGTTGAACTAACTTTTAGAAAAGAGCATGAAGGAGGAGACTTTAAAAATTATTATTGGAAATGTAGACCGGTAAGGGGGAGATTTTAAAGGAGGTGTAAAAGTTGGTAGTTAAGGGTATTAAAGATAAGGTGGCAATTATTGGTTGTGATGCCTCAAAATATGGAGAATTATGGGATAAAGGAAGAGAAGATATACTTTTTGAGGCAACTCAAGGTGCGATGAAAGATGCAGGCATTAAGAAAGAAGAAATTGAAGCTGCATGGGCAGGAATCTATTATTATTTTACTGGTATGTCTGGTGCAACAATAGAAGATATCCTAAGACTTGATGGTATTCCCATAACTCGCACTGAGAATTATTGTGCTTCAGGGATGGATGCTTTTCGTAATGCTTGTTTTGGCGTTGTAAGTGGTGCATACGATATAGTCCTCGCGTGTGGAGTTGAGAAACTTATGGATGAAGGTTCCAGCGGATTGCCCGGATTTAAAATATTTGGACATCCTGTCCTACCATTACCATCTGCTCCAGCGATGTTCTCAATGGCCGCAATAAGATGTTTTCATGAATTTGGATGGACGAAAGAAGATATTGCGAGAGTAGCAGTGAAAAATCATGATAATGGTTCATATCATCCTAAAGCACACTTCAGAAGTAAAATTTCAATTGAACAAGCCATGAAAGCACCAATGATAGCCGATCCTTTGGGTCGATTTGATTGTTGTGCGATGTCAGATGGTGCTGCGTCATTAATTTTAACCCGTCCTGAATTAGCAGAAAGTTATGCTCATGCTGATGATTATATAGTTGTTAAATCGAATCAAATATCCACTCGAACGAATTTTCCATGGTATATTCCACCAAATGGACCTGGAGCAGATTTTACAAGTTTTCCTTCCACAGTTAAAGCTGCTGAGATGGCATACAGGGAAGCAGGAATAACAAATCCAAGGAAAGAAATCGATGCTGCAGAAGTACATGATTGTTTTACTATTACAGAACTTATTAATGACCAAGATCTCCAATTCTGTGATCGTGGTATGGCTGCAGAAGAATTAAGAAATGGAACATTTAATTGGGATGGTGAAACAGCAGTTAATCCTAGTGGTGGTTTAAAGTCTTTTGGGCATCCAATTGGCTCAACAGGTTGTAGAATGCTCCAAGAGATTACCAAACAATTACAAGGACGTGCTGAAGGAAGACAGGTTCCTGATGCCAAGATAGGATTATGCCATAATCTTGGTGGTGCGTTCAGTGTTGCTTCTGTCACAATTTTAGGGCAAAGAGATTAAATTTTAATTAGATTTTTCTTTTATCTTTTATTTTTTATACATACTTAGTTTCATTAAAGTGATACTCGCAAATGACGGAGATTTCAAAGAAAAATCCGCAACATTGGATTGATAAATTAACCAACGATTTAATCGAAAATTGGCAAGATCTAAAAGATTTTAATTGTAATTGTGGAATTTCTGTATCTGGTCAAATACATGCTGGAAATATAAGAGGAGAAATAGTTCTTACTAATGCCGTTGTAAATGAACTCAAGAATAGGGGATACAATGCTAAACACTCCTTAATTCTTTATACTTCAGATCGATTTAAAGGAAAACCAGGTCAATTAAATCTATTTTCTGATCCAAAGGAAGCAAAACAGTATATTAACTGGCGTTATATTGATATCCCATCACCTATAAATGAGGATGAAACTTGGGTAGATTATCATTTGAATGATCTTGCCATATGGATGCCGAAATTTGGAAAAGATATCCAGATCGTGCAAACTCATGAACTATACCTGCAGGAAAGGATGAAGAAAGCAGTGATTGAGTTGATTAATAAACGAGACGCAGTTCGAGAAATATTAAACAAATATCGTAAAGAGAATCCTTTTCCTGCAGAATGGATTCCCATCGATCCACTCTGTGAACAATGTAATCGAATAGCTACCACAAGGGCTTTAGAAGTTAATCTAGATACATATAAAGTCCATTATATCTGTGATGAATGTAAGAGTGAAGGATGGTCAGATATTAGTAAGGGGAAACTAACTTGGCGACTTGAATGGCTAGCAATTTGGTATGTTCTTAATATACATTTTGAACCTTATGGAAAGGATCATGCTACTCCCGGAGGGTCTCGAGATAGTTGCATTGAGGTTGTTGAGTCTGTTTTAAATCATAGAGGTCCATATGGATTCTGGAATGAATGGGTCGGATACTCCGAAGGACGGAAAGATTTTGGAGATATGTCTGGTTCAGGCTTCATTGGATTCAGACCAACCAAATGGTTAGAATATGCTGAACCAGAAGTATTGAAATATATGTATCTCAAAACCCCTCCTAAAAGAAGAATCATTTTAGGATTAGATAAAATTCCTAGTTATATTGTAGAATACGATAGAGCTCAGAGAATTTATCATGGTATCGAAGATTTTGCTGATCCTTCAGAACTTCATGCTATTCGAAGAAGCTATGAAATTCTATTTCATAATGAGGTTCCTGAATACAGAGGATTTCAACTTGATTATCAAACAGCCATTATTCTATCTCAACTAGTGTCACCAGACGATGAAGGAACTGAACAAGCTATTCAAAAGTTAATTGCTACAGAAATCTTAAAAAATAAACCTTCTAAAGAGATAACTCAACATATTCAAGAAAGGTTATCACTAGCGAGGAACTGGATAAATTCAAAATATTCTCCCGAACATCTACAGATAAAATTAACTAAAGAAATTTCATTAGATGCTTTAACTCACTATAGTGAAGATATACGGAAAGCTGCACTCGATCTTGGCCAAGAACTCGAAAAAATCAAATGGACAGAGGAAGAAATTAAACAAAAAATGATATCACTTAGAGAGCAAGCAGGAATATCACGTAAAGAAATGAACCAGTTCTTTCAATTACTTTATCAAATCTTTCTTGGAAACGAAAGAGGTCCTAGGTTTGCACCATTTATTGCCGCATTGGATAAAAAATGGGTGCTAAGTAGGTTTCAAGAAGTACGAAACCTATTGGAATAATATTTTTTTGGGATATAGATATTGTTGATACCTTACAATAATTTATCAGAAATCTTAAAAGTAAATTCATCTTCTTCATTGTAATTCAGATAACATAAGTGTAGATTTGTTATAATATCTTAAAATATGGGGTAAATCATATGGTTACTCATGGTATTAAGGATAAAGTTGCTGTAATTGGATGTGAAGCAACAAAATATGGGGAATTATGGAATAAAAGCAAGGAAGATTTACTTTTTGAATCAACCCAAGGAGCTATAAAAGATGCAGGTATCACTAAAGAAGAAGTGGATGCTGCTTGGCTTGGAGTGTACTATTTTTTTACAGGTGTTTCTGGAACTACATTAGAAGATTCATTAAGATTGGGTGGTAAACCAGTTACAAGATGTGAAAATTATTGTGCTTCGGGGATGGATGCATTCCGTAATGCTTGCTTTGGTGTTGCTTCAGGTGCTTATGATATAGCTATGGCTTGTGGAGTTGAAAAATTAATGGATGAAGGAGGCAGGGGTCTTCCAGGTACTACGGTAATGGGTCATCCTGTTTTACCAAGACCATCAGCTCCTGCTATGTTTTGTTTACTTGCCACAAGAAGTTTCCATGAATTTGGATGGAATAAAGAGGACTTAGCACGTGTGGCTGTAAAGAACCATGAAAATGGTTTTTACCATCCAAAAGCTCATTTTAAAATGAAAATAACTTTAGAACAAGCTTTACATGCTCCAATGATTGCAGACCCCTTAGGAAGATTTGATTGTTGTGCAATGAGTGATGGTTCTGCTGCCTTAATCTTAACTCGTCCTGAATTAGCTGAATCTTATGCCCATTCTGATGATTATGTTCTTGTGAAATCGAATTCTCTTTCTGTTCATACAGCTTATCCATGGTATGATACAAAATTCAAGTTTATATCAGCTCCTGCTACTGTTGATGCGGCAAAAATGGCATATAAAGAGGCAGGTATTACAAATCCTAGAAAGGAAGTCGATTTAGCAGAAGTTCACGATTGTTTTACTATAACTGAATTATTGAATTGCCAGGATCTTCAATTTTGCGAGCAAGGAAAAGCAGCAGAAGAACTGAAAAATGGGACATTTAATTGGGATGGAGAAACAGCAGTAAATCCAAGCGGTGGACTTAAATCTTTTGGACATCCGATTGGCTCAACGGGTTGTAGAATGGTCCAAGAAGTCACTAAACAACTTCAAGGAAGAGCTGAAGGAAGACAAGTACCTGATGCTAAAATTGGTTTAGCTCATAACCTGGGTGGAGCTTATGCAGTTTGTTCTGTTACTATTTTAGGTCAGAGTGATTGAGATATATATAAAATAAAAAAAAATTAAAATTTTCTTAAATATTTATTCAATTCCTAATTTAGCTGCGTATTTGACTATTAAAAATATTATAAAAGCAATGATAACGAAATTAATAGCAGCAGCTATAAAACTACCTACCCCAAATACCCCAACTTTAATATCTTGAATAGTTTCAAAATCGGGTATAAATATTCCAATTATCGGTGTTATCATATTTTGAGCTAGAGCTAAAATAAGCTCGTTGACAGCAAGACCAAGAATGAAAGCAGATGCTAATCCAAGGACTTTGTACTTTTTTATAAACTGTAAAAACTCAGCGGCAAGATTTTTCGGTTTCTCTGGTTCTGGTTCTGGTTTAGGGGTGAGTAGTTCACGAATTTTTTTCAATTCTTCTAACATATCATCTTCTTTTGGCATAGTATGCACATTCCTTTTATATTTATAATTTCTAATAAATTTAGATAATTAGTGTTTGCTCCTTAATTATTTAAATTTTATTTATATTATTCATAAAGTAGCATTCAAAGATATTGAATTGAAGTTTAATTTCAAAAATTATTTAATTTTACAATAATTTTGATTAGTATGGATGCTACTTTTAATAAATTTAAAGGAGACGTAGAAACAGATACTGTCAAATATTTGGCAGATCCCCAATTAAGAAATATCGTAAATGTATCTATCGCTTTAGGACGTCCTTTACTAGTAAAAGGAGAACCAGGAACAGGAAAAACTATGTTAGCTCATGCGATAGCATTAAGTTTAGGTAAAAGATTAATAATATGGAACATCAAGAGTACAACCGAAGCTATTGATGGGTGTTACATGTATGATACAGTTCAAAGATTGAATGACAGTAGATTTGGTTGCGAGGATCGTGATGTCAATAATATTCATGATTATATTACTTATGGACCTTTAGGTGAAGCGTTTGATTCTGAGGAGCAACCAGTTCTTCTTATAGATGAGATTGATAAGGCTGATATTGAGTTTCCAAACGATCTGCTCCAAGAATTAGATGTTATGGAGTTTTACATCAAAGAAACAAAAGAATTTATAAAAGCTAAAACTAGACCAATAGTTATTATTACTTCCAACAATGAAAAAGAACTTCCTGATGCTTTCCTTAGAAGATGTGTGTTTCATTGGATTGAGTTTCCTTCAAAAGGATTTATGGCAGATATTTGTAATCTTCATTATCCAAACTTGAAAGAAAATTTGCTTGAACAATGCCTAAACCATTTCTATGCTTTAAGAGCCATAACTAAAATGCGAAAATTGCCTTCTACCTCTGAATTGCTTGATTGGATTGGTGTTTTATTGAAAAGTGGAATTAGTATTGAGGAATTAAAGAAAGGGGTTCCATTCCTAGGAGTTTTAATAAAAAAAGAAAAGGATCTAGAAATAGCAATAGAAAAATTAAAATTCCCAACATAAATCTCAAATTTCCATGTTCTTAGACTATTTTTTTTACCTTAAGGAAATATTGCCTGTTAGTATTACAGAATTCATGACCTTATTGGAGGCACTCGATAAAGGCTTAATAACTAACATGGTTGATTTCTATTATGTTTCTCGTTCTATTCTTTGCAAAAATGAACATCATTTTGACATTTATGACATTGCGTTTGCGAATTATTTTAAAGATGCAGGGTTAAGTTTCCCTGAAGATATAAAACAAGAGATATGGGAGTGGCTTCAAACCAATACATCAACTCTCCGCTTACCGGGTGCTTTTAAGGAATTTTTCGGTAATATGACTTTAAAAGAAATGGAAGAGCAATTTAGGAAATTACTTAGAGAACAAGATGAAGAACATAATTTTGGTAATAGATGGATTGGGACTCAAGGTACATCACCATTCGGGCACTCAGGTTTAAATATTGATGGTTTTAGAATTGGTGGAGACTATGGCATGCACACTGCTCTTAAAATAGCTCAGAAAAGGATATTTAAAGATTATAGAAAAGACCTAGTAATAGATACTCGACAAATTAAAATTGCTCTAAAAAGGTTAAAAAGACTAGATGAGATCGGTAAAAAAGATGAATTAGATCTTCCAAAAACCATCCATGAGACTGGACGTAATGGTGGAGATATAGAACTAATCTTTAATAAAAGAAAAAAGAATGACATTAAAATCCTACTTTTAATGGATGTTGGGGGTACAATGGACATCTATATACATCAGGTAAATCTTTTGTTTTCTGCCGCTAATAACATTTCACATTGGAAAAATTTTAAGTACTATTACTTTCATAATTGTATCTATAATTATTTGTATGATAATGCTGAGAGAAATATAGATCAAGCTATCGAATTCGAGGATTTTTTGAAAAAATATGATGACTCTTACCGTGTAATAATTGTGGGCGATCAAACTATGCATCGTAGCGAAATAGCAAACCCTCACGGCGCGTTATATGATGATGTTACTAGTAAAAAACCTGGACTCTATTATATTAATGAGCTAGCTAAACATTATAAAAAAAATGTGATATGGTTGAACCCTGAGCCAGTCAGATATGATTGGATGTCATGGACCAAAATGAAAATAGCTCAAATTATTCCAACTTTCCATTTAACAATTAAAGGTATTGAGGACGCGATGGATTATTTGAGAACTGGCGGTAAAAATCAATTCACCACTGTTGATCTTCTTAAAGAAGTACAATTAGCCCTCTTCTAATTAATAAGTGTTAATTTTTTTCCTTAATAAAAATGTCTTCTTAAAATAGTAAGTATTATTTCTTATAGTGGAATTCATTTCAATTTAGCAAGTTATAATATTTTTAAACTTATTTAACTAGTAGAACATCACAGGATACATTTTTTGCTACTTTCGTAGAAACTGTGCCTAGGAAGACCTTTTTTATTTTCGAATGTTGACCTCTACTTCCTAATACCACTAGATCAATATTTTCCTTTTCTACTATTTGAAAAATATAATCTTCGGGTGAAACCTTTTCAATTAAACGAGTTTCAATAAGATTTTCGGCTATTCCGAACTTTTCTTTAGTATAATTTAATAAAGTTTTTCCCGCATCTTTATATACATCTTCAAGATTACTATATTTTGAATAAAGAACATCTAGGTTGGGATAGAGATCTGATGGAACTCTGTTATCTTTAATTGAATGAATTATTATGACCCTACAATTACAAAATTTTTGTAATTCAATTGCCTTTTTAACAGCATTATTTGAATGAAAGGATCCATCTACAGCTAAAAGTATTTTTTTATAAATAATGATCACCCTTAATATTTTGATATTGTTTCCGAACTTATTAATATTCATGTTTGTAAAAATTTAGATTATTCATCTAAGTTCTCATTCTATGTAGAAAAACTCTTCATTCGAGATTGTAAAAATTATTGAAAAGGTGTGGATTATTTGAGAATTGAAGTTAAAAATCAATTTACTAGTGTTAGATTTCTCAGAAATAGTATAATTAGAAGATTATATGTTAGAATTTGATGAAATTTTGCGTCATTAAGTGATTTTTTGTCATTTCAGAATATCTACTTATACTATTATTGCATAAATAAGTTTTATAAAACTTCAAAAATAGGTAATCAGAATTCACACTCAATTGAAAGATTTTAATTAGATGAAATTTTCAACAAAAATATCCGATTATGAATATAAGTATTCCACTCTTTCAGTGGGTTATTTGAATGAACTACAAAATGATTTTGATAAATTAGATTCTGCTGGTAAGCTCAGCGACGATGCAACATATAGGAGCTATTTAAGCAACAAGAAATTCCAAATTCCTGCAAAATTACCTAATGCCAAATCTTTAGTAATACTAGCAATATCTACAAAATTAGCACATGTTAATTTTCATTTAGAAGGTAATATATACGATATAGTGATTCCCCCAAATTATTATGGTGATGGTTTGGAATATGAAGATTTAGAAAATTTAATCTTAAATGATATCATCAAGGAACCGGGTTATAGTGTTGAATTTGCTCATGTTCACTTAAAACTATTAGCTGTTCGAAGCGGTTTGGGAAAATATGGGAGAAATAATATCTGTTATGTGGACAATTGGGGAAGTTCTGTTTCATTATATGCCTATTTTACTGATTATGAGTTTAAAGAGGATAACTGGAGTGAATTAGCAATGATGGATATATGCAAAAAATGTGAGATATGTATTACGAATTGTCCTACAGGAACTATACCATATTTATCTAAATCTGACTTCGTTATTGATGCTGGAAAATGTATCTCTCTTTATAATGAAATACCTGGTGAAATCCCAGAATGGATTAACCACAATGCTCATAATACCTTAATAGGATGCATGAAATGTCAATCCCCATGCCCCGCTAATCAAAATGCCTTCCAAAATATAAGAAGACTCGAAATGATTGACGAGGAAGAGACTAAATTGATTGTAAAGGGACAAATTGATGATAATTTATTAAATTCATTATCTAAAAAACTCAAAATGTTCTATCCTTCTAATGGAAAACAATTCTTTCCTGTTCTTCATAGAAATTTAAAATTATTGCTAAAAAAATTGTATTAACATTATTCTTATATTTTTTCTATAATTGTATCTCTAATTGAGATACTCTTTCCCACCATTTGTTTTCAAGAAATATTATAGCAATGCCAAAAAGATCTATATCCTCAATTTGACAATGATTACCGTTTAAAATTAAAACATCCTTACCATCTTTAGACCTTACTTCCCTTTTTTGACGAGAAAATTCAAATATAGGTTCTTCTTTAAACCAAATCGTTGAATTCAAAATAAAACCAACTTGATCCTTACCGAAAAAAATGTTGTCATGTGAATCAAGCCTTAAAAGAATACGCCCATTTTTATTTTTGACGAGATTTCCTTCTAAATAACCCATTAGTTTTTTATTTTTATTAAAAAATTTTTTTCCCTCAATGTATCCTATTAACTTTTTCTTTTTATTTAAAACTTCAATCAAAAAGTTCACCTCCTAAATCTTCTTTAAAATATCAATAGCTTTTGACATCTTTTCTTATTATTAATCGAATTTTATTGGAAATTAAAAAAGAAATGGCAGAATTAACATGCTCTTTTATTCGATTAATTTAGATAAATATTTAGCTCTGAAGGATCATTCATCTTATTTTATTTAGATTTCCTTTAAGTTTCTCGATTTTTTTTTGATATTTCCATTGACGTATGGAATTTATGAAGTCTTCTTTTATATTTACTGAAGTGTATATTAATTCATTTTTCTGATCGCGATGATTTATATTCTTCTGACCATAATTTCTAATTTTAATATCCTTAATTTCATTAAACATTTTTTATTATCAACTCTTTTTAATTATTATTCAAAATTCTCACTTAATATGCTAATTCACTAGATTTCTTTTTTTCTTTTTAATTCCCGAATAAAATTCAAACATTTATTTTTTTATAATCAAATGAATTCTTCTTTCTCAATTAATGCATAGTATTTAGAATATTTAAACCTTTCGAATATTGTTCGAGTTTTCCTTTTTTCTTCGAATTA
>JBHLNR010000315.1:0-2590 GCA_048941385.1 Promethearchaeota archaeon
CTAAAACTATAACAGAAGAAGACGTTATGAAATTTGCTGAGGTGACAGGAGATTATAACCCGATACATGTTAATCCTGAATTTGCTGAAACTCAGATGTTTGGAAAACAAGTAGCACATGGAGCTTTAAGTTCTGGACTGATTTCAGCGGTTTTAGGAACAAAATTATTTGGACCAGGTATTTTATATGGAGGTCAAACAGTTAAATTTGTTAAACCCGTGTTTTTTGGTGATATATTAACCGCAGTTGCCACAGTAAAAGAGAAGTTTACGAAAAAGGAAGGTACTCTTAAATTCATTATATGTGAGACAATTGTGAAAAATCAAAATGATGAGGTTGTAACCTCGGGAGAAGGAACAATAATCTTTATGTAAATATTTTTATCTTTTTTTTCTATTCTTAAAATATTAATATTCAATACCATAACGAGCAGTTAATCCCTTAGAAGAATAATAATGTTTTATCATCTTCATTTCAGTAACTAGATCAGCAACCTCCTTGATTTTAGGATGCATTTTTGGGCCACCAGTAATAATTAATTCGACTTTTTCAGGTTTATTATTAATTAATTCTAATACAGGTTCAACAGTAATAACATTCATTGCAATTGCTACTCCAACTTCATCAAGAATTACAATGTCATAATCATCGCTCATGATAACTTCCTTCGCAAAAGCAAGAGCTTTTTTTCCTTCTTCTTTATCAAAGTCTCTTGGTTCGGCTATAAGGTCTGGACTACCAAATTGTCTTAGATCAAAGTTCGAAATACCCTTAATTGCTTCGATTTCGCCATATTTATAATTTCCTTTCATAAATTGTATCATATAAACCTTAAAGCCATGACCTGTTGCCCGTACACCTTGGCCAATTGCTGCAGTAGTTTTCCCTTTACCACGACCAAAGTACACTTGAATAAGACCTTGATCCAATCTTCTTCTCTTTGAGCTCATACTTTTCATCCTATCAATTTATTATACTTTGAAATACTCTATTATTTAATTATTTTTTATTACCAAATTGATGTGATTTCATGGGTAAATATGAGCAGTTAGATGAAAAATTAAACAAATATTTAAGACTGGATACTTTTCCTGTGGCTGTAAAATTAATAGAAGATCTAAAAGATCTTGATAATATAAAATACTTAAAAAAACCTGAAGAAAAACTGGCGATGTGTCAGATATTTAGCTATGCTAGATATTATGGATGGACTATGACTTGTACTAAACAAGATAATTTATGTCCTTTAGCGGAAATATCCTTAGGTTTTGAAGAATCTAATCGCTTATTTGAGGAGGGCGGGTTCTTCATTGGCAGATATAATGAAACAAAAGAAGCTGCTAAAAAAACAACTGTATCTATGCCAAAAATTCCGTCTGGAAATTATCATGCAGTTCTCTCTGGGGCGTTAGATCGTATAGATTTTGATCCTGATTTAATTTTAGTTTGGGGTAATTCTGCTCAAATAATGAGGATAATTCAGGGATATTTATGGAAAAGAGGAGGAAGAGTATCAATGTCTACATTTTGTGATGGTGTATGTGCTGATACTATTTCAAATGCGGTTTTAACGGGTGATTTACAAATTGCTTTTCCCTGTCTTGGTGATCGAAGATTTGGGATGGCCAAGGATAGTGATTTAATTGCATCAATACCCATTGGGATTATAAATGAGATAATTGAAGGTATAGAAAAAACCCATAAAACTGGTACTCGATATCCAATTCCATATCAAATATCTACTCCAAAATACTTTTTAAAATTAAAAAAACAATTAGATAGAATCAAGAGAAATTAATTTAAGTTCATCTTAAAGCTCTTTTTCGATTATCACTGATTTTGAGAAGATTTACTTTTTACTTCTCATATCTTTTGCTTTTTCTAAGAAATGTTCGAGATTTTCTCTAATTTCTATTTTATTAAATTTCCCAACACTAGTTCTAGGGATCTCATCTACAATCGCTACGAGTTTAGGAAGCATCCACTTAGTTATCTTCCCTTTATCAACACCTTCGGCTTTTAAAAATTCTATTAAATCCTCTTCCTTTTTATTTGAATTTGGTAAATATTTAACTATAGCCATAGGTATTTCCCCCCACACTTCATCTGGAACCCCTACAACTGTTGCTTCAAGCACAAAATCAGCCATTGCTGATAAATTTTCAAGTAACACAGTTGGAACCATTTCTGCCCCACTTCTAATAACATCCTTCATCCTATCTGCTATTACTATAAAATCTTCTTCATCAACAAAAGCTAGATCTCCTGTATGAAACCACCCATCAAGCCATACATCAACAGTTTTTTCAGGATTTTTATAATATTTTTCCATCACCCAAGGACCACGAATTACGATTTCTCCAATAGTTTCATTATCATGCGGTACTGGTTTTCCATCTTCATCTACAACCTCAACTTCAAGTCCAGGTACCGGTAAACCTGTTTTCACCCTTACTTCATCCAATCTTTCTTTAGGCCATTCTCTCATGTACTTCTTAACAAATGCTCTGATGGTAGTTGGTGCTGTTTCTGTCATCCCATACCCTGAAGTTGCAGTAAATCCAGGAATCTTTTCTTCAACTTTAGCTTT
>JBHLNR010000141.1:0-10131 GCA_048941385.1 Promethearchaeota archaeon
TAACAAAATTAAGTGCTGAGATCGAGGATAAATATCGAGCTTCTATAAAAAAAGAAATGGAGGACACCATCAAAAAAGGAGTAGAGGTTTTGATGGATTTTGTTAATGCTGAGCTAGATATCATAGCTAATATGAATAAGGAAAAAATTCTTGTGGCAAATGAGTTAAAAGATAAAGGAAAATATCTTAAAAGCTCAAAAATATTAATTGATCAAGCAGATTATCTGAAAAAAATAGGTAGGGAAGATATAAGTGATCAAATTCTTACAAAGTCATTAGATATCTTATTAGAAGGGAGTGAATTCGAAGAATTTTTCATAATTTCTAACAACTTGTCAATAGAAACAAGAAAAAAGTATATAATTAGAATTTTTCCAATTTTCCTTGAAAAATTGAAAAAAATTGAAAAATTAGAGAATTTTGAAAGAGAAGCAAACATTATGGAAGATTCCAATAGACTATATAGAAACCATTCCCTATATGACGAATCTAAACAAATTAGTTTATTCTATATCAAAATCATTAAACATGAAGCTCTAAATCTTCTTGAAAGTGAAGAAAATGAATCAGGAATTAGAAAAGCAAATGAATTTCTAAAAAAAGCAACTAATGTCTCATCTGCCTATTTGGAAAAAGAAGATAGTTCAAAAATCAATTATGATAAAATTAATAAAAAGATCGCTGAGATTTATATTGAATTAGGTGATTTGGCAAATGCTCAAGCTTACCTTGACCGTATTATAAATAAAGAATACAAAAAAGAAATCCATAAAGAAATCGAGAAGCTTGAAGTAGAAAGAAGCCTTAGACGTTCTGAAGAGGCAAAGGAAACCCGAGAAGGGCAACTCTTAGAAGAAATGCATTCAATAATTGAAAATAAGGCCAGGGAATATAGAAGCTTAGACCAAGAGCGAGAATTAAGAGGAAGAAACGCTCGAAAAACGAGATATTTTAACGAAGCTTTGAATCATATTACACAGAAAGAGTATGATAAAGCAATTGAGTTATATAAAAAAAGTATTATTGGTTTTAACAGAATTAAAAATTATAATCTAGCAGGTGTCTCTTTAGCAATAGTAAGTTTACTATATTTTAAAGAAAATAAAGTAAAGGATGTTACACTGTTATTAGAAGAAACAAAACGTAATTTGTCTGGATTGGGTGAATCATTTTTAGAAACTTTTCCTGTTACCTTGGTTAATTACATGCTTCTATCAAAGAAGTTCCAAAATGAACTTAAATTCAATGAAGCTATACATTTTATGGAATATCTTCCTTTGTTTAAAGAAGAAGTGGATTTGCTCAATGAATTTAAGGGTGAAGATTATGTGGTAGAAGAAATGATTGAACCAGTAGCAGAAACTAGCGAAGAATTAACTAAAAAACAAGCAATAGAAATTGATCAAAGATTTGGGAAAATTGGGTCAAAAATAGGAGAGACTCGAAGGGAGAGAGAAGAAATTCTTCATAAACGAAATGCCACAAAAAGATTATATTATAGACCAATTTTTTCATTATTAGAAACAGAGAATTTCAAAGAAGCAGCTACTAAATATTTTGATTTAGCCGAATCAATAGTTACTGGAAGAAGAGACCTTAAGACAAGTTCACTCCTTATCCTACTTCACGGACTTTGTTTAATTAAAGCGAATGAATCCTATTATCTCATCAAGGAGAGTATTAACCAGTTTTTAAATAAACGAGGTGTTAATAGAATTTTGATCGAAGACACATATGACATTATGTTAATCCTTTTCATTATTGAAGTCAAAGCACACAACTTAGAAAATTATTTACCAAAAATTAAAGGATTGTTAGAAATTCTACCGTTATTCGAAGAGGAATTGAAATTAATAGATATCTAAAATTAATCTACAATATTTGCATATTTTTGTAAGTCTTTTACTCTCATTCGTAGAGTTACTTCAGTTACTTTGGCTAATTGGCTAATCTCCTTTTGCGTTCTATTCTCATTACATATTTTTGATGCGATATAAATCGATGCTGCAGCAATTCCTTTTGGGTCTTTACCCGCTGAATTAAATCCACTATCCGTAGCTTTTTCAATCAATTTTACAGCAATGTTTCTACACTGCATTGAAAGTTTTAGTTCTTCATTAAATTTATCCACATATCTATCTGCCGAAAAATGTTGTACTTTCATCCCCAGTTTGGGAAGTACTTCCATTAGGATTAATCGATAACTTTTGATTACTTTCTTCTTAGGAATTTGAGCAATTTTGGTTATTTCTTCAGCAGTTCTGGGTATTCCATGAACTCGTAAGGCAGCAAAAATCGAAGCAGATAATAAAGTATCAATACTTCTTCCCATAGTTAATTTTTTTTTTACTGTTTGAGTATAAATTCTGAGTGCATCCTCAGCTACGGCATCTGGTATTCCTAATCTTTTTTGTAAACGTTGTAAGTTAGGTAATGCAATCCATAAGTTTCTCTCATAACTTGTTGTCAGAGATCTATGAATTTTAGCTAACCTATTAAATTTTGATTTATATTTGGGACTCAGTAAAGTACCCCTGGCGTCTCTTGAGCCCCGGATAATTGTTCTCGGACCAATAGGACTATATACTCTTTCGCTACTTTTCCTTTTCTGAATTTCTTCTTGGGTAAATGCTCTGCGAGGACTATCATCAAGTATTCTGGAATATACAAAGCCACAGTTTAAACAAACATAAAATCCATCTTCTTCACTGATTTTAGGACTATCGCAGCAGGGTGGACCTTCCTCCCCATTATCATCAAAGAATTCATTATCTTCAAAATAAGATGGCATAATTACTTGTGATAGTTAAGGATGTTCGTGGAATTTTTCATTTTTAGTATAAAATACATCCTCTAATAAATATTTAAGTTTAATCTATTTAAAATTAAGTTGTGAAAATTTAAATCTAAGACTTTTTAACTAGTATCATAAAAGTTTAATAAATAATAATAAAAGCAAAATTAATCTATTAATATTAAAAGAATTAATGGTTACTATGTCCTCAGATAGTTCAGAAATAATAAAGGTCGTTTCCAAATTTTTAGACCCTAAATCAGTAAAAATTGAGAAGTTAGAAAAAATCGAAGATATTTTGAAACTACCTATTCAATCCTATAAATTTATAGATAAAGAAGAATCAATGATTATAAAAGATCTATTTGAAATTTCCAAAATAAGTGAATTACTAAATTTAGATAAAGAGGATCCCTTTCAAAATCTAACAGTATTAGAAGAAACTGAAGAATCTATTGAATTGGCTGAAAACCTTAAGGGAAAAATCGAAGAACTAAAAAAGAAATATCCTACTCTAGAAAAAAAACTAAAAAAGGCAGTTACTATAAGTGTTCTCATTGAAAGCATTTCAGAAGAAAAGGAAGCTATTGAACCACAAGCACAGAAAGTATTAGTAGCTGGATTAGATGCAGCAGGTAAGACATCACTATTATCAAAATTCGGAGGGCGTTTAGGTATCAGTGATATGATTGCTACTCATCCAACGAAGGGAGTAGTTAGGATGAAATTTGGGACTTCTAATCTATCCCTGTTTATATGGGATCTTGGAGGGCAAGAAGAGTATCGAGAAAGATACCTTAACAATCCCGAACAATATTTTGTTCAATTAGACTTATTAATTTATGTTGTGGATGTACAAGATTCTGAAAGATTCGAAGAATCTTTAGAATACCTTGACAAAATATTAAATTCATTAGTATTGTTAGAGGAAAGTCCCTATGTCTTATTATTTTTTCATAAATATGATCCTGATTTAAAAGGCGATCCCAAAATACTCCTTAATATTGAACTCTTGAAGGATAATATAGGCGAACTTCTAAAAGACAAAGATTTTGATTTTGAACTTGAAATTTATTTAACCTCTATATATTCTTTAATTTCTCATGAACCTCAATTTGCTAAATATATAAAAAATTTAATGAGTTCAACATATTCTCTTACAGATCCAACCGTTAGAAAAGTAGAAGGGTTAGGAAAAACATTAGAAGAGACTTTAAATGCTGTTATCCGCCTATCTGAAAGTATATCTACACAGTTAAATGATCTTGATACACGCCTTCGCGCAATAGAATCAGGTGCCTTTCAAGCAGCACAAAGCGGACAACCACTTGAAATTTCTAATCCCTCTTTTAGCTCTAGCAGGGCAGGGGAGAATTCAAGATTAACGGTTCTTAATGAATTAAAAGATTTGTTTAGTAAAAGAAGGAGTTTAGATCTTTAACTTTTCATTTTTCTACCAATAAACTTATCTTGTATATGTTTATATATGGCAGATAAGAAAATTGTGATGCAAATTATAATCCATAACACAATATACCAAAAATTTTCAAATAAAAATGAATTTATTTGTCGATATTCAATATCATGTAAAGTAAACAGTTCTAAATATTCAATAATCATTTGAAAAACTGGAGCTACTATAGTAACTGAAACTGAGAATCCCAATATCCCGATAAAAAAACCGAATATTACATCAGAAGGGTAATGAACACCTAATTGAATTCTTGAAAATGAAACTATTACTGCTAAAATTAGCATCAACCCCGTTAATAAGGGTGATTTCAAAAGAAAGAAGCCAATCAATAAACCATATGCAACGATATTATATGAATGCCAAGAAGGAAAGCTCTTTGAGCTAGGTTTCTTTTCAAGGACTATTATTTTATCATTATCTAGCCGATCAAATGGCCTTGTTCTATTAACAACTCGTTTTAATGTGACTATAATTACTAATCCAATCAAAAATATGGCACCCAAATTTGAAATTAAAAATGGATCATACCAGATAAACAAAAAAAAAGCTATTAAAAAAATCCAGAGTGTTTCTCTTCCAAAGAAAGATGCGAATTTTAAAATGTAGGTAAGAAACTTACCGCCTTTTCCATTATATTTTATGATTATCTTTTGGTCCCATTTATCAACTCTATTAGAAAAATCTTTAAAACCCATGATAGAATAAGCATTATTTAATGTTCTATTGAATTTATATATTCATATGCTTCTTTTACTTTAGTAACCTGACTCTCAAAATAATCCAATTTATGAGAATCTGAACCAACAAAAAATTTTCCCCCTTCCTTTTTTAACTGAGATACTATCATTCTTGAAGGAAAAGGACGTCCAATCGGAAACTTTATACCAGATAAATTATATTCAATTGAGATATTGTTCTTTATGCATAGTTGTCCTAATTCTAAAACTCGATCTTCTGAAACATTACAATCTTCCTCTGGCTTTATATCCTTGTCATTAATATAGCGGAATATAGTGTCAAGATGGCAAATATGTTTAAATATTTTTGAGTCAATCATCATTTTAGAGATATCAAAGTACTCATCTATAATATTTTTCATCCTCTTTTTACTGAGTAATTCTAATAATTTTTCCTTAGAAGTTATAGGATACCCAAAAATCCATTCATGTAAAGTTCCTGCTATGAAATCTAATTCGCTCTCATAGTCATCCATTAATTCTACAAGTTCAATTTCTCTATCTTTATAATAATCAACTTCAAGTCCACTATAGATAAAATCATAAGTTTCTTTTAATTCATCAAGCTCTTCTAGATAATTTTCAATATTCCCATTATAGAAAGGATTTGTTTTGTCTTTCTCAATATAATATAGTTCATAGTGTTCAAGAAAACAAATGTTTATTTCGTTCTTCTCTGCAACTTCTATATAATCTTCAAACTTCGGACCATTTTTACCTATATCGACACTCCAATTCGCTGTGTGCAAGTGGTAATCTGTGAATTTAAATTTCATATTTTTACAATCTAAATAATTAAGAAAGAATAATAAAAATACTGATTAGCTACTCTATTGAATCTTCTTTATCAAAAAAGACTTCATAAAATAGTTCCTTTTCTCCTGCTTCTGGAGGTGTTATTTTAGTATATCCTCCTTGTCGAATAATTCGAATAGTACTTTTGTTTTGAATGTGGATGTTGCCATAAAATCCTTTTATTCCTTTTTCCTTGGCAATAATAATAAGATGTTGATAAAGAAATGTACCAACTCCTTTCCCCCGATAATCTTCTCTAACTAGAAAGCTGTATTCTGCTGTATTTGATTTTGGATTTAAATAATATGTTGCATTTCCAACCATTTCCTCTTTTCCTATTTCCCCTACAAAAGCACCAATTGAAAAGATTTTGTCATAATCTATATTAACTTCATCCTGAGTCTTAGAATGAGTAAACTCTTTTTTCATTCCAAAAAATCGCAAATATCTGTCTCTCTCATTTAAAGAATAATATAACTCTTTAAGTAACGACTCATCTGTAGTTTTTACTGGTCTTATCCTAATCTTTTCGTTGTTATAAGCTGTATAAATCGTTTCATATTCGGAGGGATATAAACATATTCGCCCCTCATCGTCACATGGAAGAATTTGGTCTGAATAAATATAATTTAGCTTTTTTGCCTCCTCTAATAGCGATTGTCGGAAGTCTGGATGGGCAATGCATATAAGTTCAAGAACTCGTTCTCGAATCGTTTTACCATGAAGATAAGCTACCCCCCATTCAGTTACAACGTAATGTACATCTCCACGAGATAACATTATTCCCGCACCCTCATCCAAATGGGGAACAATCCTAGATTTTTTACCGTCTCTAGATGTTGAAGGTATAATAATAATTGGTTTCCCTCCTTTTGAAAATGCAGCACCCCTCATAAAATCAATAGTTTCTCCTAATCCTGAATAGAATTGATATCCTTCTGTAGCGGCATTTACCTGACCTGTTAGATCAATTTGTCTAGCTGAATTTATCGAAACTAATTTTTTATTCATTCCGATATTTCTTGGATTGCACACATAATCTGAGGGAAAAAATTCAATGTATGGATTGTTATGAACAAAATCATATAATTTTTTAGTACCTAATGCAAAACTTGTGATAATCTTTTCAGGATGGTAATTCTTCTTTCGACATGTTAAGATCCCTTCTTCAATAAGTGGGATGATATTATCTGTAATATAGTGTGAATGCATACCTAAATCCCTTTTATCAAATAAATACTTTAAACAGGCGTTTGGTAGATCCCCAAATCCTACATGTATCGTTGATTTATTTTCAACTAAATTAGCTAAATTTTGACCGATTCTTTCAGCAATATCGTCTGGTTCGTCAAATTGAAATTCTAATAAAGGTGCATCATTATATACAAAGAAATCGATTTCTTTCATGTGAATAAAACTATTCCCTAAAGTACGAGGCATTTGGGGGTTGATTTCAGCAATAGTAATAAAGGATGATTGAGCTATTGGCTTCGCGATATCAATATTTATCCCTAGTGAACAAAAACCATACGCATCAGGAGGAGTAACTTGTATAAGAGCTACATCAATATGTTTTCGACCTGATATAATTAATGAGGGGATTTCACTTGCATAAATTGGTGTATAATCAGCTTGACCTTTATTGATTTCCTCACGAAGCGTTTTTCCAATGAAAAATGCATTGTGTCTAAAAAGATCCTCTGCTTTGTCCTTGAAATATTTCTCTGGTCCAATCGTTAAGAAATGAAGGATTTCTGAATCGATCAGCTTTTCTGATTGTTTGATCAATTCTGATGTCAGTGATTGCGGTTCTGAACACCCAGAGTCAATAAAAACTCTATTACCAGGTATTATTTTCTTAATAGCATCTTCAGCACTAATTTCTTTCTCCTTCCATTTTTCTCTCCAAATTTCTTTACTTAAATCAGAATTTGACATTGTTAAGGTTTAAGCTTTATTCTGTTATTTTTTATTTTATAAAATTTGACTCAGGTACTTTTATTAATTGTATTATCATCAATATAATGTTTTTGAAATTATAAATAAAATGTTTAAATTCCATTCCATTCTTTCTTGAATTAGAATTAACCTAAAATATTATAAAATAATTAAAATATTAAAAAAGTCATTAAATGAAATTAAAGAAATTTTAAAGTGTAGTTTATAATGTCTAAAGAAGAAAGAATGGAAAGTATTCTCACTGAAAATCGTATATTTAATCCTGTTGACCTTAATCCAGATTACACAAAAACTGGTATGTCAATGGAAGAATACAAAAAACTTTACAAACACTCTATTGAGGATATGGAAGGATTTTGGGGTGAACAAGCAAAATCGTTAGATTGGTTTGAACCTTATGAAAAAGTATGGGAAAAAACAGATTTGTTTCCTGGAAAATGGTTTGTAGGAGGAAAACTGAATGTCGCTTACAACTGTTTAGACAGACATGTCAATGTAGGAAATGGGGAAAGAATAGCTTTAATATGGGAAGCTGATGAACCTGGACAAGTAAGGACGTTTACATACAACGAATTGTTGAAAGAAGTTAATAAAGTCGCAAATGGTATGAAAAAACTGGGATTGAAAAAAGGGGATCGAGTTACAATATGGTTACCGATGGTACCAGAACTTGCTATTATTATGTTGGCTTGTGCACGAATTGGTGTTATTCATTCAATTGTGTTTGGTGGATTCTCAAAAGAAGCTGTTAAAGATAGAATAGAAGATTCGGATTCACGACTTCTATTTACTAGCGATGAAACACTACGAGCAGGAAAGTTCTATCCTAAAATGGCTGACGTGGTTCAAATAATTGATAATGTTCCTACAATTGAGAAGGTTATTGTTGTTCAACGTTCAGGGAGAGATATACCTCATACAGATAAAGATATCTGGTATCATGACTTCATTGAAGGAATGAGTGAAGAGTGTGAACCTGAAATAATGGATTCAGAAGATACTTTATTTATCTTATACACAAGTGGTACAACAGGTAAACCAAAAGGAGTAAACCATACTACTGCAGGATATATTTTATATACTTCTTTTACACATAAAGTGGTTTTTAATTACCAAGAAGGGGACATATGGTATTGTACTGCAGATATAGGATGGATAACAGGCCATTCTTACATAGTTTATGGACCATTAGCAAATGGTGCTACGAGTTTAATGTTTGAAGGAGTACCAACTTATCCTGATGTTGATCGATTCTGGGATATTGTTGAACGTCATAAAGTTACTCATTTCTATACAGCACCAACAGCTATTAGAGCCTTAATGAGATATGGGGAAGAACCTGTAGAAAAGCATGACATTAGTTCTTTAAAAGTCTTAGGAACGGTTGGTGAACCGATTAACCCTGAAGCTTGGACATGGTATCATAGAGTTATCGGGAAGAATCGTTGTCCAATCGTTGATACATACTGGCAAACTGAAACTGGAGGGTTCATTATGACTCCAATTTCTACTGCAACTCCGACTAAACCAGGATCATGTTGTATGCCTTTCTTAGGGATCAAACCGGTTATATTTGACCTTGAGGGTGAAGAAGTAACAGAACCGGATGAGGGCGGGTATTTTGCTATGGGACAACCATGGCCTGGTATGTTAAGAGATGTCTGGGGTGATACTGAGAGATTTAAATCAACATATCTTGAAAGATATCCTGGATATTATTATACAGGTGACGGAGCACGACGAGATGAAGACGGCTACTATTGGATTCTTGGTCGATTAGATGATGTTATCAAAGTATCGGGACACCGTATAGGAACCATGGAAGTAGAATCTGCTCTTGTAAGCCATCCTAGTGTTGCAGAAGCAGCAGTAGCACCTTTTCCTCACAAAATAAAGGGACAAGCGATTTGGGCATTTGTTACGTTAATGCAAGGCGTTAAAAAATCCGCGAAATTAGCCAATGAAATTAGAATGCATGTTAGACAAGAAATAGGTCCTGTTTTTCAACCAGATGTCATTCAATTTGCTGATGCATTACCTAAAACCAGAAGTGGAAAAATAATGCGTCGTATTCTTAAAGCAATTGCAACTCTGTCTGATGTAGGAAACGTCACAACTCTGGCGGATCCAGAAGTAGTAGATACTTTACTTGAAGAACGTAAAAAGATGGATGTCGAAATAGGATAAATTTTTTTATATTTTTTTTTGTTTAGATTAAACGAGTTGAAAATTTCTATATCAATTTAAATAACTTGATATAAGTAAACTGACGATTCATTTTCTTAAGTGAAATTCGCGATAATAATCCTAAATGCTTAAATATCTGATAATGAAATATTTATAATTATGAAATTAAAAATTAAACAATCTCT
>JBHLNR010000142.1:0-10099 GCA_048941385.1 Promethearchaeota archaeon
CGGTGTCTTATTTAACATTTTTAGTAGAGTTGGAACTATGTCTGTTATCTTACAGTAAGGAATATGTTTAGAAGGAACCTCTAAAGATCCCCCAATAATTAATGGGACAGCCATGCATTCTCTTACACCCCTATCATGATGATTGATATTTTTATTTCCTTTTTTACCATTTTTCAGATTATATACTACCGATCCGTCATTACTCAAAATAATATCTGAACTTCTAGGATTTTTAAAATGACGGGGGATTAAATCAATGTACATAGGATAATCAAGGTGATATGTAACTGCTAACCATTCATTTGTTGTGTGAAATTTATTATCTATTAACTTACAAGCGAGTTCATCATTTAAATATCCAAAAATATCGGTATTATCATCATCAATTACATATTTAGTTTTAAACTCGTTTCCATTACTAGAATATTCAATTCTTCCAGAAATAATTTTATTTGAATCATTAAATTTTCGTTTCAAATGAATGATACCTTTATCAACAATGTTTTTTTCGTCTCTGTAGTACATCAAATGGCTTCCTTTAATATTAAATAATTCTTGTAAGAGATTTAGCTTTTTGGGGCCATAATTTTCCAATTCATTAACAGTGGGATGAGTCCAACCATATTTATTAATAAGATTAGTATTTCCTTTAAAATTGAAAAATCCAATTCCATCATATTTAGAAATATTCATATTTCCCTTAAAGTTTCTACGTGGATGATAGTGGCTGAGCTTATTCAACTTAAAAAAATCAAATATTTCTCCATATTTTTCTGCTTTATAATTTCCATGGTCAGAGGTTATTACTATAGCTGTATCATCTAAAAAACCCATTTTAGCTAGACTATCAATTAACCAACCAATCACTTTATCAATATGCAGAAGATTCAGTTTATATATCTGTGAGGATGATCCAAAAAGGTGTAAGAGGATATCTGGTGTTGGAAACCATAAAAGAGATGCTATCGGGGGCTCAGAATCTTCAAAATATTTCTTAGGTTTCTTGAAAGTGTCAAGTAGTTTTTCTACTAAACCAGTATCAGCCCTCGCCATCATTTTTTTTATATTCCGAGAGTAATAAAGAGTGATATAAAACATGATGAGCTTAGTTTTTCTCTCTGGAAAAAAATAATTTGCTCCTCTGTTGATAAACTGAGCTATACTAGCTGTATTCCCATAATCTTGAACCATTTGAAGAATAGTTTTACATTTAGTTCCAAGATCTTCATTTAATTCATATATTTGCAGATTTCTAGCGGTATAATCTCTTAAAAAGGGAGGTGCTATATCTCGTCCCATCCAATTCATTAAAGGAATACCATGACAGAATTCTTTCCGATAATCACCGGTATATGTTCCAGTAATTAGTGACGCCTGAGTAGGATAAGTAATAGGAGGAAAGTCAGTTATACAATTTTCTGAATAAATTCCATTTTCCAGCAATCTTTTTATGTTAGGGAGCTGCCCCTTATCCATAAAATCAAAAAGATGGTCAGATCTTACATTATCAATTATACAGTAAATAACTCGGTTAATCCTATTCATAATATTAGAAATCTTAAGGTAGGGAATATAATATTTCAAGAATTAAAAAATATAATATTATAAAATCTTAGAACCAAGAAGATATTAGTATAATTATTATTCATTAAGTTGAATTTCTTATGGTTATTATAGATGCCCACTCTGACTATGCGTTATATGTATATCGAGAGCATTTGAAGGGAAGTGAGAATGTTCTTATAGAACAACACTTACCTTTTCTACGTAAAGGCAGCGTAGATATTGAAGTATTAACAGTAGGTGGTGATTTTGACTTATTTCCCGAATTTGATTCACAAAATTATAGTTGTACAATAAAAGTCATTGAATCGATTAATAATGAAATTTCTGACAATCCTGATTTGTTTTATCTAATTAAAGACTCAAAGGATTTTGAGAATCTGCAAATACAAGGTAAGATAGGCTTTATTCTTGCGTTAGAAGGGTCAGGCTCAATAGGGAGCGACTTTTCCTTATTGCAAAATTATTTTAAATTAGGGATTAGATCATTTATGCTAACCCATAACATGAAGAACTTATTTGCTGATGGGTGTGCTGAAAAACCTGCGATGGGTTTAAGCAACCTCGGAAAAGAATATGTAAAAGAGTTAAATAAACTCAATGTAGCAATTGATCTCTCACACATTTCTGAACCTTCTTTCTGGGATGTTTTAGATCTCATTGAAAAATCACCTATCGCAACTCACTCAAATGTGAGATCTTTGTGTAATCACCCTCGTAACCTTACTGACGATCAAATTAAAGCCATAGCAGAAAGGGGAGGAGTTATAGGTATTAATTTCTTTTCTACTTTTATTGATGAGAACATAAATAAAGCGACTATAGATAGACTGATTGACCATATTGATTACATCGCAGATTTAGTTGGAATTAATCATGTGGGACTAGGTCCAGATTTCCTCAATTATTATATTGAAGATTTTAAAAACCTAAAAGGACTAATGGATAATCCATTTGAAGGTATAGCTGATTCTGGTAATAGCTTTGAAGTAATTAGAGACGTTACGGGTTTTCCTAAGCTTATCGAATCAATAGAAAAGAGAGGATATTCTGATAAAGAAATTGAAAAAATTCAAGGAGAAAACTTTCTTCGAGTGTTCAAGGAGGTAATTTAGTTATGAACCGATTAACAGGGATAATGCTTTATAAGATTAAATGGAGCCCCCGGTGGGAATTGAACCCACGACCGGCAGATTACAATTACAGAGCACTCAAGAAATAGATTGCTGTCTGCTGCTCTACCACTAAGCCACGGAGGCATTTTATGATACAGTTATTATAAATGAAATAATCTTAAATTTTTAATTTTGTGGTTTTAGGACCTTTAAAAATCAACACAAATAATTAAATGTTAACTTAAACTATTGTTCATAAATTATAATATTAAATTTTTGAGAGGAAAAATGCCGTTTACTAAAGAAGATGTTGTCAAATTGGCTTTTAAAATATACAAGAGAGGAGAGAGCATGGAGAAATCCATCTGGGATTTAGCTCAGCTATGTGTGACTATTAACAAAAATGTAAAAAACGGATATGATATTAAACCTTTAGAAACGGATAACTTAGTATTACTAATAAGAGAGGATGTAAACGGAGAAATAATTCAACCTCCCGAAGATGAAATAAAGGAAGTTGCAGAAATAATATATCATGAAAACCCATCAAAAAGTCAACTCGATTGGTATATTGCAGAGAAGCAGCTTCTTCTAGATGAGATTAAGAGTATAATTTCCCAAAATAGAAAAGCTTAAAATAATCTCAAAGTAAATCTTTTGAGTCTACTCATTTTAATTAATTATCGAAATTTAAAGAAGTATAAGAATTATTTAAGTAGAAATAGTTGGTATTATAATAAATCTCATACTAATTATTAATAGTCAATAACAATATTATTATTATTTTTCACGGGTCTGTAAATTGCCAAGTCCAAAAAAAGGAAGAGACAAAAAAGCTGAAGATAAAACTCAAACATCTTTATTCTCATTTGTAGATGAGGAGAAGGAGAAAGAAAAAGTTGAAGAAAAGCCTAAAAAGGAAGAACTAAAGTTTGAAAAGAAAGAAAAAATATTAGAAAAACCTAAGAGCATTGAAGTAAAGGAAAAAAAAGATCCTCAGCTTAAAGAAAAACCTAAAACAAAAAAAAGCTCGCAAATAACCGTTTTTGAAGAAAAAGATAAGTTTTTTGGGCTGATGGAAGGAGATGTAAAATTAAAAAAAGTGCTCAGAGAAGGAGTAACATCAAAGTATATTCGTTACTTAATAGAAAAGGGAGAAATTGTCGAAAGCTTGAAACAAGGCCTTCTACTAGATGTTGATTATGATGGGGTACAGAACAAAGCATTTTGCAAATTCTATGATTTGGAAACTGAAGAAATAAAGATTTGGATTGATACGACAGAGCATGAGCCTTACTGTTTAAGTAAAGAAATGATTTCAGAGTTAGAAAATTTAAAGTTTACCGATAATAGCGATCAGGAAAAAATAATCACCAGTTATGAAGGTTTTAAACGATTTGAAGAATTTAAGCGTTTTGATCTTCTGAAAGACAAAGAAGTTGCTATGACTAAGATATATGGTAAAACTCCGACAGATATTGGGGGTTCTGGGATAAATATTCGGAATATATTGACTAAAAATGAAAAGAAAGCATGGGAAGCTGATATTCGTTATCATTTAAATTACATTTTTGATAGACAACTAATTCCGGGGTTGATCTACACTATACAAAATGGGAAGCTTGAAAAAATAGATTTTGAGAAATCAGATGAAAATACTAAAAGGATGGCTAGCGAACTTCGAGTTTTATTTAAAGACGAAACCCCAGAAATTCAAGAATTTTCTGAAAAATTTCTAGATATTTTTATTACACCAATCCCCGATGTCAAGCGGGTTGCTATGGATATCGAGGTTAAAATTGGTGAACGAGATTATAAAATTCCCGATCCTCGTTTAGCTCAACAAGAAGTCATTAGTGTATCATTTGTAGCCACTGATGGATTAAAATTTGTATATATGCTTAAGCGAGAAGATTATTCATATAATAAGCTTTATGAAGAATTTCCTTCAGATGCAAGAATAGTACTTTTTAAATCTGAAAAGGATTTAATCACAGAGACTTTTCGACTTTTATGGAAATATCCTGTTGTTATTACTTTTAACGGTGACAATTTTGATTTAAATTACCTATTTCATAGAGCAGAAAAATTAAAAATTAACAAAGATTTAAACCCTATTCATGTAAAGCGAGGATTCGGGATTTTATCACAAGCAGAATGTGATCTAAGAAGAGGAATTCACATTGATATTTTCAATTTATTCTTTAATCGAAGCATTTCAGGTTATGCATTTGGTGGAGTATATGAGAGTGCTTCTTTAAATGATATAAGTGCTGCATTATTAGGTGAGGAAAAATATCAGCATGATGAAATTATACATGAAATGGAATTTGATAAGCTCTCTTGGTATAATCTTAAAGATTCGATTTTAACACTTGAATTAACAAAATTTAACAACTCCCTTGTATGGAATTTAATAATACTTTTGTGTCGTATCACAAAAATGCCTATTCACGATATGGTTCGACGGCAAATTTCAACTTGGATCCAAAATATTTTCTATTTCGAACATCGTAGGAAAGGATATTTAATTCCTCGCAGATCCGAGATCGCTGAATTGAAAAAAGGAGGTATTTTATCATCTAAGGCAGGTGATGATAAGTTTATGGGTGCCTATGTAGTACCTCCGATTCCAGGAATTCATTATGATGTTGTCGTGATGGATTTTGCTTCCCTATACCCATCTATAATAAAGGAATATAATCTTTCATATGAAACTGTAATGTGTCCTCATAAAGATGATGAAGACAATCTTGTTAAAGGAACTCCTTATCATATTTGTACACAGAAAATGGGAATCTTTGCGTATGTAGTCGGATTTTTTAGGGATATTAGAGTTAAGTATTTCAAACCAAAATCTGGAGATAAGATTTTAACAGAAAAACAACGTAGTTATTACCAAACTATTCAACAAGCACTAAAAGTTTTTATTAATGGATCTTATGGTGTCTTTGGTTCACAAAACTTCCCTTTGTTTTGCTTACCTGTAGCAGAAAGCACTACAGGGATAGGACAATATTCAATTAAACAAACTATCAAAAAGGCTGAAGAATTGGGTGTAGAGGTTTTATATGGAGATACCGATTCGGTTTTTCTTAAAAACCCCAGTAAAGATCAAATGAAAGAAATATCAGATTGGAGTAAGAAAGAATTAGATTTAGATTTAGAAGAAGAAAAGACCTATCAATTCTTAGCACTTTCAGATAGGAAGAAAAATTATATAGGAATTTATAAAGACACGAAATATACAGATATTAAAGGATTAGTTGCTAAAAAGAAAAATACACCTGATTTTATTAAAAAAGTGTTTAATGACTTAATTGAAATCTTAAAAAATATTACAAATGATGAAGAATTTTTTAAAGCTCGTAATCAAATTATAGAAATTGTAAAAACTAATCTTAGAAAAATAGGAAAACCAAACACATTTACCTTAGAGGATTATGCGATAAATATAGGATTGCAAAAGGACTTAAAAAAATATACGAAAGTTATTCCTCAACATGTAAGAGCCGCAATTGAATTAAAAGAGGCTACTGGAAAAGAATATCAAAAAGGAGAGACAATTAGCTTTATTAAGAGTAAGGGTCCAATCGGAGCAAAAGCCATTGAATTAGCAAAACTCCAAGATATTGATACAAAAAAATATAAAGAACTATTAACTTCAGCTCTAGAACAAGTTTTTGATGCCCTTGGCATAACATTTGAGGAAATTAAGGGAATAAAAAAAATGGATGCATTCTTCTAACTTATTTAGCAATAAAAAAAAATGTAAAAATTTTTTATTATTAACTATTTCTTACTAAATTCTGCTGGGTCTCCACCACTTTCAAGAAACTCAGCATATTTCTTTAAACTTTTTAAAAGCATTTCCCCCGCAATCCCAAGAATTGGTTCTTGGCTTGGATCATCAAATTCTGCCCATATAGTAGCTTCAATAACATTCCCTTTCGGTTTCAAAACATAACCTAAACTTGTCATAGGGCTACCTTCCTGGGTTGCGGATAAGCTTTCAGGGGCATTTGTTTCTATCCTTGTTGAGGTAATATCTCCCACATTCGTTTTAAAAAAGTAATTTCCTGGACCGAGTTCTTTAACCTCATTTACTACAATATTCCACCGAGGATAATCGTTGTCTTCATCAATAATCTTAAAAATTTTATCTTGAGATGCTGATATATCAACTTTTCTTTCTACACGTGGCATAAAATTAGCACCTAATGAATTTCCAAAGTAATCGTTAAAATTACGATTAAATATTTTTAGAACGGAATGGTATATAAAATTTTATGTTTTTAATATTATTCATATAAATAGATAATACAACAATCCCATAATAAAAGCACAAAAAAGGGGATTCAAAATATTATCGTCTATTTTTAGATTTGAAACATCTACTATGAAGAAAACAAGAGCACCACTGAATGACATTAATATTTTCTCAGTAAAATTGAATTGATGCTCAAAAATCCAAAGAGAAATGAAGGAAATACTAAAAGAAGTCAAAAATCCCGCAACATAACCAATAATAGTTTTCTCAGAGGATTTTGGAAAATGAATTTTTCCAAATCTGAGTCCGAATATTGATGCTGCACCATCACCTAAAGTAGCTATAAGTGCTATAGCAGTAAATAGACCGAAAGGAAGAAACAATATAGGAACAAGAGATAAAACTAAAGCGACAGGTTTTGAAAATTCATAGACTTCATTTTTCTTTAAGGTTTTACCTAAAGTATTTGATATGCAATTAGGGAGTAAATGGTAAATATTACCTCTGTTGAATGAATGAGACAACCTAATGTAATCTAAGCCTGCAAATAGAATTACTCCCGTATAACCAACAGTAACTATTAAAAAAATGCTATATTCCACCCCTGAAATCCCCCAAAATTTATCTGCTTCCCAAATATCATCCCAAATGTAAATAGCAAATAACCTTAAAAATATAACAATCACTGCTGGTAATAAATGAAATGCTTTTCTATGAAGATCGGTTTTTAAAGCAAGCTTTCTTTTAGTGAGATTTTTCATATCTATTAAGGGAAATTGGTCTAAGAATTTATGTATCGTTCTGCTTTCTTTTAGACTTGGATCCTTTTTTAAGACAAATTGGTATTGATAATACAAAATAAAAAAAATTAACAATGGGGCGTATATGCAAATAATTTGAAGAGCTAATCCTTGAAACCATTGATATTGACTAGTATTTCTTATAAAGAATTCTGGAAAAACAATACCAGCTAAAATCCATAAACCTACAATCATAAGTGAATTTAATATATTATGATTATGTGGGAATTTCCGTTTCAATTTAATAGTATAATATAAATAAGCAAATGCATTTCCAAAATAGAAAAACATTATTGGTAAGGTAAACCAGTTATAAACCATAATTAAACTAAAACAAGATTGTAAAAATAAGTTATGGAATATAATAAAAAAAAGGAATTAATATTTTATTTAATATCTGAGAGTTCAACTCCTTTAGTCTCTTTTAGGAAGAAGTATGCAATAGGGATTACTATAAAATGCCCCATAACAAAAATTATAAACGTTGTTCCCAAACCTACAAATAATATAACCACTGCACTTAATAATAATCCTATTGTACCCCCAATTCCTCCAATTAAACTCCTAAAACCAATACCAGTTCCTCTTCTATCAGTGGGTAACATCTCTAATGTAAGTAACCTAATAATCCCTATAGCACCCCATGTGGAGATATGAGTCAATGAATATCCTAATAAAACAATATAAAAGGCATTATCAGTATTATGTGCTCCAAAAACCCATATCAGTACAGATATTGGTGCCAGAAATGACCAGAGGTATAATAATGGTTTCCTGCCGATTCGATCGGCGAGAAACCCATTAATCGCATATGCAATTATAACAGCAAAAATCACCAAAAAGAAAACTATAGTAATCTGATCTTGGGTCAATGTTCCTACATCATTCATATATTTTTCAAACAATCCCAGATATATTCCTGAAATGCCACGAAGAAAGACTACTAATAATAAAAAGGTGTACGGCTTACGACTCTCTGTTTTAAAAATGGATCCAATATCTCTTTTAAAAGATCTTGATTCTATGATGCCACTTTCCCTCATAATTTGATATCTTGAGGTCTCCTTTAATGTAAAATAAATTATGATGCATAGAGGAAATCCAATTATCATGGGGAAAAACGTCATCCCTTGCCAAAAAGAATCCGTCTCTTTTATAAAGATAAAACGAGATATTACCATAATAATAGGCCCTAATAAACCTGCCATTAATATAATATTTGAATAATAAGCTCGTTTGTTTGGATTTACTTCCTCATTAATATAGATTAACCAGATATCGCTACTAAAGAAGAATGAAATAAAAAATACAAAAATCATATACATTACAAAATTAATTGAGAAAAACATTCCGAATGCAGCAAGTGCCATTCCTAAAACTGTTATACTCAACATTTTTTTCCTTCCAAGCTTATCTGATAAGTAATGACTGAAAAATAGGAAGTACATCCCGATTGAAACCGCCCCACTGGCAAAAGCCATAATTGAATTTTGAACATCCTCAGATTTACCGCTCAAAAAACTTTCAGCTATGGCAGAAGGAATTGCCCCAGGAAACACAGTAGCGTAAGAGTCGAGGATTTGTACAAGCATCAGGATAAAAATCATGTATATAAAATACTTCTTTGATCTCTCAGTATTTTTTTCATTATTAATTTCAGACACAAAATCACTCAATTTAATATAATTTAGATTGAAGAATAGTTCTACTTCTGAATATTTAAAACTTTATCTTTACTATAGCCAATCTCTGTAATAACGGAAATGTCCAAAAGGATTAGGAAGCAAATTTTATAATTAATATGACTCCGATGATAATTAATACAATAATGATCATTATAATTATAGCCATCCCAGTAGGCTTAAGTTGAGCAATCCAAGCATCCCACTGGGTTATTGCAAGCGATAAAAACATTATACTAAAAGCGATTATAAAAAATCCAACCCCTATAACAGCATAACTAGATCTCGTAGCATCCTTCAGAATTATTCACATCCTCTAATATTATTAGAATAATTAAATAATAAAATTAGTGAAAAAATGTTATGGTAATTAAAATAATAAAATAGTATAAATAACAAAGAGTTACAATCCTAAAAGCAATATCTTGTCTATTGCATCATGCATTTTCTTTAAATTATCTTCTCCTAGTGCCTCATCAACCTTTACTTTGAGGTTTAACAATGCCCCGAATCCTGAGACTAATGTATTCTGTAGAAAATTATTGAAAACACTTTTATCTGCATTCTTGTTTTTGAACTCTTTTACTCGCTCCAGCATTACTTTTTCATATTCCTCGGCGGTAGAAGTTCTTAACTCTACTAACTTGCGGATCTTCTTTCCGTCTTGGT
>JBHLNR010000013.1:0-41077 GCA_048941385.1 Promethearchaeota archaeon
GAACAATTAGGAAGTATTACTGACACCGCAGGTGAGATAAGTAGCGATTTAGGGACAGTGTTTACTGATATAGAATCTGGATTGAAAACAACATTGAATGACTTAGAAAGTAGAGTATCTGGGGTCTATGATGACATTATTTCAGGAATTAATGAACTAAAAGACTTATTTCGTACTGAAATTTTCGAAACTCTTCAAAACGATATTATTAGTAACATTATTAATCAACTAGATAGTGCTGAATTAACAATGAATGAATTTTGGCAACGTTCAAAGGAAGCTTCATTGTTAAGTTTTAAAGATGTATGGTTTGTGAGAAGTATAGAAGGTATTAAGGCTCAAATCAATGAATCGCTTACTCGTGTTAAGATGAGGGTTCATATTGTTGCTCCAAAATTAGAAGATATTGACTTAGTTGCACTTACAAGACTAAAATCGCATATAAATATAAGAATTTCTACAAATTTTGATCTTACCAATCCAGACGATCAAATGAGATATCAACAAATTTCGGAATTTCCAAATTTTACCTTAAGATATTATGGTAGAGAAAATCTCTGGTCAATAAATAAAGATTTTGAAGAAGTTGTCGTCTGTGTTCTCTCACAAACAGAAGAAGGTGAATTTCAAATTGCAGGAATGGGTTCTGTACTTGAAGAACATGTAAAATTGTTTGCTGCTGTATTAGAAGATGTTTGGATTCAAAGTAAAAAGCTAGATCAAGTAGAAGTAATACATGAAATGAAAAGAACTACTCAACCAAGTTTTCCAAAAGAACAACCCTCTCAACCCTCAATAACTCCTTCTGTAAAGATAGAACCAGAACCAATTATACCGACAGTTCAAGAAACCCCACCAGTTATAGAACAAGAACCAGTTAAGATTGAACCCCCTGCGAATATAGAACCTCCTATGACTACAGCCGCAATTGGTTCAACTGATGCATACCTTTCAACCCAACTTGACAAGTTACTCAATAATTTACCAAATATGACGGGACATGATATCGCAACAGAGCTACAAAATATACAAGATGATATTCTTGAAAGAAAAGGATTTAGTGGTATTCTTAGACAAATGGGAATGGGAATTGCCCCTTTAAAGTCCAACCCAAATGTATTAAATCCTACAGAAAGACAAGAGTTAATAAATAAAATTAATTTTTGGAGAAGCAAATTAAAAATCTAATTCATAGTCTTTCTAATAATATTTTCATTAAAATAAGATTGGATTATCTATTCCTAAATATTTCTTTATTGTTTTTAGTATTCCTTCTTCAGAACCAATATAACCATATATTTGATGTTGAGCCTTACCATGAGAAGCATTATCAATTGTTTTAAAAGCATTTAGTTGAATCTCTATTTCCCCAAAATTTAAAAATGGTTTATCTGGAGATTCAGAATTATAAGATTGAATAACACCTATTTCTGAGTTTGGATAGTCTCTTGCAACATCGAAGCATTCATCTTGTGTTTTAGGAATGTCACTAGTTAATTTTACAATAAAACCAAATTCCTCAGAATTAGGAATTTTTATTAGATAACCTATCTTTGCTGGTATATTAAAGTTGATATCTTCTGGACGAATAGCAAGCTTATATATATCATCAACATCAATCTTAAATGCCACAAAATTTTCCCCAATCTCCAGTCGATCTTCAGGAATTGTTCTAAAATAAGAAAGTGGTTTCGGATTTTGTTTTGTAGGAATCAAAACAGTCCCAGGAGATTGTACTCCACCACTAATAACTGTTGCTAAACTCCAACCATTAATTTGTAGATTAGGTTTATAAAAGACACAATCATCTAGAAGTTCGATTCCACAATAACTAACTCCTGTAGAATAAGGTTCTTTAATTAGCTTGAACTGCCTGGTAATTTCTCCTTGGTAGCCTTGTTGGGTTCTCTGATTAGTTAGAAAAATCACACTTGATAAAGTACATGATTTTTCTGAGTTCATCAGAATTTCATAGTTAGCAGGATCAAGTCCGCTTGGGCAAAACCAATCTGTAAAAGTTTCTGGATGCCTATAAAAGAAATCTCTTTCAGGACTAATCCAATATCTATCACCTCCAATCTCATGGCTTCTTGTTTGAATAGCTTTCTTAATGTTAGGATTTACCCATAATAAATTGTAACAATCGGGTTTCGGAAATATTCCTAAGGGTCGTCCCCCGTATTCAGAAATTATAACTGAACCTTCTTGAGAAACTAATTCTATGAGTTTTGTACTATCCTGAATGGTAGAAACGAGGGTTTCTTTTGTGAAATAATTCATAATTAAAAGGGAGTATTTAAGGATTTTAAGATTTTTTTATTTTAAAGAATCTTTCCGTTAATTGTCGTTAGCAAGACATTTTTGTCATCTCTCTTTACTAGAACATTTAAATATCAGTAATGTATAAGGTAATTGAACCTATGGTAAGTAATTATTCTGATTCTGATTGGAAGGATGTCATTCCATACGTTCCACCTGGTTTTGATAAGAACAAGTATAACCTAATTTTTGATCAACATTCTCATACAATGTTTAGCGATGGTAAATTAACAGTCAAACAGAATGTTGAGTGGCATATTGCAATGGGATATAATGCTTTGGCTATTACTGATCATAATGACATGCGTCATTTAGAGGTAATTGAAGAAGTAAAAAAAGAATATTCTAATCAAAATATCGTTATAATTAGTGGAATGGAGTGGTCAACAAGGAGAATTCATTTAAACTTTATTGGGATTTCAGAATGGTATCTTAAAATTCCTATGAAACCTAAAGACCGACATATTATCGATGCGATTAGTGAAGCTCATAATCAAGGAGGAGTAGTAGTATGTGATCATATCCCTTGGAGTATAAATGAATTTAATATGAAGACTCACCCTAGCCGTGAAACATTATTGGAATGGGAAGTAGATTTTTTTGAAATTGTCAATGATGATTCTCTTCCTGAGAATGTTTACGATAAGGAGACTTATGATTTTTGTAAAAGGCATAAAGGAGAGGTAGGTGTATTAACCGGTACTGACATGCATAAACCAGATGGTTTAGTGGGCGGTGGAGTACATGGATGGACAGTAATGAATGTACCTGAATTTACTGAAGATGCTGTTATGAATGAATTATATAAAAAACGTACTGAAATTATCTACTCGGAGATCCCCTATTTGGATCCAAGTATTCACAAAATGAAACGGTAAGATAGAAAATCTTCGTGAAAGCACACTTTCACGACTTAGAATGCATACGAGGATGATATCTCCATGTTATGTCGATATTATTCAATCCACCAATCAAAATCACAATTTTTTACTTGGGGTTATGTTTTAAATGGAAAGCTATTTTATTATTGTTGTAATTCTTACGTTATAAAATTTTCAATATCAATAAAATGAGGTTATTATATGCCAAAAATAGTCCATTTTGAAATTAATGCAGATGATGTATCAAGAGCAAAAGCTTTTTATGAAAAAGTATTTAAATGGAAAATTCAAGCTTGGGAAGGAAATCCTGATTATCATTTAATAGAAGCAGGTGAAGAAAAAGAACCTGGGATAAATGGTGGATTACAACCAAGAGAAGATCCTGAAGATCAAGTATTGAATTATATTAGCGTATCATCTGTGGATGAAACTAAAAAGTTAATAGAAGATAAAGGGGGAACAATTGAATCTCCTCGAGTTTCTGTCCCTGGAGTAGGGCACTTCTACATGTTCAAAGATACAGAAGGAAATAAACTGGGAATTATGGAAGAAGATGAAAATGCAAAATAATTATTAAACTCTAAAATCTATTTTTTTAAAATCTATTATTAAAAATTAAAAAAAATTGGTTGATTTTATTCTATTATTTCAGCAAATTGAGCAGGTTCTGTGATTTCTTTAGCCTCCTCGATCTCCTCAGGTTCCATCATTTTCGCTCTATCAATGACTTCAAGTTGTCTTATTTTTGTAAAAAACCATATAGTAAATGGTTGGATAATCCCAATAATCGCAAAGGTAAGAAATAGAGGAATAATACCCATAATCTCTGCTAATGGTCCCGCAAGAAGAGCTCCTAGAGGTGCAATTGCCATCGAAATCATATGATCAATTGACATAATTCTACCAATTTTATCTTTAGAAACAACAGTTTGCAATATTGCAAGATATAATGCAACTGTGATCGGAAAAAGTACGAATGCAGGAAAAAGAGATATAATCATTAAAATAAAGTTTCCTTTTGGTGCAAGAATAGCAGGAATCTGGCAAATGAAAAATATCGATGCACCAATTATATTTATTTTAATTTTATGTTTCCAAGTCTTTTTTATTGACATAATAATAGAACCTAATATATTGCCAAGTTGAGCAGAAGTCATTAGAAGAGCAAGATCTAAAGCAGAACCACCATGAGTATATCTTACGAAGTAAGGCATTAATACAGCCCAAGGTCTATGAATAAAATTCCAGATCATAGCAAATATAATCATGGCAAAAAGCCCAGGAATCATTTTAATAGTCAATATTCCTGTTTTAAAATCCTTAAGGAAAGATTTCTCAGCAGATTCCTCTGTAATGGGTTTATGTACTGAAGGGATTTTTATAAGCACTAAGGGAATGAGAGCTATCATAAAAGTTAAAATATCAATAAAGAAGATTTGTTCTACATTATCTTGGAAAAATTCTAATAAAGTTGCTGCTACTATGGGTCCAATACTATAAATCATTCCTGTAAATAAGAAGTTAAACCCGTTTACTCGACTCAAACTTTCTTTAGGAACCATAACAGGGATTAATGATTGAACTGCAGGTAATTGAAATGCAAATAATGCAGCACGAGAGAAATTAATTCCTAAAACCAACCATACATTATTAATGTCAAATAAAAAAAATACAAATAGTAAAAAAGTTAATAATGCCTGCATAGTGTCAGAAATTGCTATAATCGCTTTTTTATTCCATCTATCCGATAAAACTCCTGAAAAGGGAGTAACTACAATTTGAGGTATAAACATCAAAAAAACAGAAATTGATAAAATAACAGCACTCCCGGTTTCAATTGTAAGCCACCATGTTATCACGAATCCCACAATTAGGGAACCTAAAATTGAAAAATTTTGTCCAAACAAAAAATACATGTAATGTCTATAATTTCCTTTAGTTGCTGTTTGTCCCATATATCCTAACCTAAAATATAATTCAATATAATTTTCTTTATATTTATTCTACTAATCATTCATTAAATAGATTTAAATCTTGAACTTTAAACCCTTATTGAACTATATGTGAACTTTAAATTCTTGTTGACATCTTGCGCTTATAACCAATATGGGTTAATTAATCGATATTACATATAGAAACAGATTAATTACTAGTAATATTATGTAATTTATGATTCAAGCCATTACTTTTGATTTATGGAACACTCTAATTAATAATAAATCTTATTCAATACAAAGATTCGAAATATTCTTTCAATTTCTCAAAGAAAGAGAGATTTTTTTATCGATTGATGAATTAAGAGATGCTTATGAAAAAAGATTTCATTTTACAGAAGTTTCATTTGAAGAGATTGAATTTCGTCATATTTATACTCAAGAGAGAATTTTAAATGTACTTGGGAAGTTAAACATAGAGATATCTAAAGAGGATTTAGAAATATTGAAAGATGATTTTGAATCCCTAATGTTGCAGGATCCACCATCGCTCAAAAAGGGTGTGAAAAAGACTCTAGAAGAAATTGCCCCAATTTACCAAATCGGCTTGATTTCGAATACTGGAGTTACTCCAGGATGTATTATAAGCAGAGTTTTAGATGAACATGAGATACTCGACTTATTTGATGTTACTATTTTTTCAGATGAAACTGGCTATTTCAAACCACACCCAATAATGTTCGAAATCCCACTTCAAAAATTAAACTGTAAGGGTGAGAATGCAATTCATATTGGAGATATGTTAGAAACAGATATTAAGGGAGCAAATGAATTTCAAATGTATTCTGTATGGTTTAACGAATTAAATAACCCAAAATCGTTTGAAATCATTCCTGATTTTGAAATAAAAGAGATTTCTGAAGTGATTCATATAATAAGAGATTTATCCTAAGATTTATAGAAGGATTTTACATAATATAATTACAGAAATATAAGAAATCTAAGAAAAATTTCTAATTATTTTAAGGCAAATATAGATTTAATTTATATCTTATGCACATAACCTATTTTACCCTCAATTTTTTTTTTAATATAAGATTATGAATATATCTCGTACTAAAGTTAAAAGTGATCTAATTCCTTCACCAGAGCGTGAATATAATAAGCTGAAAAAAGTTCTTTTCTGGGAAGTAATAGGAATATTTTTTGTTACAATAATAGGTTCATTATTTCATTTTATGTTTGAATGGTTAGGTCATTGGGCACCACTAGGAGGTTTTTTTCCTGTAAATGAAAGCGTTTGGGAGCATTTGAAACTGCCATTTTGGTCGTTGTTAGTATTTGCGCTAATTGAATATAATTTTATTAAAAATTACTCAAACAATTTGGTGATAGCAAAGATCATCGCCTCACTTATAAGCATAGCAACTATATTAATTGTCTTCTATTCATATACGACCATATTTAAAATAGAACTTCTAATAGTAGATATATTTAGTTTTATCTTTGGAGTTATTCTTGGTCAAATGGCGAGTTATAAAATTATAACAAGGAAGAAATTTTCTAATTGGGTTATTTATGTATCATGGGCAACAATGCTTATACTTGCATTAGCTTTTTTCTTGTTTACTTACTTTCCGCCAAATATTTCGATTTTTCAAGACTCTGCAACAGGTCTTTATGGGATTTTGGATCATATTTAATAATTATTGTCAAATTATTCTAATTATTCTGTATTCATAAATAACTAAATTCAGTCAAATTGAAATCTTACGATTTTGATCCTGAAGTTCAAAAGCTAATTAATAATGCTTTTTCAGAAATCAAGCTTATAAATTGGAAGCAATGGTTAGATATAACCACAAGAGAAGAGTTTGAAGAACTTTCTTTAAAAAATTCTGGTTTAGATTCAGTAGATAATTTATTCGAAAAAATAGTAAAAGAAAAGTCTAATTCTAGAGATCTTTCTGTGGATCTTTCTCGATACATATTTGAAAATCAAAACATTAAACCCTTAATTATGTGTCATAGTTCAGGGACAACAAACAGCAATTTAGATGCCCTCAAATGGTTTCATATGTCCGAGGAGGTTGTAAAGAGACAATGGGCTCCTGGAATGCAAGCTATATTTGAATCAAGTGGATTAAATTCTGAATCAGCAGCAGTAATATTTGTTCCTTCAAGGATGAAATTTGATGGAATACAATTTTTCGATGAAATTAAATATATCTCTTTATACTCATCTGAATTTTCACAAAGAGTTATGCTATCAATATTAAATCCAAAATATTATCTACTGAACGAGTACAAAAATTCAAAAAAGTTAGAAGTTATCTCACAAATTTTATCTTTGGAAGATATATCAGTAATATCCGCTCCCGCAGCCACCATTCTTAGTTGGGCAAACCTCGATAAATTAAAGGAAGGATTAAATAGAAGTCTAAAGCAAGACAATTATACACCAGAAGATTTGAAGAATATTTTTGAGAGGGAAGATCTTACTTCAGCATGTAAAATTATCCAAGAGAAGCTTTCAGACAAACTTTCACAGAGTACATTAATATTTAGTATTAGTTCACTTTCCGAATCAGATTGGTCTTTAATAAGAAAGTTCATGAAATGGGAAAAAGGTAATGAAAGATTTACAAATTTATATGTTGTTTCAGAAATTGGTCCATTTGCATCGAGTATTACTAAAAAAGATTTCATAATATCACGTGCAAATAAAATGTATGTGTTTCCTTTAACATTACCTGTTATAGAACATGATAATAGAAGAGAATTAATCACTAGAACTAAAAACCAGATTGGTAAGCTTCTAGTCTCAAGGTTACATAATTCAGAAGCAATGATCAACATTGATCTTGGTGATGTAATTAGTTTAGCAGATCAAGAAAAACTCCCAAAAATTCATGGAAGAATTAGGAGATCCTGTTTTAAGTTAAAATATCCTATAAAAATTGCGAAAAATATCCCAATTTTTACTAACTATTCAATTTATGCAGGTGACTATATTCCCCTTGAAGATTTTAGAATTATTGATCCAGGTGATATTGTTAGATGTTTAAGTAGAAAATATGATTTAAAAAGTGATTCAATGTTACTCACAAATTTGAATGAATATAAGTGGGTTTTATACATTGCTCCAGCGAACTTTAACATTTATGAAGATCAAGATAAACTTAATAATACAATATTAACATGTTCTGAGGAAAAAGGCTTGAGTGAAGCTATTGAAAAAGGTTTTTTAGAAATCAAAACAATCAGTGAAACTCCAATTGATTTTATAGCTCCTCGGTCTGAAATTTTAACAAAAGTGAGAAATGGAAAACTTCCAAAAGGAATATTGAAGAGATGGCCCTTGTATCTATTAAGAACAGCAATAATAAATGAATAGTAAAGTGATTATATGAGAAGTCTACATGATATTTGTTTATGGAAAGACACTGAAAAGTGTGATAATTGTTCAATTAAAGGTAAATTAATTTGCCATTTCCATAGAAAGTATTTGTTAAGTTTTGTTGGATTTTTTCTAGTTTTTGTTGTTACTACTTTTATTGGTATGATTATTTCAAATTATGGTTGGTTTATATTTGGTTGGATTGGATTTTGGTTGTTTTTTTTTGAGTTTTGGGAAATTAGAATTCTCTGTAGTCATTGTCCTTTCTATACGGAAGAAGGAAAAACTATTCATTGTATTGCGAATTACGGTAGTCTCAAACTTTGGAAATACCATCCAGAACCTATAAACCTATCTGAAAAGATACAATTAATGATTGGTTTTGTCATTCTTATGGGATATCCATTAATTTTTCTAATTTTAGGAGAACAATTTATCTTTTTAATAATTGCGACTATAGAAATAATTGTTTTTTTTACTTTTTTAGTATTAAAAAGATGTAAAAAATGTCTTAATTTTTCTTGTCCTTTCAATCGAGTAAAAAAAGAAGTTATTGATAATTTTCTTAATAAAAATCCAGTAATTAAAAAAGCTTGGGAAGAAGCAGGATATAGTATGGAATAGAAATTTATAGAATTAGGAAGTTATAAACCTGCTAGATTTTTACATCTAACCTCCTTAATTCGGATCGTAAGTCAGTTGTCGGTAAATAATGAATAGTTTTCATATACATATTGTCAGCTTGTAGAGTGAATTGTTCAACATCATCTATAAACACAGATTCTTCTGGGTTAAGATTATATTTTTGGAGTAAATGTTGATATATACCCATTTCAGGTTTAATAATTTGAATATTACCTGAGATTACTATTCCATCAAATAATGAGAAGAAATTATAACGCGCTTTTACAAAATCAAAAGCCTCAATCATGAAATTAGATAAAACATATAATCTATAACCGTTTGATTTCAATTCCTTAACTAAATCTATATTTGTTTGAATTGGGATTAACATTTCCTGCCAATGATTGAAAAATAATATAATTAGTTCTTTTTCCTCTGGATAAGTAGAAATGAAATGCCTTTGGGCATTTTTGAGCGAGATATTCCCTCTATCTAATTGTAACCATGTATCTGTTTGAATTACATTTGCTATAAATTTTATAATCCGATTCTTATCTTTAATAAAATTCATTAAAAACTGTTCAGGCTTAAAACTTAATAAAACATTACCCAAATCAAAAATGATATTCTTGATCAAATTTTATTGAAGTGAGTTTTTTACTATTGAAAATGGTAATTTATCTAATTTGAAAAGATTTTTTAGATTTTTTTATTTCGAGTTAATAAGTGGTATTAAAAATGAAAGTTAAGTATTGTAAAGTTATAGCAGAATATAGATCTCCTTTTCCTGATCCATTGAAAATTCAAAAAAGTGAGCAAGTACAGATAGTTGAGAAAGAGAGTGAATGGCCTGGATGGATTTGGTGTATAAATAAAAATGGAATGGAAGGGTGGATTCCTAAAAGTTATCTTAATATTAAAGGTAGAAATGCCATTTTACTTCGAGATTACGACGCAACAGAAATAAATGCTATAGTTGGAGAAGAATTTATTATAGAGGAAGAAGAGAGTGGTTGGTTTTGGGTTTCTAGCAAAGAGGGCATAAAGGGGTGGATTCCAATAAGGAATGTAGAGGTATTTATCAAATAAATCTAAAAATTTAAGAATTTTATTAAGAATTTAAAATCTACTTTTAGCAGAATTTTTTTTTTCAATTCTATCATGATTCTTAAAATCTTCACAAAATTCGATTAGATGCTCATAAAGTAAGTCTCTCGTCCACTTAGGCAGTTGAATATTGACTTTTCCTAGTTTTTCTGCTAATTTTTTCATTAAATGAATTATTAACTGTTTCAAATAAAGCTTAAGCTAAAAATGGATTGTGAGTCATAATGCGATGAAAATTAGTATTATAGTAATAGTTATAAAAATCAAATTTTTTTCTTCCCACTTAAATCTTCTACTGCCCTATTAATTCTTTTTAAAGCTTCATGGAGAACAGAACGAGGACATGCTATATTTATGCGCTGGAATCCTTCACCTCCATTACCAAACTTAGAACCATCATACAATGCCACTTTCGCTTTTTCGAGAAGGAATTTTTCCATTTCTTTATCAGGTATATCTAGCATTCTGAAATCAAGCCATAAGAGATATGTTCCTTCAGGTTTAATAACCTTAATTTGAGGAATATTATTTTTAAGAAATTCTTCAAGAAATTCTATATTTTCTTTTAAATATTGGATAAGAGAGATTAACCAATCGTCGCAATCTCTGTAAGCTGCTGTAAATGCTACTAATGATAAAGTATTAGGGAGATACCCAAATTCCTCAGGAATGAATATACTTTCCACCGTATTTCTAAAGCGATCTCTTAGTTTTTTATTTGGGATTATAATATTTGAGAGTTGGAGCCCTGCAAGATTGAAAGTTTTACTCAATGAAGTGCAAGTTATAGAATTCATTGCAAAGTTTTTATTAATTGTGGCAAAATTTGTGTGTTTAAACCCAGGATAAATCAAATCACAATGTATTTCATCAGAAAGCACATTAATATTATTTTCATTGCAGATCTCACCAAGTTGGATTAATTCATCTCTCGTCCAAACTCGTCCTATTGGATTATGAGGACTGCAAAGAATTAGCATCTTCGCTCGTGGATCTTTAATTTTTTTGAGAAGATCCTCGTAATCCATGATATACCGTCCATTTGAAAGTTTTAGGGGATTAAATAGAATTTTTCGACCACTATTTTCAATTGCACCATAAAAAGGATAGTAAACTGGATTTTGAACTATGATTTTATCTCCTGGATTAGTAAAAGCTCGTAAGGATACGTTTATTGCGGGAATTACTCCTGGTGTGAATGAAAGCCATTCTTTATCCAATTCCCATTTATATCGCCGCTTAAACCATCCTAATACAGCGTCATAATAATCCGAATGATAATCAGAATAACCAAAAATACCATGTTTTGCACGATCAATTATAGCATTTATAACCGGTTCAGGTGACTTGAAATCCATATCTGCAACCCAGAGAGGTAAAACATCTTTATCAAAAGTTTCCCACTTAGCAGATTGAGTCTCGAAACGGTTGATTACTTCATCAAATGACCAATTTTTTTTGTTCATCTCTTTTAGTAATCTTTCAATATTTTAGTTATATAATAAAAAAACGGGGGAAAAATAAGTATTAGCAATTATATTTACAACCAATTTAGAAAAGAAGTAGATTAAAGAAAAAAATAAAGAAAAATTTTAGTAGATTTTATTGTTTTTGCTGTTGAATATAGAAATATAAGAATAGGATGAAAAATATTATTTGTATTGCAAAATTAAACCATCCTGCCCATCCAGTTTCATCAACAAATGCCCCAATTAACTGAATTATTGCCCCTGAAATGCAAAATACAATGTCTAGAATAACAAATAAATCAACGTTATCCCATTCTGACTCTCTATATGCTAGAAATTCGGCAAAAGCAAAGCTTAAGAATATAACACCTATATACCTACCTGCAGTTGGGTCTTCATTAGGCCAATCGAACCATTCTATATATTGTTCTACGAAAAAAGTGAAAATTATTCCAAAGATTAGAAAAACAGCAAGTTGTATTAAAAATAAGTATTTTAATTCTTTTAATATTGCTGGACTCATTATAATTTCCCTCTAATTAATAAATTTTGCAGAAATTAACAAAAAGTTATGTTGCTTACAATATAAATCTTATTGCATTTAAGTTTTATAGAATATAGGTTTGTAAAAATGATAAAAAAGTTTTATCCACCCTCACTGTACAATTTTCTGTGGTATATTAACTCCAACCCTTTAGGAAAGAAGATTTTAGATTGTGGTGCTGGAGGTTATGACCCTAAACTTGCTTTTTTTTTTGAAAATGGATTTGAAGTGTATGGAATTGATATTTCAGAAGAAAAAGTTAAGGATGCTATTGAATATTCTGAAAAAGAAAATGTTAAATTGAATATAATTAAAGGAGATATGAGGAAGATACCATTTGATTCAAATTTTTTCGACTATGTTTATTCATATAACTCTATCTTTCATCTAAGTAAAAGAGACAGTGAAATTGCTATTAATGAAATGCACCGTGTTTTAAAAAAAGCAGGGTTATGCTATCTAAACTTCCTATCTATTGATGATAAGTGGTCGGAAGAAGGAGAAGAAATCAATCCTGGTGAAATTATCACTAAAGAAGATAATGAAGAATACATACATAGTTATTACAAAGACAATGAACCTGATAGTTATTTTAAAAATTTTGAGATTATATACAAGGAAAAAAAGCAAATACTTATTGGTAGATATTACAATACTGGCCGAACTTGTATCCTTGAATATATCGCAAGAAAGAAATGAATATGAGATATTCTATTGACACTATTGTCATCAATCACTTTAGATCAAAATAAAAACCTATTAATTTAACAAAAGAATTTGATTAAGTAAGAAAATTTCTTAATTTTAGAATGAAATAAAAGAGGAAGGAACAATGGTAAATGGATTTTTTGGTAAAATAATATGGTTTGATCTTTCAGATGGAACTTATAATGAAGAAACGCTTCCAGAAGAGATTTATCGGCAATATCTTGGAGGATATGGATTAGCTGCTAAATTAATTTATGAAAATATGCCTACAAAAGCAGATCCGCTAGGACCTGAAGCAATTTTAGGTTTTTTCCCTGGATTATTAACCGGTACAGTAGCTCCGCTTAGCGGAAGATATATGATCGCAGGGAAATCACCCTTGACAGGAACTTGGGGTGATTCTAATAGTGGTGGTTATTTTGGTCCAGAAGTTAAAAAATGTGGTTTTGATGGGATATTAATAAAAGGAATTTCCCCTACGCCAAAAATTATTTCGATCATAAATGATGAGATAAAAATATTAGACGCTTCGGATTATTGGGGCTTGGACGCCATTGAAACTGAAGAAAGATTAAAAGTAGAGTATGCAAATTCTCAGGTTGCATGTATCGGACATTCGGGGGAAAAATTATCGTTAATATCTGGTATTGTTAATGACAAGGGGAGAATCGCTGCAAGATCTGGATTTGGAGCTGTCATGGGATCAAAAAGATTAAAGGCTATAGTTCTTAAAGGAAATAAGAAGATACCTCTAGCAGATAAAGATACATTGCTGAATCATTCAAAGGAATATAATAATTTGATTGCATCAGCAAAAGGTCTTGCTAGTATATTCAAAAAATATGGTACTACTGCAGGTAATGTGTTTTCAGGAAGCTCTGGAGATTCACCTGTAAAAAATTGGGGTGGGAACTCAAGGGATGATTTTCCTACTGAAAGACTAAATAAAATATCTGCTGCTGAATTTGATAAATATAAACAAAAAGATTTTGGGTGTTTTTCATGTCCTGTACGGTGCGGTGCTATAATGAAAATTCCCGAATTAAACATTGAGGAGACTCATAGGCCAGAATACGAAACATGTGCCTCATTTGGTGCTTTAATACTTAATGACAACCTTATGTCTATTTTTGAAATAAATGAGATATGTAATAGAGCTGGCTTAGATACAATCTCAGCAGGAGGAACTGTTGCTTTTGCAATTGAATGTTTTGAGAATGGGTTAATTGATAAAGATGATACGGATGGACTTGAATTAACTTGGGGTAATTCGGATGCTGCAGTTGAACTTGTCAAGAAGATGGTGAAGAGGGACGGTTTTGGAGATCTTTTAGCTGATGGATGTAAAAGGGCTTCTGAGGAAATCGGAAAGGGAAGCGAGAAATTCGCGATTACATCGATGGGACAAGAACTCGGTATGCATGATTCGAAGCATATGAGTTCTCTAGGTATGGCATTTGCTTTTGATCCCACTCCTGGTAAACATACAAATTCAAATATTGATATGATTGCCATGGGTCCAATTGGGAGAAATCAGTTTATTGATGGATTTGTTCTACCAAAACTCTCTAGCGAATTGGGAGATGAGAGGTATGAAGCCCTTATGTTAGTAAATTCTCTTGCCCAATTTTCAAATAGCCTTGGACTTTGTTTGTTTGCGAACATGTTCCAGAAATATCCTATGATAGAATTTATCAATGCTGTTACTGGATGGGATATTTCAATAGAAGAATTAATCAAGATTGGTCGCAGAATACAAACCTTACGTCAAGCCTTTACAATTCGAGAAGGGATAATTCTTGCTGAAAATGAGTTACATGGAAGGGCGATTGGTGATCCTCCTTTTGAGAGTGGACCTCATAAAGGGAAAATTATTGATTATAAAGCTGATTATAAAGGTTTTTGCGAAAAGATGGGTTGGGATTCCAAGAATGGGTATCCTCTAAAAGAGACTTTGAGCGAGTTATATCTAGACTTTGTCATCAAGGATCTTTATTGAATCAATGAATTAGAGATTTAAAAGGATGAGATTTAGAAAATAAATTAAAATTAAAAATTAAAAAAAAACTATTGATTGTATAAACGAGGATTATATCCTGAATTAAGAACTTTCAATTGGGCTTTTTCACTAAAAGATAATTTCTTATTTTTTCTCATTTTTTTTACCTTTTTTATTTTTTTTATTAATTTTAATTTAGATAATTAACTATATTTAGTTTTATCCCATGCACTTTGCGCGAAGTTTGAAGTAATAGTAAAGTAATAAAAATGTACATGTTCTTAATTTAACTATTATTGGAATAATTAGTTTTATTTGAATGGTATAAGAAAAAGAGAATAATAAAAAAATAATAGAAAAAAATAATTATCTAATAAAACTTTGAATAACTGGATTGTGTCCGACAAATACCTTACTAACTTTTCTTTCTTTTTTATTCATTTTTTTAACCTTTTTTTTGGTTTTTATTAATTATAATAAGCTCTATTCACTATATTTAGTTTTATACTACGTACTTTGAGTGAAGTTCGAACTCTTCGGGAAGTAGTGCAAGAAAAAAACAAATTAAGGGAGAAATCTTAACAGGAAAGGTTCTCTTACTTATAATTCAAAAAATAACAAAAATTCTAGCAGTTTAAATATTTCCTTCTGAAATTGTGTTTAAGACACTCATATTAAGCCCCTAATTAAAGAAAAAAACCATTTCGCTATGTAAGTCAATTTTTGCAATATCAAGTAGAATTAAGGTCGCACCTGCTAATGCTCGCAATTACGCGAAAAATATTTAAAAAGAATATGAAAGGATTACACTTTCAAAAGACAAAAATCCAGGATTATTGACAGGTGCTTTTTTTATTTTTTATTTAAATGACACTATTAAAACTCCTTCGTAATTCTTATTGTGATTAGTTATATCGTTTTCTATAAAGAGATTAATGAAGTAACTGGCATGATTCCCACAAAAGGAGAATAAAACTAACTTTTTCCCCTAATTAATTCAATTCGTATCCATGTTTTTTTCAGAGATTAGGCTGCTCTAATGGCATGAATACGCAAAAATATCCCCTTATTGAGTTATCATGCTCAATTACTTGATTGGTTATACAAAAATCAAGTTTAAAATAACGCTAGGGATTGAAGGTTTTGTAATTTTATTCGCCAATTTAGAGTTTTTTAAGGTAGATTTTTCAAGATAAAAAAATTATTCCATATCAATCTTAAAGATAATTATAATAAATATAAATTTGAAGAATTTAGATTGTTTTTAGCTACAAAGGGGTGTAAATAATGAGTGATTATAATAAATATTCGATTGATCCTGAAATAAAGTATGGACCTCTAGAGGTTATTGATGTTTCTAAAATAATTAATATGTCTACAAAAGATTGGCAGAATGTCTCTCTTTGCTTGGTTAATGACTCAGTTGTCAGATTAGCTGTAATCAAGGGAGAGTTTCATTGGCATAAACATAATAGTGAAGATGAATTCTTCTATGTTATCGACGGATTACTTTTAATTGATTTAGAAAAAGAAGTAATTGAATTAGCACCCAATCAAGGATTTACTGTGCCGAAAGGTGTAATCCATCGAACAAGAGCACCAAAACGTACTTCAGTTTTGCTAATAGAAAAAAGCTCAATTAAACCCACGGGAGATTAAATTTCTTAAAAAATTTTCCTTTAAATAGATTCTATTTTATTATTTGATATGGAAAGTGGAGATCTTATCTGCAAAATTTATTTTTATGATAAAGAACGGAAAAAAATGAAAAAAATAATTGGGGTTGTTGATAAGAATCAAATCTTCTCATCTCAAGAAGAAATCATCGAGCTGAAGAATTACGGAAATAAAACAATCTCTAAAAATAACTTAGAAAAAGTAATTGTGTATGATCAACAAATTGAGACAATGATGGCCAAAAACGATTTAAAATTAAAGGATAAGCTGAAAATCGAAGAATAAAAATATTCTGAATTTATTTATTTTTGTCTTTTTTTAATGATTATAATTACAATTGGAATTAGTAATGATGCTGTAGCTATTGTGGTGGCTATTATTGAGATAGTGAAGATAAGATTATCTTTATCATCATTAGGATTGATAATAGTTAAAGTTGAGACTATTTCATTGTTGTTTTTTATTTCTTCTTTAATCAATACCCCTTTTTCACTATAGGTTAAAATTGCTTGATCATTGCCGATTTCAATAGTTATTGTATTTTCAGTAACGTTTGCAGACCAAGCAGTATAACTTTCAATGAATAATTTCACGATATTTACATTAACAGGATCATCTGGTATAATATAATACCCTCCATAACCATGAATTAATAGATTATTCATTTTGTCACCAAATTTAAAGTATTGATCTGTTCTGTTATAGAGTAAGCATAACTGATTTTGGAATTCTAAAGTATCAACATTCAAAACTTCATAGCTACTGCTATTAGAATCATACTTACTGACCGATATATTAACACCTAAAGCACGTATTATTTCTTCATATTGATATAATTTTATAAATTCTACTTTAAGTTTATATGATTGAGACGCTAATTTATCTTCCCAATCATAATCTATGAATCCTTCTTCATCTATCGGGAGTGATGAATCACCAAGTTGAAAACTAGCAAATACTAAGTAAATACAACTTGAAAAGGTTAAGAAAAATATTAAGATATGTTTAAAGATAAGATTTTTTACTTTCATTAAAAGTAAATGGTTGACATTTAAATTAAAGCTTATCTGACATTGCCTGAATGTTACCAACAAAATTCCTTTTTATCCTTTTACTTAAGTGAAATGTCTTTTATTTCATATGAGAAAACGTCATAATTGAAAGATTTAAAAGGTTAAATCACCCATAAATCCTTAGAAGAGAGGTATTTAGGAAAAAAGAATTTAGAAAACACAGAATTAGCTGTAAATATGAAATTCATTTTAAAATTATTTAAGAATTGGAAAAGAAGATTCTCCATAAAGAAAAAGAAGATTGTCTTTAAACCACCTTTTAGTTATGATTATACTTTTAAAGTAATATTATTTGGAGAAACTGGAGCAGGAAAGACGGGTTTGGCACAAAGATATTGTTATGATATCTTTGATCCCTCAGATAAGTTAACTATTGGCGTAGATTTTTACGTTAAATCTATTGAAATGCACGGAAAAAGAGTTAAATTACAAATTTGGGATATTTCATGTGAGGATCAATTTCGATTCCTTTTTCCTTCATATTGTCTTGGAGCGAATGCGGCTATACTTATTTATGATATTACTAAAGCAAAGACTTTAAATCCTATGTCTGAATGGATACAAATAATAAGAGAAAAAGCAGGTGATATTCCAATCATTTTAATTGGAACAAAGTTAGATTTAGAAGAATTTCGCGACTTGAATAGAGAAACAGTACTTCAAATAGCTGAAAAATATAATTTATCTAGTTACAATGAAATTTCAACAAAAACGGGTGAGAACGTTGATAATACATTCGGAATACTTACTGAGCTTCTAATTGAGCAGACTTCCAATTACTAAACTTAAACTTTATTATTATCTCTTTTTGACAAAAATCAATAATAAAATATAGTCACTATAATTAAATAAGAAAATGATTACTTCTACACATGATTCCTGTCTTTCACCCTGGATTTTTGTCTTTTGGTAGTGTTAGCAATAACACTCTTGAAACTAACCCTTAACCATTTTAGCTTCTTATTTGAAGCCGATTGACGGGAATCATCCCTAAATGTTTTTTGTTATATTTAAATGAGCTTTATATTCGTAAGAAAATGTAGTAAAGTTAAGGATAAATAGCTAATGTAATATTTATGAAAACGTATTGAATAGATTTTTGTCGTTGTGAATAGTATAATGTATTTCTTCTTTTCATATTTTTCATGGGAATAAAATGAAAAACGTCATGCTAATCTGCCAAAATATATTTTCAATTCTTTCAAGTGAATTAAATGACAAAATTGAGCCCAATTTTTACAAATATTTAAAAATGCGTATTTACCGTTGCATTATGATAATAAGATACATAATTGTGGAATTATGAAAAAGAATATAACAGGGTTAATAGTAATTCTTTTTGGCATATGTGCTGTAGGTATACCATTATCTTTAATTCAGGGGAATTATTCACAAGATAAATTATCAAATCCTAATGATTTACCCAACAAGGAGGATCCAAATAAGGGAGATAAAAATATAATAGAAGTATGTGTTGATTTTAATCCAGATACCTTAAACTGCAAAAGTAAAGGGAAATGGGTTACTGTTTTCATTGAATTACCCAATGATATAGACATCACTAATATTCAATTTGAATCAATTCAACTTAATGATGAAATAAGTGCCGAAAAAATTGTTGTAAGATCTGAAGAGGGAGATGATTTTTATATATTGGTTGTGAAGTTTGATCGATATTCAGTTATTAATATCCTTGAACCTGCTGATGTTGTTGAAATTAGTGTTTCGGGGAAATTCAATGATGGAGGTAAATTCCAAGGGAAGGACTCCATCAATCTAATTAATTATTAATTTTTTTCTTTTTTTTCATTCACGGGGCTTATTTCACATGTGATTCACTAGTGGAATGAGTTTTAAATATAATATTGTAAAAATTATAAATTTATAAGTAAATGGTAAAAATAACTAATTATTTTTAAAAATTTAACTTTAAGAAAACTATTTTTATTAGGAATACATGAATGGACATTGAAGATATAAGAATCGAAAAACTGAAACAGAAAATTAAACGATTCAATGGATTAATGGAAGAGCTCTCGCAAGAGTTTACTATGATTTTCCTTGAAGGCAAAAGGGAAAAATTTCATGATGTGGTTTTGCAAATGATACAATCATTGGATAAAGCTCAACAAATGGTTAAACAAGTCAAAAGTTTAGTCTTAAGGGAAGATGCAGAACCTATAAAGTAATCAAGAGCCCTGAATAGCAAAAAAATCATAATACAATTTTTATTCTTTTTTGTATAATATTATTTAGTGAAATGATTTTGTGAAATCTAATGGGCACACAGAATAAAAATGTCAATAAGGAGCTAGAATATGAATCCGATAATAATTATTATTTTCAAATTGATCTCTTAAAAGCAATAATTATAATTTTTGTAATTTCGGAACATGCTCTCCCTTGGGTAATAAAGGATAATATGGCTGTTTTCCTTTGGCAACGCCTCTCTATTCCATTTTTCATGGTCATTTTAGGATTTAATATGGCGCTTTCTTTTAAGAGGGTAGGAGAATCTTCTCTAAAAAAACTCTATTCATGGAATTATTTTAAGAGAAAATTTTGGAGGTTTATCTTTCCTTATTTGATTTTCTATGCGATCTCAATAATAGCGGGTTTGATTATTTATGGAAAGCTTGAATCAATAATTTCTGATCAGTTATATCCATTAATGGATGAGAGATTCTTGTATATAGGAATATCACCATTCTGGGGTCCTGGTATTTGGTTTATTCCTTTACTTTTTCAAACCATTTTATTCATGCCTCTTATCTATAAGGGATTTTCAAGTAGCACCATTAAGGCTCTAATAACCTTAATTATTTGTTTCATAATTAATTTTGCCACTCATTACTGCTTTTCATGTATATGGGACCTACAGTAGATTCTTTGGAAGAATGGCGTAATATTTCTTTCTTCTATATAAGTATTACAATGTATTTAGGTGGAATAGGATTAGGTATGTGGTTCTCACGAAATCCAAGTATATTTAATGTTCGCAATATTTTTATGTGGATAATCTTTCCGCTATGTGCTTATTATGTTATTCTATTTCAGATTGATAGAGATTTATACCAAATAGATTTTATACGTGGAGATTATAATATAATCTTTTATACCTATGCCGCATTTATCCTTTTAATCTTTCTTAAAGTAATTCCAAAAAATCCTCAGAATAAATTTGCACGAGGTGTTTCTTGGATTGGCAAATCATCATACCATATTCTTTTATCACAAATTTTCTATTTTGGCTTAATGAAAGCATTTTTTGGGGATGCTCAATGTATGGTTGGAGATACTGATCCTTTGTTTTGTATTCTATACGATATCTTAGCGATCTTGACTTCTGTTTTAATAGGAGTTCTATGGTGTTTTACTGAATCTAAAATCAGGAAATATCACATAAAAAATAAAGAGTAAGAAAAATCTGCAAATTTATATAAAGAGACTTAATAGTTTTGAATCTTAAAAAAAATCTTCAGTTTTTATACTTTTATCTTTTTACTTACAATCATTATACAAACAACGCTTATTATAGAAAATGGTCGAAAACAAAGAAATAAATAGCTTATATACCGAGTCCTGAGCAAGGATTATCAACCAATAACTACCATTTAATTTATTGGTATCATTCTTCTCGGAGTTAAAATGAAATTTTGGGTTTTCCAGAGAGTAGTACTAGTATTATAAGAAAGACAAAAGCAAGCAAAAGGCTTATGCTTGCAGAAGTGGTATAGTCATAATCAAAATATAATGTTGATCCTCATGAGGTTATAATTGGCGGTGAATAGGTCGCTAAATAGAGTCCAAGGACAAAGAAAAAACCCGTTAATATGATCATTATTCCTTTTAACATGAGATTCCTAATCTGATTTCCCTCCTTATGGTTTGCTTATACAATATTATTTTACTTATGTAAAAATCCTATCTTTTTTTATTAAATATTTAAAAACTATCTAAAATTATTACATTATCGAAATCTAATTTTTTCATAAATGTCAATTTATGAAATATTGGTGAAATTTATCCAAAAGAAATCAAAAATCTAAAAAAGAAAATGATAAAAATGATATTAAAAAGTAAAAGAAATAAGAAAATATTTGTATTGTTTTTATTAGTTCTCGTTCTTACAATACCATTTCTAACATTAGTTAATAGTTCCTTTCAAAAGGTAACACCTGAGATGGCTCAAGGTCAAACAGCAATCGCCTTACCTGATGGCGATATCCAGACTCCTTGGAGTACCGCCACCCCTCATTATACTAAATTAGACGAATGTGAAAGTGTATTGGACCCTGTTGATGGGAGCTCTGTTACAGCTTATGCTATACAAGGTGATAATGAAGAAATTGAAATATTTAGTATTGATGATTCTGTACAGCCTGTTACTTCAGTCTCGCAAGTAAAAATATATACCAATGGGTATAGTATGGGAGATACAAACCCACAAGTCTCTATATGGTGGGATGGTGAGTGGACAGCCTGGCAAACGGTAAATCTACCTCGTAATCCAGAGCCATATCCTCCTCCCGAAGCTGAATGGAGAGAAAATTCATTCAGTGTCGTAGGATTTCAGGATGATTTATACAACCTTGAAGTTCGATATAAAGCACGGTGTACGGGATGGATTGACACGGGACCACCCTGGTATATTAGTATTCCTATAGGAATGAATGCTTTAAACGCATTCTTCTGTGAGGTGACCTATGAATATGATCCCACACCGCAGATAATTACACCAGAACCTAAAAATTATAGTAAACCCATGGAAGGATATTATCCTGCAATTTATGGGTTTGAAAATGATGATAACGGAGCTTATGGAACAAGTGTTTCAATATTAGATGAGTGGACGGGAAATATGGGTAGTTTTCTCAGAATGTATGTACGGGATGGTCCTTATGAAGGTCACAACAAAGTATTAGAGATATTTGATTCTCAAAGTGGTGGCAAGACGACTGGAGTTCATAATTTTGATAATCCGCAGTCAGCAGGAACAATTGAATTCTGGCTGATGATGAAAGGTGCTGGGGAGGTCGGCTCTACCAATAGATATCATCAAATTCATTTTAGGAAATTGGACAATACTATCGCATTTCGTGCTCAATTAAAAATGCTGGAAGGTGGCTGGGAATCAGGGGATAGAGCAGACATAGCATATTATGATGGTAATAATTGGGTTGAATTCGCGGATGGTGAGGATCTCACCTGGTATCGACATAGAATTGACTTTGACTGCACGAGTGGTACGAAAGGCCAATTTTCATGGTATATATATCATGCGGATGGGAGTTTACTTGCATCAATTATTGATATCGACTTTGAAAATTCAATGGGAACGCTGGATGAAATTTATTTTACTTCAATACAGTCTCATTACAGAGGGTCCACCTATTGGGATGCATTTGGATTTGATTGGGAAAATAATTACAATATAGGAGATAATTTTGAAGAAGGTATTTTAATTGATATCGAACCAGAAGATTACACTTCATTGAGCTATTCTTTAGATTCTCAACCTTATGTTTCAATGTTAGGAGATACTGTTATACCGATGCCAGATTATGGAGAACATACGCTTCAAGTAGATGGTGATGGGTATTTATCTGAACTGAGGACGTTTACAATTAGTCCTATTATCATTACTTCACCACTAAGTATAGGCTATAAAAAAGCACCTACCAGTTATCCCGGTACATTTTCATTTACAGATGATGCGAATTATGACGATCCTGGTGAATCATTAAGAGAAAACTTTGTTGCAAGTGTTGGGTTTGATGAAGATGAAGTCGGAGATGAACCAGATGAATGGAAACGCAGTATTTATAGCTCTACTGTTGGATTTGAAATTGATGAAAATAATGAAAATCCAGCATACTTTATTGTGAATGAAGGCTCCAATTGTGATGTCAGTGTCAAAGAATCTTATGAAGATGTTGGGGGCAACCTTCATACTAAAGTAGTCCAATTACAGGATGAATCAACAAGTTCCAATGCAAAAATTTACCAAAATATTGGTGAACGAGAAAGTGGTTCAGTTGAATTTTGGTTTGCTACTGACGAATTATATGGAGGAACTACATATTTCATCATAAAAGATAGTAACTCGGGAGAATCTCAAATAAAGTTAAAAGCTGATACCTATAAACTATGGTATTGGGATGATTCACAAAACTACTGGGAAGCGGGAATCATAGGCTATCCCGGGAATTTATATCTTTATGAAAATCTTTGGTATCATTTGAGGATTACGTTTGAGTGTTCCAATAACGGATTTGAAGGATTAGGACCGGATACGTATAATGTTTATTTCGATGGAGATCCAAATCCCTTTATTCACGATATTCCTTTTAAAGGAGGTGGAGTTGATATCTTAGACACCCTCGAACTCCATACATCAGACGATTTTGCATATTATAGTTCCTGGTTTGACGCGTTCGGCTATTCTTGGGATCCTTATTATGAGATTGGAGATAATCTTAACGGTATTCATAAATGGGAGATAAATAACGGTGGAGGGTGTTCTACCAAGGTGATTGATAATATAGGAGGTCATAGAAAGGTCTTAGAGCTTTCTGATGACAGTTCAAGTAAAATGTTTGATATTTACCATTCCTTTTCTCCTCAAGATTATGGTACTGTTGAGTTTTTTGTAAGAACCACGAATGTGTATCGCCGAATAGAATTTCAACTAAGGGATGATACCGCCAATTTACTTCACTATCGAATTGACGATTGCTATCATCGATTATACGGCAAATATGTTCAAGTATTAACTGAATGTCTCGCTGATGAATGGTACCATATACGGTTTGATTTTGAGACAACAGATGGGGGTTACATGGGATTAGCTGAGGGTTGGTGTAGAATTTATATCAACAATCAAGACTTAGGACAATATGAAGTGCAGAATAGTGTATCTCCCAATAAACTCAGAATTTTGAGTAGTTATGTGGTACAATCTGGTTTTGATTGTTATGTAGACGCCATTGGATATTCATGGGATCCTTCCTACACTATTGGAGACAATTATCAAGATCAATCTCAGTGGGCAATTCAAGATGGGGATGATGATCAAGGAAATTCTTGTGATCTTCGAATAAAAGGAGAATTAGGAGATCATTTGAAGATTGTAGAGATGTATCACCCTACCGATGCACAGAGCAATGAAGATATGTCTATGACTGATTGGATCTCAAGAAGTTCGGGAACAGTCGAATTTTGGGTGCGAACTTCTGATTCTGATGAAGTCTTCAAAATGAGAATTAATGACGAAACCGAATGGCATTCAGTAGACTTTCGTATTGATGATGGTAAATTTAAATTTAAGGGTGGTGGTCAGATATATCCGTTAATAGACTGTGAAAATAATCATTGGTATCATATCAAAATTCAATTTGATTGTGGATTGGAAGGAGATGGCACAAATGATTGGCACCTCTGGATAGATGGTATCATGCAAGAAAAGGAACAGGGTGAAGGATACAATCTCCCATTTGAGGGCGACCCACAGCTCATGGACTCAGTCTACTTTTTCTCTCATAAAGAATTTAATCCAGTGGAGGTGAAGCGTGTCTTTATAGACGCTATTGGCTATTCCTGGGACCCGTTTTATGAAATAGGGGACAATAAGGACCCTGAAATTTTACTTAGCTTCACAGGACAGGAAGAGCTGGTCAGCAGCTCAATTACCTATTCATTAGATGGTGAACCAAAAGAGCCTATTGCAGATTTTCTTCAAAAGCCTTCAGCTGGAGAGCATACTATTCAAATATTTGGGATTCTTTCAAATGGTGACCATGTAGAATCAGAGATCCGTAGTTTCACAGTATATAATGGACCAAAACTTCTATGTCTTCACGGTTATGGGAATTCCTATAGTATTTGGAATAATCATCTGGTACAGCGAGATGATTTTGCTGATAATTACGGTCTAGACAACATTATAGCATTTAGTTACTATGGAAATAAACCCAATTGCCCTAATGAATTCATAGATGTAGATTTTGACACACCTATTGAAACTATTGCAGAAAAATTAAGAGATTTTCTCATTAGATTAGACAGCGAAGATCCGATTGAATACTTAGACATAATTTGCTTTTCTATGGGCGGAATTGTTGCTAGATATATGATTAAGCACTTCTATGGGGATTTAAAGAGCGCAGGCATTTCCATCGCACATGTAGCTACTCTTGGATCACCTCATTATTACGCTCATTGGGCTAAATTTGTAGCGTTTCGAGATGTTCAAACTTTTCAACTATCAGAACTTTCTCCTTTTCTGCCTTTGCTAAATGGTCTTGATGATACACCACATAGCCTCAGTGATAGCGGGAAATATAATGATATTAAATATTCTGTCTATCGAGGTGCCTGGTGGGTATATTTGTGGCGTTCTGATGGTATGGTTCTCGTGCCAGCGGCAAAATTATATTCTAATGATGTAACAGTATATGGTGATTCTATAATCCCTTATCCCCCATACCCTTTTATCTGGGAGCAAGTATATCTTACAAACCACGATGGTCTATATCAATCATCTTCTGTTTTAAAAGACGTTTTTAAAGAATTCTGGAATAACTAATAAAAATACTTATAATTTAAATTTTAAAATCTTTTTTTTTCTTATAAATTGAATATTATGATAAATCAATGCAACTTCAGCTAAAGTCTTGACGTTCTTTAGTTTTACATTTAGAAACTATTAGTTAGAAATCCAATAAGGAGATATGCTTATGATTTTTGGTTCATCCTAGCTAAGGATAATAGTTCTATATTCAAAGTATATTGATGACATTGCTTTTCTTGGTAATAATGATGAAGTTATTGAGAATTTTGAATTATCTTCTGTACTGACGTTTCGGAGGATTAGGGTTATTATTTTTCTTAATTAAAAGAAATCCAAGAAGTAGAAAAACAAGGTCAAACCCCATATCTTTAACATACCCAATAGTCCCTGTAAATCCTAAAGATACCCTAATAATTAAGACAATAATTCCATATGAAACAGAGGTTACCCCAAAACTAAAAAGCAAGATGCCCATAAAAAAGATGAAATCCGTTTTTCTCTTCATATATTACACTCATGAACATAATTATGTCTTTACTTATTAGTATGAAATTTAAGTATTTAATAGATATCCTCTCTTTTCATGATAGACGGAATTAATTAAAATATTATGTTATAGAGGAAAATCCTTCTACCATATACATAGAAATCTATATAAGATTTGCAACTATGCCTATCAGTGTCCTACATATTCTATGGCTAAATGGTTATAATCTAAATAGTAAAAGAATATAATCATTTAATATGAAAATTATATTTTAAAAAACCGTTTGGGGATAGATTTAATTTTCAGTTTAAAGTTATTAACTAATAAATCGCTGCGTTAACTATAACGAGACTTGTAGGAAAAAAATTTTTCGGGAGATTTGGAATTTAGTTTTCTACTCTTACATACAGGATTACTTAGTAAATCGATCTTCTTTAGTATGGGATTATTTTTAAAAAATCTCGGTATTTTATTAATTTGATTTATGGAAAGATCCACATTTTGTAAATTCTTTAACTTTTTTATAGCTCTTGGTATTTTCTTTATAGAATTTTTTGATAAATCCAATATTTCGAGTGATTTAAGTTTCCCTATTTGTTTAGGGATATGTGAAATTGTATTATTGTAAAGACATATCCATTTAATATGTTTTAATAAGCTTATTTGTTTAGGTAATATCCATAACAATGGATAATGGTAAGAGTAAAGGTAAAGTCTGATTACATTACCATTATCATTTAATTTAAAACAATACATAGAATTGGTTGGATCAAACTTTTCTGAATCAAACTCATGCTCAAAAGATTCAATTTTTTCTAAGGGGATATCACTTAGAAGCTCTAATAAACCCAGTATCGGAGCCTCAGTTTTCTCAACTCCTAAATTTATATATCTTTTAACAAATCTCTGGTTTGATATGTTTATCAATGATTTCGGAATTTTTCTTATATTACCTGATAAATCCTTGAGAAAAGATAATCTTTGAAGTTTTCCAATCCATTTTGGTATATACTTCAAGGAGTCTTCATTTAAAATTAAAGATCTAAGATTTGCTAATTTAGAAATGGACTTTGGTAATTTTTTAAATTTGTTTCTTGATAATTTTAAACAGGATAATTGTTTTAACTTTTGAATAGACTTAGGTAAACCATGTAAATCTGTATTGTATATAGTAAGAAATCTTAATTTTCTTAATAAAGAAATAGATTTGGGTAATTCTTTTAGTTCAAATCCACCCAACATTAGAGTATAAACATGTTTATTTCTGACACCTATCATTTTAGGCGCATAAAATCCGGTATTACAATGATGCAGTGAAGCATTCTTGAAAGAGAATTTGTGTGTATAATTAGTATTAAGATCTAAACTCTTTCCAATTTGATTTAAGGCAATAAATAAATCAATCAAAAATTTAACCTCGAGAGGGACTACTTGAAAAATGTTAGAAAACCTTTGAAATATTTCTTCTACTAATACCTTTGAAGTATCATCAACCTTTTGATCTAGTAATCTGAAGATATTCATCAAAACTAAATTTGATTTATCATGAGAAATAACCCATTTTACTGATTCGAATCCGAGTTCTAAATAGTTGTTAATTATTGCGTTGACTGCTGCTGATCTTATTTCAGGGTTTAAATCTGAAATTACGCAATATTCGAGAACTCTATATAATTTATTACTAAAAGGTTTAATTTGACCTAAAAATTCAATAGCGCTTATCCTATTTATTAAGACTGTTTCATCTTCAATTATTGATTTAAAAATCTCAACTAAGGAACTTCTATCAAGTTCACCTTTTCTATATCTCTCATATATCTGCCTTGGGTTTTGTACTCCTTTCACACTTAAATTATACCGCACGAGCCTTTATAAATTAGTATCCATATTTTCAAGCACCATATAATCAATAATTCAAGATTGAATTATTTAATATGAAATTTATATGTGATTTAATAATTAAGCTTTCAATTTATTAAAGCTAATGAATTTTTCAAACTCTAGTTTTAAATAAGCTGCTAGATAATTAAAAATTAGATATTTGTGTCATTATGAGGGTAGAACATTTTGAGTGATGATCATTTAGTATTAGAGGAGATTCTCTCGTATTTTGAAAAACAAGATCTCCAGATCTCAAGTCAATTAGCCGAGAAGCTCAAAACATATAATATTATTGTAGAATCGCTTTCCAAGTATAAAGAACATGTTAAAGACGTTTTGGATAAAAATTTGTTTTATTTACAGCAATTGGGAGAGTTTCTTCAAATTATTAAAGATATTAAGTCCTTGTTTTTAGACCTTGAAACAATATACAATGAAATAGCAGATTATTATCAGAAAATCTCACTCATTTTAGACAACATATTAGATTTAGTCATAATATTCCCCTACATAGCTGGAATAAGGACATCTCCATTTGGAGATCGTGTAAGGGATACAAAAATATCCCATTTTTATGTGATAGACCATCAGGTATTAAAGGAGTTCTTGAAGAACACAAAGGATTTAGTTACATCAGAGGATATATCTATTATTCAAACCTCTCCCATTACTGACAAATTGAATCAAATTATAAAAATTATCCCTGCTATAAAAGCGGAATATTTACCTAATGTTGTATATATGAATGTTCCTGAGTCATTTGAACAAATCATCACCCTTAGCACAGATCTGAGAGAATTATTCTCCCCTTTCTACTTCCTTGAAAAATTTGGTTCTTTGAAAGAATTTATGGAACTAGTGACTAATGATTTTTATAATATTGAGGACTTTTTTAAAGCTAATCCTGAAAAAGATAGTATTAAGGTAAAAGGAAAATTTAAAGCAACCTACTCAAATATAAATAAACTATATCGTGTGTTATCCTTTCAGCAACGCTGGGATTATTAGTATTTTTAATATGCCTTTATCGTCAAACGAGGGGTTAGTTCGATATTGCGAACTGATAGTCTCAGTCGTGATGAACCTTTTTGCTAGTTCAGGATAAGAATACTTGAACTTTCCAATATCAAAGCTATGGGATTGACTTATTTCCTTTTCTTTTGAAACAATCCTACAATTACTAATGCACCATTTAATCTGATAATCGTAATAAATCTATTTTCTTGGAATGATAAATTCAATTTTAGTAGTTTTTTCTATTTGAATCAATTTATCGGATTCTTTTTCTATATTTTCCCCAAAGAGAAGAGTACCATCCTTACTAAAATTATATGCTCTAAGAGTAGCTCTATAATCCAAAAGAACAATATAATAAGGAATCTGTGTCTGCTTGATGGCTATTACTGGTAGTGGCCCTCCTTTAGAAAATATCTTTTCATCTTTAACTCTTAATACTTTTGCAGTATAAGGCTTCTTTTCCCGAAATTCTCGTTTGGCAAATTTAACTACTTCTTTTAAGGCAGTTCGCTCGGTGAATTTCGGCATAATATTATCTAGCTGTCATCCTTTATTAACTCATCTGTTTTTCTAATTCCAGGAAAAATTTCTATAACAAATTACAGTAAATTAAAGATTTCAATTAAAAAGATACTTAAGATACTGAATTAGAAAAAAATAAGAGCTATTATAATCAGAAATATGATAATACCAATACAATTTAACATCCAACAATATTCCTCATGTTCCAATAGATGCTTTTTTTTCTCAAAACTTAATTTTTCACCACATTTTGGACAAAATTCAGGAATATCTCTCCACAGATAATTCTTAAAAGGGCTATAATTTCTATAGATTCGTTTTCCACATTTCTTACATCTTGGTCTTTTCAATAATTCTTTATCAGAAGTCATTAATGTTCTATCCTAATTTAGTTATAATAAATTCGTTAAACGAATGCCTACTGCTTAGTGTCTCTTATTTGGATTCTACAAGTTTTTCATAACTTAACAGATATTTAAACTTTTTTACAGAATTACTGTGTCTTCATGACTCACTCTATTAATGTTACATAAAGTTACTAAAAATCTCTAAGGACTCTCCTTATCTTTGTCTAAGATAATAACAACTGGTTCTGATTTTTGATAATTACCTAAACCAGACAAGTCATAATTAATAATAAAGGAAGAATTAGGTTTTATTTCGGCAACATTTACAGATAATTCTGTTTGATCACCTATTTGAGCAATTTCATGGGTTGCAGCCTCAGACAGAGTAAATTTAGTTAAGTTAAAACTAACAGGAAAAATATCTTTAATTATAATATTTCTTAATTCAATATTTCCTATATTTTCCACTCTTACTTCAATAATAAATATTCCTTCACTAGCTCCTGGTTCAACACTTTTAGAAAGAAAGAAACTTCTACGTCTTTCTTGTCTATAATCTTTTTTTTTGCGTACTTTTGGAAGTTTTAAAATCTTTTTCATCTTTTTTAAGCAAGTTAGATATCATTTATTTTGGACACTTTTCTAATGAACTACCATCAAATAAAATATTTTAAAATAAGAAAAAACAATTTTTAAATTTTACATTTTTGTATTATCTTAGTGACTCAGATTAAGATCTAATCCCTAAATTTTAATTTGTATAATAATAGAGTATTACTTTTTAGCTTTATAAGCAATCGAAAAGAATTTAGCAGAAAAGCGTCTTTATTATTTCAATATCTTCAATAGACTGAAGAAGGGTGCTTTTTACATTATTTCCTATCTCTTGAGAGATTACATCTTTTTTTAGTAAAAAATTTACTTTACATATTGCTCGTTGTAATTTTATTTGAGCACAATCTAGCATATGATTAGGATTCTTTTCTTTTACAAGAAACATAACAGCCCAGTTCAATTTTGAATAAGAAAATCTAATCAAATTTTGTAAACACCATATTGAACAGCCTTCTGTATTTTCTTTAATATAGTCCATCGAATTCAGTAAGTTTATTTGTATATATACAATATCATTAACTAATTCACTTTCTAAAGATGCCCCTATAAGAATATGAATGGAATTTCTAATGGTGTGTAACTCATCAATTATAAATTTAACATTATCATAATATAATTTAATTCTCTTTTCTACTGCTTTTTCAGTAATCCGTAGGAAAAATAAAGCTTTTAAATCATGCCCTAAGCCCTTCATGACCTTTCCTTCTTTAAAGTAATAAAGAGCATCCACTAAACTATCCTGTACTAAAGATAATTTATAATTCAAACAATATTTAAAATGTGATTCTATATTCGAAGTAATATAACTTTTTAATTCTTCTATTTTACAAATAACAAATTGATACATATCATCTATACTGATTTCGAATGTGCCATAAATAGAAGAACTTAAAGCATCATCTTCCCTATCATTATCCGCATCAATTGCCTGAATTTCCACATTATTCGTGCTACATTCAAAAATCCATTGATTTTTTAAAACGAGAATAAAATTACTATTATGTTCCTCTATTTTGAGAGGAGTAATTAATTCTTCATTTATCAGTATATTAAATCCACCTATTCCACTATAATCAATGGCACTTAGAGAAATAATTACATATTCAAAATTAGCCTCTATTATCAAATTAGATAATTCAGGAGGAGTTATATCGTCATCTATAATAGAAATTATATCTGATGATGTTCCTAATAAAGGTTTTTTAGTATTATTGTTCATAACTTCCACTAATATGCTATGATCCCCTAAAGTGCATGGTACATCGTATGTTCCTAAACTATTTCCTATTAATATATCATCAATATAGACGTTAATACTATCATAATTTATCCCACTCTCTTTGTCATACGCAAATACGTCCCATGCACCAGGATTTTCATCTGTTCCATCACCTATGGGAAGATAATCAATTGTAATAACAGGTGGTGTCTTGTCATCTTTTTCTTCTTCTTTTCCTGGTTCTATTTCTTCTTTTTGATCTTCCGACTCTGTTTGCAATATGGTTACGCTTACTGAGGTTAACGTAACCCCAAAAATTACTGCAGCTATAACTAATCCTGTGACATTTTTTTTCAAAAAATCAGCCCCGTAACTTCCTCTAAGATCATATATGAAGAATACCAATATTTAAATTTATGGAGAGAAAACTCAATTTCTATTTCATTTTTTTCCCATGACTAAATTAAAAAGAAATTGTGAGAGATATAAACCTATTGGAATTACTTTTCCTTTTTGTCGCGCGAATAACACGAACAAACCTATTTTCGTACTAATATCACAAACATTTTGGAAGAATTCTTAAAAAAATTCCATTGACCTGCTAATTGCGAACCTCACATAGAATAACTTTAAATAAGCCAATCTCAAATTTTCGCTTGTTTGAATACTTTTTTTTAATTATATCTTCTCGTGAATAGTTCAAAACTAAAAGGTGGGAATGTTGGACCTGAAACAAGAAATGAAAATGAAAGAAGATATTTTTGCGTTTACAAGAAGATGTGAAGAAATAAAAGCTGAAAAAGAGGCTTTAGATAATGAATATAAACGTTTAAAGGAAGAAATTATTGGTCTCATGGGGGAATTGGGAACTAAATATCTTAGGAATGAGAATTTTGAAGTGAAATATGCTATTCCTCATAGTTTTGATATTGGAAGGTTCAGATATTCTTATCCTGAGTTAACAAAAAGATTCATTACGACTGAGACTATCACCACTACGAAAGACAAAATTGATAACCAATCAAAAGAGCTCCTTAAAGGAAACCATCCTGACGCATGGAATGAATGTAATATCGAACTAACCCCTCGATTAACCATCAAGGCATTTTAGAGAAATGGTTATTAATTGAAAAAAAAAAAGAATTTAAAAAATTAAGAGATTCTATTGAAAGAATCTAAGTAGATCTATATGAAGTGCACTATCTTGAGGGCCCCATGGTGCCTCATAATAAAGGCGTTCAAAATAAATCTTTGCCTTTTTAATAACTCCATCGGAAATATCAAGATCGTTCATCCCGTTTTCTATATCCCATGCGCTATGCCACCCATGACTGTGTTTATATCTAAACTTAAGAGTTCCGATATAATCCTGCCACCCAGAGATGTCTATTTTTACAGTATCCATGCTATAGGCAGCAACGTCTACGAAAACAATTTTTAAGTACGTGCTCCAATAGTCACCATATTCTCTTACACTTTCGGTCACTATATGTAATGTGTAACCATCATCAATATATGTATCGGCAATACCCCCAGAAACATATACGCCTGAATCCAAGTCGTAGTCTCCAGCACAACCAATAGGAGGATCCTCTCCAGGAGGATATGATGCCAAAGCTAAAATCGGTAGCACAACGAAAAACACTACTCCAATATAGAAACATATCCTTTTGTTAATAAGTCTCATAATTTAAATTTTTTTATGTTATTTTTAATTTGAGATTAATGATTTTTGGTTAAATGAATTTCTGAGATAAGTAGCTACTTAGCTACTTATATCCCTACCTATCCAAAAAAAGTATTTAAACATGGGGAGTACTGAAATTTTTACTTGAGAAAATGTTATAGCTGGAGATTTAAAAAAAAGAATCTATTATCACTGATTTAATTAGTTTTTTATCTCCCATACTTCTCTTATACGGGAGGATTTTTTAAAATTAAAGTTCAAAGTATGGTGATCGTAATTCCCATTAGGCCTATTTAAAGACCACCATTTATTTTTAATATCAAATAAAAAAAAAAATGAAAATTATTGATAATTATTTCCAAAGAAATTAATATCGCACCGATCTGATATTTGTGGGTTTTGCTGTTGATTGGGTGGATCATTCTCAAAATAATCTCTAATATATGTTTGAGCTAAATAGAAAGCTTCATATGAATTGTATCCATCTTGAACCATGTCAAAGAAATAATCAGAAAACATCTCTTCATTATTATAATCTGTACCGCTAGTTGCCCCAAAATTATGTCCATGGGAATAAATATCAGTACATGTCATTACAAGATAGTCTTCTGCGTCAAATGCATTTATGAATTCACCTGAAAAACTACTACATGCCATCACGAATTTCTTTGTGGATGATAATCTATCCATTTGTGCTTTAAAGTAATATGAAGGATACCACTCTGCGGGTCTTAGCTCCACCCATGAATAATGACCAAAAAACCACCCATATTGCCCATAACCGTGTAAGTAAAGGAAAATGATATCATTTTCATCTGTAGAAGCAGCCAAATTATTAAACACTTGTTTAACCTCAGACGGAGAAGGATCCTCTATGGAGAATTGTCTATCTACGAAATTTCCTTCGAAAGCGAGTTCATCCAAGTATTCGTAATACCATTCACCAGACATATGACCAACCCAAAAAAACACACTGATCCTTTCAACATAATCATCACTATCAGAGTATCTACTCCCAAATTGAAATTTAAGTGTTTCAGACTTTACATCTTCACCGTTATATTTTCCATATACTGTAATAAGGACATCTCGAACAGATGGAAACGGAATTACTGTATCCCCAAAAATATCTACTGGATTATCAGGATCCACGAAGTCTTCGCGGTCGTATATATAATACATATCTTCTAAATTGTCGGGTTCGAAATCAAGCAATATCCCTTCTTTTCGATTATTACCCAGATCATAGCCATTATCCCATGAATAGCCTAATGCATCAATATATAAATCATAATACTGGTGTGCGGATGATGTACCCATATGGAAATTATCCGCATAAGCTATATTATTACTGAATGGCATTTCTGCTGATTCTACTCCATCAATCCAGCACTTCCAAGTATATTGATCTAATCCCATGTAAGAGCCAGAATATCGACATTCAAAATCAATTCGTATATGATGCCAAGTATTGTCTAATGGACTTTCCATATCTCCCCCTGTTGCTTTTTGTATATTTAAATCAATTTCAGTCGCTGTAGCATATTTCCATTTATCATACCTACTACCAAAACTAAAAAGATTTGACGTTCCTTGTCTCGCTTGCATTCCTGTTCTATCGCTGGCATCACTAACTAGAAACCAGAATTCGATCGTTCCTCTATTCCGGCCAGAATTAAAGTTATTATGACAATCTGCTCTATAAGAATACCCATTATCATCAAACCATAAAACTTTATTATGACCGTTCTTTTCTGCCTTAACTTTAATAGGAAAAGATCCATCATTTATCATATACTGGGGGAATGTGTTATCTACCTCGCTTTCAAATCCATATGTCGCTGGATAATAACCCTCCATAGGATCAGTATAAACACCTAGAGGAGAATGCACTTTTATTACTCCTGCAGTGAAATGACATAATTCTGATTGATAAAAAATATCATCAGAATATCCAAACACTTGAATATAATGTTCTCCAATATTTGGCATTGGAATAACGGTGTCTCCTCTGATGTATACATTATCCTGACCATCTAAAACATAGCAAATTTGATCTAAATCATCGGGCTCAAAATCTAGCAGCACTCCTTCTTTAAAATTATCTCCAACGTTATAATCATCTTCCCAACTAAAACCAAATGCATCCCAATAAGTGCTCCCTCTGTAATGAGACCGTATCGAAGTAAAATAAATTTCATCAAGTGTGTTCATTGAATTTTCAAAAGGTATATCAGAAATCAATGCTATAATGTCCCTATCCTCATTGGCAATTGTCCATGTAAATTTGCCATTACCCGAACAATCAAAGGTAATTGTGTGATGATACCAAGTCTCATCTACACAATCAGCAAATTCAACCCAATCATTACCGTCCCAGTATGCTATATCTGCTCTATCTCCCGAAGCCTCTAGCATTTTCAATTGAGCACGAAACGCAATGGTATCATCCGACTTCCTGAAATGAATTTCATGAAATCTATTATCTGAGCCTCCATAACCATCATTCATATATAACCAAAATTCAATCGTACCAGAAATAGGAGGATTATCGAAATAGTGAACCCCTGTAGTTGTTCCGCTACTTTGAGAATCAAATATCTCCAGTACCTTATTATGACCGTCATAAGGGCCGTCCCGTACATACATTCTGAGAAAAATCTCCATATTCCCAGTCCACTCATTAAGAAATGAAATGTCAGTTCCATATGTACCCTCATCATCTTCCTCAAAACCATAAGATCCAGGATAGTATCCTTCCATTGGACTTGTATATGTTGTATCTGAAGGGGATGTTATATCAATACTCTCAGAACCTTCATTATAAGAAATTTCACAGAAAAATGCATTTAAAACATTCATTCCTATAGGAATACTAATATACCAGGGTGGTCCCGTGTCAATCCATCCCGTACACCGTGCTTTATATCGAACTTCAAGGTTGTATAAATCATCCTGAAATCCTATGACACTGAATGAATTTTCTCTCCATTCAGCTTCGGGAGGAGGATATGGCTCTGGATTACGAGGTAGATTTACCGTCTGCCAGTCTTGCCACTGACCTGCCCAGTATATAGAGACTTGTGGATTTGTATCTCCAATACTATACCCATTGGTATATATTTTAACCTGCGAGATAAAAGTGACATTTTGTACAGAATCATCAATACTAAATATTTCAATTTCTTCATTATCACCTTGTATATCATATGCTGCAACATAACTCCCATCGACAGGGTCCAATACACTTTCACATTCGTCTAATTTAGTATAATGAGGGGTGGCAGTACTCCAAGGAGTCTGGATATCGCCATCAGGTAAGGTGATTGCTGTTTGACCTTGAGCCATCTCAGGTGTTTTTGTTTGAAAAGAACCATTACTTATTGTTAGAAATGGTATTGTTAGAGCAAGAACTAATAAAAATAATACAAACACTATCTTCTTTCTTTTACTTTCTAATATCATTTTTATCATTTTTTTAAGATTTATAATTTCTTTTAGGTAAATGAATCTCATTCTCTTCATAAAAAAAAATTGAAGAATGGATCTCTGTAGGAAATTATTCATCTTTAATTTTTAAATCTTTTAGTAAGCAGTATAATCAAAACTCAATATCATTAAATATCAAAATAACACTAATTTTTCACGAAAATAATTCTTATTAATCTGAATTCAACTAAAGAATTTTAAATTTTCTACGAACAACTAAATCAGAATTAATATTAAAAGAAAATTTAGATTAAAATTACTTGGGAAATAAGGTTTCCTTTCTCGAGCTTCTCGACTCTCTCCTGCCGTTTTAATTCGCACACGGGACAGCTCACCACCTTATTGTCGACAACAACCACACCCGTCTGACAATAAGGACATCTCACATACCGTGTGAACGCAAACTTGTCATACCCCATTCTTTTCACCTCAATTATTTTTATTTAAATTTTTAAACTGAAATGTGGAACTTGGACGGATACGAGCCCCGCCCCCGCTCCTGATGTGAATCCATAATGGAAATAGTCTTGATCTTCGTCTTGATTTCTCTGAGTTGATAAAAAAGTACCCGTGATTTTTTAATTAAAAAAGGAAAAAAATTTCAATAAAAACATTTGTTAATCATCTTTTTGAATGATTCAAACTGAACTCCTATAAGGCTTTCTATCCCAAAACTTTCATCAATATTTAAATGTGAGTATGTCTTATTGCATATTTGAAATTCAACCTTTCACATAACTATAAATTATGGGTTTGGGAGAATGTAATCTAACTACAACCATATAAAAATTTAAGAAATGAAATTATTAAAAAAAATAAAACCAGGTAAAAGATATTGAAAAGAATAAGATTTAAGATTGTGCTATTAGGAATATTTTTAATTACTGTGGTAAGTCTCCTACCAAAAAATGGACAAGCATGGCCACCTAACCTCCCCAACGGGCAAACACTGATATTATTGCATGGTAGAGGGGATTCCAAACAGAAAATGAACATAATTCAGGATTGGGCTGATCCTAATGTAAGTCCAACTTATCCAATAATTACGTGGGAAAAGATTTACAACATAGAGTACTATGGTGATTATCCAGACCATCCATCTGAGTTTAATAATGTAATACGAGGAAATTCAGGTACTAATGGCTCCCATATTGATGAGTTTGGGGAAGCACTTTATATTTGGCTTTTAGGTAAGATTTTTACTCAGCAGGTTAATAAGGAGATCTACTTTATTTGTCATTCAATGGGAGGGCTCATTGTCCGATATATGATAAAGACATGGTATGACTATTTTGGTGCCCAAATAAAAGGTGTTGCTCATCTAGGTACCCCAAACCACGGATGCCTTTCAGCAGGCTTTGGATATATGCTTGATCCATGGGAAAAGTCACTTGGAGATATGAGGATTGGTAGTGTTTTTATAGCTAATCTTAATGCTAATGATGAGACTCCTGATATTACAAAATGGTATACATATGCAGGTCGAAAAGATTTATGGGGAAATACAGGTACGACTTGGGATGGAGTCGTAGAAATGGGAAGCGTTGAATTAGAGGGTGCGTGTGCAAATCGAAGATATAGTGATTTAAATCATCTTGAATTAAAAAGAGATTGGGGAGTATATACGCAAATCATATATGACTTTAGATATTTGTGAATAAAATCACTCCTCTTATGGATATTTGTAGCGACAGGGTTTTGTTTAGTTGAGGAATTAGACATCAGTGGCTTAGGGCATAGTTTCCCTCTCCAGTTTTCAGTAAAAGATAATCATGTTACCCTTGTTGCCTTATCGGATCCAAATTATTGTGGTAATTGTCAGAAACCTGAAGATTTTTGTGATGAATGTGGTCATATGAAACGATAATTAAGATTTTTTTATAAATAGGATAGGATAAAAAATTCAATGCCTCACCTAATTTGATTGCTGTATCTATTGCTTCATATTTATAGGGTTCTGCGCACACTATTAACGTAAAAGATAGCGTTGTTATTTGCCTGCTTGAAAATTCAGTAGAATATAAATATTTAAATATACAATTGGTTTAAATATTATTTAAGACAATAAATAGGAACACATATAAAACAATTTCGCTAATATTAAAAAATAAAAATCTACTATGATTTTTAGTATCGAATTTGCTATAGTTATCTCAGGTTATTTAGGAATTGGATATTTATGGAAATATAGAAGAAGAAAATTAATGAATTATATTGAGTGAAATGAGTATAAACATCAATACTATAAAAATACTCCTAATTGTATCACTTCTAGGCAGTTTTGGATCAGGAATATATATAGGAGCTAACGTTGATCCCAATACCTCATGGTCGTATTATTTAACCAAAAATCCCGATGAACAGAACTCAGTAACTTCAATTTCAGATGATGGAAATTACTTTGTAATAGGTAGTGGAAACGATAGACTATATCTATTTAGTAGGAACAATTCAAAACCTCTTTGGATATGGAGATCCAATGATGATATTTATAGTGTGGATATTTCTGGGGATTCCAATTTCATACTTGCTGGAGATTCCGATATAACTGCACGTCTCTTTGAAAGAAATAGTTCAACCCCTATTTGGGATTTTAACAGCGGCACATCTGGTGGAAGAGTAGCTATTTCTTCTGATGGTGAGTATTCTGCTGTTTGTTCATTCTATAAGCTATATTTATATCAAAGAAGTCTTGCTACACTATTAATTGATGGCGCTAATGCAGGAGATCACGTAAAAATAAGTTCTCAAGGAGATTTTATTGTGTCATTTAATTTTATGGGAGGAATTATCTATTTATTTAATAAATTCAACTCTGTTCCAATATGGCTGTATAATACGGGAGATGTACTGTATGATTTAGCTATAACCCCTACTGGAGAATTCATTGTAACTGGAGGACAAGCTTACGATTCTTCAGGATTTAAATTATTTTTATTTAATAGTTCAAGCTCTACACCTAAGATAATGTATACAGAGAGCGTAATAAGAGCAGTTGCAATCTCACAAGATGGAGATTATATTGCTGCAGGATGTCCAGATGGGATCTATCTTTTTAATTCTTCAAATTTAACTAAGATTTGGAAATATTCGTTTCCAATTTATGGTGATACTCATACGATCGCTATGTCTGACAATGGGGATTATATTGTGGCAAACTTATGGAGAGACCCTTTAGATGGAGAAATTAACCGTATACTTATTTTCAATAAAGTAAGCAATACTACCATTACAGTTCTTGAAACTGAAAGTATGGTTAACGATATAGCTATTTCCTCTGATGGAAATCATATTTCTGTTGCAACACAACAAAGGGCATATTATATAAACTTAAAAAATCCAAATATTCCAAATATTGATAATCCTGTTCAAATAAAACCAGTTATTATTTCTCTCTCTACAGGAGCAACTATGGGAGTAGTTATCTTTGGAATTTTAATCTACTTTATAAAATTCCGTAAGCATTAATACCTATATTCTAAAATCTCCCTAAGTCTGATCCTTAA